>CAYMME010000031.1:0-29654 GCA_964391465.1 uncultured Planctomycetales bacterium
GGTTCGGATCAGATACGCCTCGGCAACTCTGGGACACGGCACTAGCGATTAGCTCCGTCCCCCACCCTTCGCATACGGCCGCGAAGGATGGGGCACCCGTGCCACGCTCCCTCACGGTCGCGTCTCGGTTGTGCTTGCGCTGCCGTTGGGGAGGCAGTCGCCGCAATCCGCGATTCGCAATTCACTTTCGTCGCTTCTTGAGCTTCACGCCTGTGCCCTGCACGGCCCCGCGCACTGTTGTGGGTAGGGCGAAGATGCGAATGAACCCGTCGGCATCGGCGGAGTCGTACTCGGCGCCCATGGTGAAGCTGGCCAGGTCCTCGCGGTGCAGCGATTTGGGGCTCTTGACCCCGACGGCCCGGGCCGCGCCCTTGAAGAGCTTGACCCGCGTCACGCCGGTTACGTTCTCCTGCGTCTTGTTGACGAACGCGTCGAGCGCCTCGCGCAGCGGGCTGTACCACAGGCCGTAGTAGACCAACTCGGCGTAGCGCAGCGCCACCTGCTCCTTGTAGTGCTCGGTCTCCCGATCGAGGCAGACGGACTCCAGCCCCCGAAGAGCCTCGTAGAGAATCGTGCCCGCCGGCGTCTCGTACACGCCGCGCGACTTCATGCCCACGAGCCGGTTCTCGATCAGGTCGACCTGGCCGACGGCGTGCTTGCCGCCGAGAGCGTTGAGCCGCTCGATGAGCTTGACGCCGTCGATCTTCTTGCCGTCCAGGTGCGTGGGCACCCCGCGGGTGAAGCCGATCTCGACGTAGGCCGCACGGTCCGGAGCCTTCTCGACAGGCACCGACACCACCAGCATCTCGTCGAGCGGCTCGGCCCAGGTGCTCTCCAACTCGCCGCCCTCGTGCGAGAGATGCCACATGTTCCGGTCGCGCGAGTAGATCGACTTCTTGGTGGCCTCGACGGGAATGTTGCGGGCCTGGGCGTACTCGACGGCCGCCTCGCGGCTGACCAGATCGAACCGCGGGTCCTTCCACGGCGCGATGATCTTCAGCTTCGGGTTCAACGCCAGATACGTCGTCTCGAAGCGCACCTGGTCGTTGCCCTTGCCGGTCGCGCCGTGGGCCACGGCATCGGCGCCCTCCTCGGCCGCAACGCGCACCTGCTCTTTGGCGATCAGCGGGCGGGCGATCGACGTACCCAGCAGATACCGCCGCTCGTACACCGCTCCGCTGCGCAGCATCGGCCACAGGAAGTCCTCGACGAACTCCTTGCGCAGGTCACGGACGATCACCTTCGACGCCCCGCTGGCCAGGGCCTTCCGCTTGATGTTCTTCAACTCGTCGCCCTGCCCGAGCTCGGCGCAGTACGCGATCACGTCGCATCCATAGGTCTCGCGGATCCACGGCAGAATCACGCTCGTGTCCAGCCCGCCCGAGTAGGCAAGCACGACTTTCTTCGGTCGAGTGGTCTTCGTAGGCACGACCCTTCTCCTGTTTGTTGGCGTTCCCCGCGTCTAGAGACGCAGGCCACTCCGGGGGGTAATGACGAAGTCCGAATGACGAATGACGAAAGAATGTCGAAGCCCGAATGACGAAGGCGTCGCCCCATGGCCCACTGATTCGCCTCCCGGACGCCTGAACGGTTGACCCACCCGATCGGTGGCCCGCAGCCCGCGGCGCGCTTCGGCATTCGTCATTCGGACTTCGTCATTCGTCATTCTTCACACACTCGTCTCGCGATTTAGCAGCGGTCGAACGACCCACGGCGTCAGACATGGGCCACCCGACTACTCAAAGCCGACGATGAACTTCACGGCGGCCAGCACCAGAAACACCTTGACGGCCGTCACGAACACCTTCAGGGGCACGTACTTCAGCAGCCGTCGGCCGATCAGCGTCCCCACGACGACGGCGGCGATCATCGCTGCCAGCAGGCCCACGTGGGGCCTGAAGTCGAATCCCCAAAGGACGAAGGTCGGAATCTTAACCACGTGCGTGACCGCCTGACAAGCGGCCTTGGTGGCGATGAGCCGCTCCTTGAACATGCCTTCGCGGACGAAGAACGGAGCAATGAACGGCCCCACCGCCCCGACCAGGATCCCGATGCACGTCCCCGCCGCCCCCACCAGCACGAATACGTTGTCGCCGAGCCGCCGCTCGAAGTTCGGTTGGGGCAGGAAAGTCGCGGCCAGGATGATGATCCCGATGGCCGCCTCGAGCCCCCGCTCGGCCGGTGTGCCGGGCTTCGGGCGGAGCTGCTCGAGGAAGAACCAGCCGCCGACCCCGCCGAACACGGCCCCCACGCAATACCGGCCGACGATCCGCGTCTCCATGTCCTTGAGATAGACGGCCAGCCGCGTCACGTTGCTCGATAACTGCACCGCCGCGTGCAGCGGGATGACGACGGTCAGCGGCAGGGCCATCATCAGCACCGCCTGAAGCACGAGCCCACCGCCCATGCCCAGGATGGCCGAGACGGTGGACGTGGCGACGGCCGCCGCGACCAGCGTGATGAAGATCCACGGTGTCATCCCGTCAGCCGCCGGGTGACCACGTCGCGCATCAACGCCACGGGGGCATCGTGTCCGGTGAACAGCTTGAATTGCGCCGCCGCCTGCCGCACGAACATGGTGACGCCGTCAATGACGATGCAGCCGGCCTGCCCCGCCGCGGCGAGCAGTTGCGTCTCGATCGGGTTGTAGACCGTGTCGAAGACGGTCATGTCTTCGCGCAGCGCTTCGGCGGGCAGCGGCGTGGCATCGGTGTGCGGGTGCATGCCGAGGCTGGTCGTGTTGATCACGATCTTCGCGCCGTGGTCGCTGCGATCGCCCCACGGTCTCGCTTCACACGCGAACTCCGCGGCCAGCCCTCGGGCCTTCTCGCCGGTGCGGTTGAAGATCGTGACCGCGCATCCGCAATCCGACAGACCGGCGACGGCCGCCCGCGCCGCCCCGCCGCCTCCGAGCACCGCCACCGGCACCGCGGCGAGATCCGTACGGGCGCAGTTCAGCGTACTCGTGAGCGAATCGAGGATGGCCGCGTAGTCGGTGTTCAGGCCTCGCACCGCCCCGCTCTCGTCGATCACCAGCGTGTTGACCGCACCGATCTTGACCGCCAGCGGCTCTACGTTCTCGCCGGCGAACGCCAGGGCCGATCGCTTGTGCGGAATCGTCACGGACAAACCGCGCAGCGTCAGCCACGGCCGTTGGATGCATCCGCCTACGAACGCATCAAACGGTTCGGTTCCGGGCTCGACGAGAAACGGCAAGTAGACGGCATTGACACCCACCTCACCGAAGGCCGCGTTGTGGATCGCCGGGCTCATCGAGTGCGCCACGGGGCACCCAATCACGCCGTATACGACCGTGTCGGCGTCGATCGCATCCCAACGGTACAGATCGCGCAGTTCGGCGATGGTCGGCTGACCGGGAGCCGACTCCCGCCCCTGTTCGAGCGAAGCGAACGTCAGAAACGCCCCGAGCTTCCGGGCCAGCACGCGCGTCATCAGCCCCGCTTCGCCCATGCACAACGCGATCGTCGGCATGCGACCGGCCATCTCGCGCAGCGCCGAGAGCATCCGCAAGGAATCCGTGATCGTCTCGGCCTTCGTCGCGACCTTCGCCACCTGCGCTCCGCCGGACCGCAGCGATTCGAGCACGCGGCCCAGGTCCTCTGGCGTGCGGGCGAAGTCGTGATGCGACAGAACAAGCTTGCAGCCCCCCGCATCCGACTCGCGATCGACTGCGGTCGCGCGCTTCAGCTTCGCGCGCACGTCGTCAGATCGTGAGCACGCCGCGAACTCACAATCGATCATCTCGGCGCCGCCCCCCGCTGCCGCCTCCAGCAAGGAGATCCGCACCCTTTCATCGCCGGCGTATCGCCCCCCTTCGTCCGGTGGGCGACAGGTCACGATCTTCGCACCCGGAATCCCCGCGAGCAACGAAGCTGCGTCTGCGTCCGGACAATCGAGATAGTCCAGTCGCAACTCGAGGAAATCTGCACCGGCGTCCGTCGCGCGTTTGGCCTCGGCGATCATCCGATCGGGACTCGATGCCGTGATGGACGCACACAGATGGGTCACGCGATGACCTCCAGTGCGGCCGGGAGGTCGGCGAGTGACGCGATGACGGCATTGGCACGGCTGGGGGCTGCCGCGGAGCCGTTGCGGATGAGGACGGCATGCATGCCGGCCTTCCTGGCTCCGTGCACGTCGAGTGGCTCGCTGTCGCCGACGTGGACGGCCTCGGTCGGCGGAACGCCCATCAACTCGATGGTATGCAGGAACGGCCGGGCGGCCGGCTTGGAAACGGGCGTCTCGTCGCTGAACGTCTGCGTCTCGAAGTAGTCGAGCACCAGATCGTTGGCCATCACCTGACGCAGGGCCTCACCCACCGACAATCGCGTGTTGCAGATGACCGCCATCCGGTACTTCCCTTCGAGCGTCTCCAACATTTCCTGCGCGCCGTCGATCAACACCGGCGGATGGTACACAACCGCCCCGGCAACCACGGCCCCGAGCGTCTCGATACCCTCTTCGTCGACGCTACAACCCAGCGCCTCGGCGAGCATGTCACCGATCCGCATCTTGTCCGCCGATCCCTGCCCCGTCTGGATGTCGTTCGCCGCCCGCTGCTCCACTGCAACCAGTGCCCCACGCACCTGCTGCGCCGTTCTCGTCGTGCCCTTCGCGGCGAGAAAGGACTCGATCTGCCGCACGCGGCGATCACGCCGCCGCGCGGTGGCCTCGATCGTGTCGCGATAGAGCGTACCCCAGAAATCGAACGTAACCGCACGAATCGCCACCGTGTCCTCCCGTGTTTCTGACTTCCGTACGCCGCCCAATGGGCGAGGTTCGGATCGCCGGATGTGTCCACCGGGTACCATGGCCAAGCCCGGGCCGCACCAGCGGGCCGGGCACCGCCATACGTGGCGTTCCCGCGCGCACGCACTCGCAACGTTATACATGCCGGCGCTTCGCTTGGGCATGCCACCCAACGAACGTCGTGCGGGTGCCACTGGCGGCTTGTCCGCCAGTGTCCCCAACACACGGGCAGGCAAGCTGCCCGTGGCACCCATCCTGGCGCCGCTTCCTAGCGGGCGCGGTTCGGATCGCCGGATGAATCCGGCGGCTCGGGACCCCGCCGCCGGCCTCTACGGCTGCCCGTGTTTCTCGGTGCCGTTTGCCTCGATGGACAGCATCCGGTTGATCGCGCTGACGTAGGCCCGGGTCGAGGCCACCACGATGTCGGTCGACACGCCGCGACCGCGCACTCTGCGCCCGTTGGCCCGGATCTGCACCGTCACCTCACCCTGGGCCTCCTTGCCGCCCGTGATGGCCCGGAGCCCGTAGTCGACCAGCTTGACGGAGACCCCGGTCATGCGCTGGACCGCGGAGTAGGCCGCGTCGACCGGCCCGTCCCCGGTGGCCGCGTCCACGATCGTCTCGTCGGTCTGCGTGTTCCGCAACCGCACCGTAGCCGTCGAGATCACGTGCGTGCCCGCCGTCACTTGCAGGTTGTCCAGTTCCCACAGGCCGGGCCCGACGAGCACCATGTCGACCACGATGGCGTCGAGGTCCTCGTCGAAGACGTCCTTGTTTTTGTCGGCCAGTTCCTTGAACCGCTCGTAGGCCGTCTTAAGCTGGCTCTGGTCCAGGAAGTACCCGAGTTCCTCGAGCCGTTTCCCCAGCGCGTGCCGCCCGGAGTGCTTGCCCAGCACGAGCTTACTGGACGGGATGCCCACGTCCTCCGGGTTCATGATCTCGTAGGTCGTGCTGTGCTTGAGCATGCCGTCCTGATGGATGCCGGCCTCGTGGGCGAAGGCGTTCTCACCGACGATGGCCTTGTTCCGCTGCACGTGCAGGCCGGTGACCGTCGAGACCATTCGTGAGAGCGGGAAGATCTTCGAGGTTTTGATACGCGTGGCGAAGCGCTCGAAGTAGTCATGCCGCGTGCGGAGGGCCATGACGATCTCTTCGAGAGCCGCATTGCCCGCGCGCTCGCCGATGCCGTTGATGGTGCACTCGACCTGTCGGCAGCCGTTCTGCACGGCTGCGATGCTGTTGGCCACGGCCAGGCCCAGGTCGTTGTGACAATGAGCCGAGAGGTAAACGTCCCTCTCGTCGAGCATCGGGAGCTTCTCGCGCACGTACGCGAAGATGTGCCCGTACTCGGCGGGCACGGCGTAGCCCACGGTGTCGGGGATGTTGACGGTGGTGGCCCCGGCCTCGACCACGGCCGCGGTGATGTCGACGAGCACGTCCAGCTCGGTCCGCGAGCCGTCCTCGGGGCTGAACTCGACGTTGTCAGTGTACTCGCGGGCATGCTTCACCGACTCGACCGACAGGCGAATGATCTCGTCGATCGCCTTCTTGAGCTTGTGCTCGCGGTGAATCTTGCTCGTGGCACAGAACACGTGGATGCGGGGGTTGTTCGCACCCTTCAGTGCCTCGCCGGCCCGGTCGATGTCGGCCTTCACGCATCGGGCCAGTCCGGCCACGCACGCCGTGCCCAGCTCATGACTGATGGCCCGGACGGCCTCGAAGTCGCCGGTGCTGGTAATCGGGAACCCGCCCTCGATGATGTCGACTCCCAAGGCCTCCAGGTGGCGGGCGATCTCCAGCTTCTCGGGTGTGTTCATCGACGCCCCCGGTGACTGCTCACCGTCCCGGAGCGTGGTGTCGAAGATCCGGATGTGGGTTGCGTTGTCGCTCATGGCACTGCCACCTGAAAAAAGTGTCCAAAAAAGAAGCCCCACCGCCGTTTCGCGTGGGGCTTCGAACGATTCTGATTTTCGGGGTTGCCGTTAGATCGCTCGGAGCCCACGTGCGCACAAGGTGCGCAGTCGAAGCAAGCCCAGCAGCAGCATGCCCGACGTACGATGAAGCTCAGACTGGCGACCCGTCCTCCACACGAAACCGGGACTCCAGGAAACCAAGGCACAGATCCTAATTCATATCGGATGCGACGGCGGTTGTCAACAGGCCCGGGACAGGAATTCTGCGGGAATCCCGCCCGCCACCGTGCCGGGAGTCTCTCCTCTGGACAGGCCGGCCGCTCCCCCTCTAGCATGCCCTCCTCAACCAGATATGTCAGGAGGACAGACCAATGCCCACCGCCACGGCCAGGCGCTCACGTCGAACGAAGAACGGTTCAGCCAAGCCCAAGAAGGTCTCCCGCACGCACAAACCGGACGACATGGCGCTGCACGACTGGCAGATCGCGTTGCGGCAGCAGTTCGGACGCGAACAGGAGATGGAGATCCGCAACCTGGGCTCCGAGCGGGTGTTCTCGGAGTTCGCGGTCACGAACCCGGCAACGCAGAAGACCTATCGGGTCGTGATTCGCGGCGAATCGCCGGGCGTCAACTACTGCTCATGCCCGGACTACGCAGTCAACACCCTCGGCACCTGCAAGCACATCGAGGCCACCCTGCACAGGCTTCGCGACCGACACGCGGCGGCCCTGAGCAAGGGCTTCCGGCCGCCCTTCGCCGAAGTGTATGTCCGGTACGGCGCCCGGCGGTCGGTCATGATCGCACCGGGAGTCGACTGCCCGCCCGAACTCCGGAGGGCAGCCGACCAGTACTTCATAGCTGACGGAGCCCTCAGACCCAGCGCGTTCGCGCGAATCGATCGCTTCCTTCGCGAGGCGGGTCGAGTGAAGCATGAGCTGCGGGTCTACGATGACGCGGCCGCCCTCATCGCGGAGGTGCGGGACGACTGCACACGACACGCACGATTGCACGATCGCTATGGCGGACGGGGCAAGGCGACGCTCTGGAACCGCCTGCTCAAGGTTCGGCTCTTTCCTTACCAGCGCGAGGGCGCGCTCTTCGCCGCGTGCGCGGGGCGGGCAATCATTGCCGACGAAATGGGGCTCGGCAAGACGATCCAGGCCATCGCCGTGTCAGAACTGCTCGCTCGCGAGTACGGAGTCGAGCGCGTGCTGATCGTCTGTCCCGCGTCCCTGAAGAGCCAGTGGCATCACGAGATCTCGCAGTTCTCCACCCGACCGGCCCTGGTGATCGAAGGCCTGACGCACAAACGGGCAGAGCTCTACGGACAGAACGAGGCCTTCTTCAAGATCGTCAACTACGATGTCGTGCACCGCGACCTGGATGCGATCCGCGCGTGGGAGCCCGAACTGGTGGTTCTCGACGAAGCGCAACGGATCAAGAACTGGCAAACCCGCACCGCCAAATCGGTCAAGCAGATCGATTCACGGTATGCGCTCGTGCTGACCGGGACACCGCTCGAAAACCGTCTGGAGGAGCTGCACTCGATCGTCGAGTTCGTCGACCGGCACCGGCTGGGCCCGCTGTTCGCGTTCAAGGCCGCCCATGAAATCATCGAGGAGGGTTCCACGAAGATCGTCGGATACCAAGATCTCGGGCGAGTGAACAAGACGCTCGCGCCCATCCTGGTCCGCCGCACGAAGAAGCAAGTCCTCGATCAGCTCCCGCCGCGAATGGACAAGAACTTCTTCGTGCCCATGACCGAGCCGCAATGGCTGCCGCACGACGAGAATCGCGACACGGTCGCCCGCCTCGTGCACAAGTGGCGGAAGCACAAGTTTCTGACCGAAGCCGACCAACTGCGTATGCGCATCGCTCTCCAGTACATGCGCATGGCCTGCGACAATACCTACCTGGTCGATCACGAGACCCGCAACGGCACGAAGGTGGAAGAGCTGGCCCAACTGCTCGGCGAGGTGTTCGAGGAGCATGGAGCCAAGGTGGTGATCTTCAGCCAGTGGGTCCGCATGAACGAGCTGGTGGTCGAGATGCTGAACGACCGCGGTTGGGGACACGTGCACCTGCATGGCGGCGTACCCAGCCCGCAGCGAAAGCACCTGACCCGCGCCCTCCGTGAGGACAAGGACTGTCGTGTGTTCCTGTCCACCGACGCGGGCGGCGTGGGTCTGAATCTGCAGACCGCGTCCACGGTGATCAACATGGACATCCCGTGGAATCCGGCCGTGCTGGAGCAACGAATCGGACGGGTCCATCGACTGGGGCAGAAGCGATCGGTGCGCGTGGTCAACTTCGTCTCCGAGGGCACGATCGAGCACGGGATGCTGTCGCTGCTGGCGTTCAAGAAGTCGATGTTCACCGGTGTTCTCGACGGAACGGCCGACAAGGTGTTCATGGGCGACAGCGCCATGAATCGTTTCATGAAGACGGTCGAAACCGCCACGTCTTCCGTCCCGCAGGTGTCGTCGACGCCCGTCGAAGAGGACCGACCCACAGAGCAACCCCAGCCGACGCCGACCGCCGCCGATCAGGGGTCAGTTGCCGGACCACCCGAACCGCTCGACGCCGCCGCCTTGGGCCAGGTCCTCACCCAAGGCGCTGAGCTGTTGCTGGGCCTCGGCCGGGCCCTGGCCGGACCGAGCGAGCGGGCATCGAGGGATGCCGCCCCAGGCATCCAACCCCGCATCGCGAAAGACGAGACGACCGGCCGCCCCGAGCTGCGCATCGCACTCCCCGACGAGAAGGCGCTCCAGCAATGGGTCGGGCAGTTGTCCAACATGCTCGGACAACTCCGCGGCTCACAATAAGCGCATGATGTCACTGCCGCAGACCTATGACAGCCCGCCGCAGTGCAGCACACGGCTATCCCGTGAGGATTGCCTATGCGGGTCTCGTGACCTATGGTTTCAGCCGTCGGGGTTGCCACATCACCCGTCGAGCCCGAAGCGTTCTCTGACGTCGGCCAGGGAGACGTTTGCCTCGTCGGCCTCGTCCTGCTTGGCCTGACGCAGTTCGAGGATGTCCTCGACGTCCATGAGAAGTTCTTGAATGGCGACGAATTCCTCATATGGCAAGACAACGAACTCGCTCTTGCCGTTCTTCTTCAGGATTTCCGGGTGAAGTTCCATCATGATCTGCTCCTCGCTATCGGCCGTACGCCTCACGGCGATGCCGCACTCGATAAATGACGACCCGGTCTTCCTCAGCTTCGAACAACACTCGATAATCGCCGACCCGCAAGCGGTACTCGGGAGTGACGCTGGTCAATCGTTTCACGCCTCCAGCCAGATCATCCTGCATCGCTTCAATCTTGCGCAGCACTCTGCGGGCAACCTCGGCGGAGAGCGCGTCCAGATCACGAATGGCCCTGGGCTTGAATTCGACCCGCTACTTCATGCGCTCTCCGAGACACCGCGCACCGACAGCCCCAACGAACACGTGGCACTGTGACGCTACCGATCCCTCCAATACCCTCCCTCGCGACGGGGCGCTCGTTCTATTGTACATCAAACGCGATACGTTGTTGAGTCACTGGCTGGCCTCGGGTAGCCTGCATTCGTATGGACTGAACCGATGTCGACTGTTCCCACGCTAGCCTTTGACCGTGGCACGCTGGTGGTCGCGGGGTCTCACGAAGCGTTGAGCGCTCCTTTCCAGTGGGACGCCCGGACTCGGCAGTGGCGATGTCTTGCTCGCTACTACACGTCGGTTCGTCGCTCGTTGGCCGGGCAGGTTCGTGATGCACTGCCCCGACCGCTGACGCTCCGCTGGGCGCGGGTCGAGCTTCCCGAACTCCGCGACGACCAACACGAAGCGCTGGCTGCCTGGGAGCAGGTCGACCGACGCGGCCAGATCATCATGCCGACGGGTACGGGCAAGACGGTCGTCGCACTGGCTGCGATGGACCAGTGCCGGATAGCCACGCTGGTCGTCGCACCGATCCGGGACCTGATGTACCAGTGGCACCGGCGAATCGGCCAAGTTTTCGGCGTGGACGCAGGCATCCTCGGCGACGGACGGCACGAGATTCGCCCGGTCACCGTCACGACCTACGACAGCGCCTACATCCACATGGAACGGATGGGCGACCGGTTCGGGTTGGTGATCTTCGACGAGGCCCATCACCTGCCGGCCCCCAGCCTCCGGCAGGCCGCTGAGTTCTGTGCGGCCGAGCTGCGCATGGGCCTGACCGCCACACCCGAGCGTACCGACGGTCGACATGTCTATCTCGATGAGCTGATCGGTCCGATCTGCTACCGGCAGGAGATTCCCGACGCCCGAGGGACCACGCTGGCCGACTACCAGACCGTGCGCATCCCCGTCACGCTAAGCAACGCAGAGCAGCAGCGCTACGATTCGCTCAGCGGGCAGATCCGACGGTTCATGAACGAGCGCCGCAAGGCCAAGCCCGGACACCAGTGGGAAGACGTGTGCAAGGAGGCGGGCAATGATCCGGAAGCCCGAAGCGTGCTCCGCGCGTTCCACGCCAAGCAGGCCATCGAGACCCGGGCGGCCGAGAAGCTCCGCGTGCTCGAGGATCTGTTCCGGCTGCACACCCACGAGCAGGCGCTCGTCTTCACCGGCTCGAACCAGATGGCTCTGGACGTCTCGCGGCGCTTCCTCATCCCGATGATCATCGACAAGACGGGCAGGCGCGAGCGAGGAGAGATCCTCGACGGATTCCAGGCGGGCCGCCTGCGAGCGATCGTGGCCAACCAGGTCCTGGATGAAGGGATCGACGTGCCCGCGGTCAAGGTGGGCGTCGTGCTTGGCGGCTTCAGCTCGCCGCGCCAGGCCAAGCAGCGTCTCGGCCGGATTCTCCGCCGCAGCGCGCGAACCACGGCCGTGCTCTACGAAGTGGTCTGCCAGGAGACCCGCGAGGAGCTGCGGTCACGATCCCGCCGCCGAAGCGATGCATTCGAGCGAACGCGGCGTATGAACCTGTAGCGCGAAACGCAGGCATGCTGTCCAAGGAACTCGCGATCTATCGCGGTGAACGCGGCCGGGCGTACGCGGATTGTCTGACCCGCACAGCGCACGCGGGCTACATCGAGTTCGCCGAACGATTGCTGGCCGTCTACCACAGCGGCCGAGGCAAGACGCGCGAGCAGTTGCACCGCGCGGCGGAGGCCGTCTTCGCCGACGAGCCCGACTGTCCTCCCCAACGCATCCGGGCGTTCATCCGGCTGCTCGACCGGGTCGCCGAGTACGAGACCGACGGCGACGGGCGCGCCTACCGCTTGCGGACGCAAGTGTTCGCCCTCGCCGCCCGACGGCACCCGCTCGTGAGCCAACCCGATGCTCTGTTTCAGCACGCCGAGCGCGAGGTCAAGCGAGCCATCGCCGCCGAGATCGGCATGCCCTGGCCGACAATCGAGCGGGCCATGTACGCCGACCTGCCCGCCTACCACCGGCTCACACGATTCGACGGATGTCCGACACCCGAGGAGCTCCTGCGCCGGTACAACGTGGCTCAGGCCCAGACCCTGCTCTTCTGGGCCGAGGAGATGACCGTCGTCGCCCGGAAGGACTTCAAGCGGATCTTCCGTCACGTGAAGTTCAATCGACTGTTGCACGAAGTGGAAGCGATCGACACCGGCACCTACCGAATCCGGCTTGCCGGTCCCGCATCGGTCCTCCGGCACACTCGGCGGTACGGAGTCGACCTGGCGAAGTTCCTCCCGGGCCTGCTCGCGTGCCGCGGTTGGGAGATGTCGGCACGGTTGCGCCTCCCCCGCGGTATCGCCACGTTCGCGCTGTCCCCGCGCGATGGGCTGCGAAGCCATCTGCCGCCAAGCGATGCCTTCGACTCCGAAGTCGAACAGGCGTTCGCCGAGAAGTTCGGCCCCGAGCGCGACGGCTGGCGACTCGAACGCGAAGGTGACGTTCTCGTCCGCAACCAACGTGTCTTCCTGCCCGACTTCGTCTTCCGCCACTCGGACGGAACGATTGTGCATCTCGAAATCATCGGCTTTTGGACTCCGGAGTACCTGGAGAAGAAGAAGCAGACGCTGGCGCGGTTCGCAGACGCGCCCATCATCGTGGCCATCGCCGCCTCTCTCGCCAGCCGGCTCCCATCGCTTTCGGTCCCCACGATCACCTACCGCACGCGTCTGAAAATCGGGCCGGTCCTCGAGTGCCTGAACGCTCGGCGGGGTGCGTGACACTTTCGGCGGCCTCTCGACTGTGGAGCATGGGCTGGCGTCGCTCGCGCGCGAGCGAGGTTTGCCCGTGGGGTCGCGCGCCCCTCCGCAGACACGGGCAAAACCCAATCCTTGCGGATTGGGCCCTGCCCATGCCACCCGCCGAAGGTGTCACGAACCCCGCTCGGCGGGCCGGGCCGCAGTGAGCTTCACAGCGGAGCATTGATGCGGTAGCGTACCCTCCCCACGATAGGCACGCGCGAGACATGCCGCCGGCACGAGCTCGAAGGCTCCTGCCCTTGGGCCAAGCACAGGAGGATAGCACGAGACATGTTCAAGAAGATGAGCGCACTGATCCTGTCCACAGTTGCGATGACGATCGCGGCGGCACCGTCGGCAATGGCCGCCGAGGGCGTGCCCGATACGCCGTTCGTCCAGGAGTATCACGAGCCGTACGCCGTCGGAGAGGACGCCGGCATGAACGATGTCCGCTCCGTGGCCGTGGATGGTGGCGGACACGTCTGGGCCGCCACGCGGGCCGGCGCGTACGTGCTGAAGAAGGGAGAGACGAGTTGGGCCGGCGGGATGGAGAAGGACAATGCCGGTCCGACGTATGCCGCCGTGGCCGACCGCACCGGCACCGTCTGGATCGGGGCGTGGAACGGTGTCTACCGTTCGACGGCAACGGGGCTCGAGCGTGTCGCCGGCGTCGAGCATCCGATCAGCGCGGTGTGTGCAGCGAAGGACGGGATCGTCGCGGCCGGGCCCGACGGGCTGTGGTGGATCGGCAAGAGCGGACCGGCACGCGAGGAGATTCACTGCGCACGAAGCATCCGAGCCCTAGCGCCGGACGCCGACGGCGGCTTGTGGATCGCCACGGAACGCGGGCTGTACCACCACACGAAGGCGGGCACCAAGTGGCATCACTCGCAAAAGGATCTGCTGAGTGCGGCCGTCACGTCGCTCGCCCGCGCTTCGGACGGACGGCTCTGGATCGGTGGGCTCGGAGGTATCACCGTCTACGAGGGCGACAAGCGCGTCGCTCAGTTCACTCCTGCCGAGGGGCTCCCCAACATCGAAGTTCGATCGGTCGACCGCGGGCCGGACGGGACGATGTGGGTGGGTACTTCGCTGGGCTCGGCCCGCCACGACGGAAAGGGCTGGTCGCTTCGGCACAGCCGGCGCTGGCTGCTCAGCGACGAAGTGCGCGACGTGGCGTTCGACGCCGACGGCACGGCTTGGGTCGCGACCAGCGCCGGTGTGAGCGCGATCAAGCAGCGCCGGATGACGCTCGCCGACAAGGCCGCGCACTTTCACGCCATCTGCATGGCCCGGCACATGCGCGAGCCGGGGCTGGTCGAGAAGTGCCGGTTGAAGAAACCGGGCGACACGAGCACCTGGGAACCGCGCGACGACGACAACGACGGTCAGTACACGGCCATGTACCTGATGATGGAGTCATTCCGCTACGCGGTCACGAAGGAGCCGCAGGCCCGGGCCAACGCCCGCAAGGCGTTCGACGCGTTTCGGGTGTTGCAGACCGTGACCGAGACCCCCGGTTTCGTCGCCCGCACCGTGATTCCCCCCGATTGGAAGCGAATGGCCGACCCCAACCGCAAGATCTCGGATCAGCAGTGGGCCGACATGCGGATTCGCGACTCGCGCAGCAAACGCGTCACGACGCGCTGGCATCCGTCCCGCGACGGCAAGTGGCTCTGGAAGGGAGACACCAGCAGCGACGAGGTAACCGGACACTATTGCGGCTACCTGTTCTACTACGACCTGGCCGCCGATGACGCGGAGCGCAAGCGCGTCCGCGAACACGTCCGCGACATCACGGATGCCATCATCGCCGACGGATACGTGTTCAAGGACCTCGACGGAACGCACACGCGATGGGGTGTGTGGTCACCGGAGAAGCTCAACGGCGACCCGGACTGGGAGATCGAGCGCGGCATCAACTCGGTGGAGATCCTGTCGTATCTCAAGGTCGCGCACCACACGACGGGCGATGAGAAGTACCAGCGGCACTACCTGGACCTGCTGCACAAACACAACTACGCGAAGAACGTGCTCCGGGGCAAGGCACTCAACCCGGCGTGGCGCTCGCACATCGACGAGGAGCTTCTGGCCCTGGCGTTTCCAGGCCTGCTCTTCTACGAAAAGGATCCCGAGCTCAGGCAGCTCTACCGCAAGAGCATCGACCAGTGGTACGCGGCCTGTCGCGGCGATCGGAGCCCGTACCTCAACTTCGTATACGGGTCGTTCGTGGGCGCGGATCCGGAGTTGGACGCTTCCATCGCGTTTCTGCGCGATGCTCCCCTCGACCTGGTCCGCTGGCGGGTCGACAATTCGAAGCGCGCAGACATCCGGCTGGTGCGCACGCCGGAGTTCGAAAGCGTCCAGACGGACCGGATGCTGCCGCCGAGCGAGCGGGCCATGTTTCGGTGGGACAACAACCCGTGGCGGGCCGTCCAGGGTGACGGCGGGCACACGGAAAGCGACGGCGTGTTCTGGCTCCTGCCGTACTGGATGGGGCGGTACTACGGGTTCATCGAGCCGCCAGAGTAGCGTGTGGGTGCCCCACCCGCTCAATGACAGAATGACGAGGACGTTGGCGCCTCTGCCTTCGGAATTCGGGTTTCGTCATTCATTCGTCACTTGCCGCGCCACCACCTCCCACGGGGGCCGTTTGCCACATCGAACGTAGAAGAGTGCCCTGTCTCATGAACACACGTACGCTCCTGGTCGGTTTGCTCTTGGTGTGCAGTGCATTGGTCCCGTCGCTCACGCTCGCTCAGCCTTCCGGACCGGGTCAGCGTCCCAACATCGTCCTCATCACGGCCGACAACCTCGGCTACGGGGACGTCGGCTGCTACGGAAGCACCGTGATCAAGACGCCGCATCTCGACCGGCTGGCGTCCCAGGGTGTTCGCTGCACCGATTTCTACACGGCTTCTCCCACGTGCACTGTCTCGCGGGCGGCGCTGCTGACCGGGCGCTATCCGCAACGCAACGGGCTCATGCATCAGCTCAGCGCGGCCGAGAACCTCGGCGTCGGGCTACGGCACAGTGAGTTGCTCATCCCCCACTTCCTGAAGTCGGCGGGTTACGGAACGGCCTGCTTCGGCAAGTGGAACATCGGCTTCGCGCCCGGCAGCCGGCCCACCGAACGCGGTTTCGACACCTTCTTCGGGCACGCGTCGGGCAACATCGACTACTACACGCACGTCTACGCCGGTCGACACGACATGTATCGCGGAACCGAGCCCGCCCACGTCGAGGGCTACAGCACCGACCTGTTCGCCGACGCCGCGTGCGACTACATCCGACGGAACGCCGGCCGCCCGTTCTTCGTCTACTTGCCGTTCAACGCTCCGCACTTCCCGAGCGCCCGCAACAAGAAGCCGGGGCAGCCCAACATCTGGCAGGCGCCGCGCGAAGCCTTCGAGCAATACGGATACCCATCCGACACACGCGACGAGAAGAAACGGTACCACGCCGTGGTCACGGCGATGGACGCCGGGGTCGGTCGGGTCCTCGATCAGGTCGACGCGTCCGGCTTGCGCGACAAGACCGTAGTGATCTTCTACTCCGACAACGGGGCGTTCATGCTCGAGAACAGAGGGCTCGAAGTCGCCTCCAACAGACCGTTGCGCGACGGCGGCGTGACGCTCTGGGAGGGCGGCATCCGTGTGCCGTGCGTCGTGCGCTGGCCGGGCCGCATCAAGGCGGGCACCCTGTGCCGCGAACCGCTGCTGAGCTGCGACTTCTTCACGATGGCGCTGAAGTTGGCCGGCGCGGCCATGCCCACGGATCGTGTCATCGACGGGCGCGACCCCACGACCGCACTGGCCGGTGAGGCTCCATCACCCCACAGGTCGCTCTTCTTCCAGTTCCGCAAGATGAGTGCGGTCCGCAGCGGCCAGTACAAGCTGCTGAGGACGAACAAGAACCAGCCGTTCAAGCTGTTCGACCTGGCAAACGACCTCGGCGAGACGAAGGACATCGCGGCCGAGCACCCCGCGGTTGTCGCGAAACTGCAACACGAGTTCGAGCAGTGGGCTGCGCGGGTCCGACAATAGGCTGCAACCAAGGCCGGGACCTTTCTGCGGAATTGTCTTGACTCTCCGTCGCGCCGCGGTAGCCTCCCGCACACGGGCCGGACGGTGTCTTTCTGAAACCAAGTGTGCGTTTGCGCGGTCAGTCTCACGCCGCAGCCGGCTATGCGTCACGATGGGCCGTGGGCTCATCGGGGGTCGTGCGTCTTGCTGGACAAGTTGAGGAGAGCGAATCATGGTGAATGGAAGTTGCACCGATCAGCGTGGCGATCATCGGCGGGCAATCGTATTGGTCCTGCTTGCGACGGTGATCCTGACCGGAGCCTCGATCGTCGAGGCCGGGTCGGCAGTGACGATCCCGGCAGGTTCCGACCTGTGGTCGACGCCCGGCGGCGGGCAGTCGTTCCAGGACTTCTCGGAGACCCCGATCCCGGCCGACTTCTTCGGCACCGGCTCGGAGGCGTTCAGCGGCAACATCGAGTTCAAGGGCGTTCCGATGGGCGAGACGGCTCTCGGAGATGCGGTCGACACGATCGTCGAGCGACTCGATGACGTAACGCTGAACGGACCGCGCAGTGAGGCGACCGTGGAGATTCAGATCGTCGCGCTCAATCTCCAGTCCGTCGACCCGATTACCGTCATGATCGACGGGCAGGCCACGCAATGGGACGTCAACGTGCAGCTCTCCGGCGCCCCGCAGCCGAAGGGCAGCATGACGATCCGGCAGACCGACGAATCCGGCGGCACGTTCGACTCGACGCTGCCGGTCCTGCCGTGGTTCTTCTTCTTCGAGGTCGACGGCGAAGGGCAGGCACAACTGGACACCGGTGAGTTCACGGATTTCCAGGTGCAACTCGAGGCAACCGAGGGCTCCTGGCTGTTCGACAACCACGGCGCGGAAGTCGCTCGGCTCGAGGACACGATCACGCTCACGAATTTCTTCGGGACCCCGAGCGTCTCCCCCACGACGTCGAACTTCTTCCCCGGCCTCGCCTTGAACCCGCTCGGACAGGTCAAGTGGCTGTTCCTCCCCGAGAACGCGAAGCTGGCCCGCCACGGGGTTCTGATCGCCCCGCTCGCGGTGAGCGTCGACGGCGACCAGGACGGGATTGAAGACCGTTGTGACAACTGCCCGAATGTAGCCAACACGCTGCAGGAAGACGCCGACCACGACTGCGTCGGCGATGCCTGCGACAACTGCCCGAACGACTCCAACGCCGACCAGGCGGACTCCGACGGCGATGGCGTGGGTGACGTCTGCGACTCCACCGTCGGCGGCAGCTTCTGCGTCTTCGGCACCGGTGCCGCCACGATGATGCCGCTCATGGTGCTGACGTTGATGGCCATGAAGGTCAACATCGCACGGGCCCAACGCCGACGCCGAAGCTGAGCCCGTCGGAGATCCGGGTTCAGGTTTGTAGGGTGGGTCGAGACCCGGTTGTTCTGCGGCGTCCTGCGCCTTATCGTGTTACGTGGTGTACGGCACCGCGTGCCACGAAACCGGCATGCGCACCTCGCAGGAGACGACGCGATGTCGAAGCAGAACCGCAGAACGTTCCTGAAGAAGACCGGCGTCGGTCTCGCCGGCGTGTCGGCGTTGTCCTGGGCCACAACGACGCGAGCCGGCGCAGCAAACCGCAAGCTGGTCGTCGGAGCCATCGGCTGCGGTGGACGAGGCACATTCCTGGCCAAGAGCTTCTCGACCCTGCCGGACGTCGAGGTCGCCTACGTGTGCGATGCCGACATGAAACGCGTGGCTGGCGCGGCCAAGGCGGTCAAGGGCAAGGCTCCCAAGGTCGTCGGCGACCTGCGCCGAATCCTCGACGACAAGTCGGTGGATGCGATCACGGTGGGCACACCGGACCACTGGCATGCCCCCGCCGCCATTCTCGCGTGCGACGCCGGCAAGCACGTGTACGTCGAGAAGCCCTGCTCGCACAACATCCGCGAAGGCCGGCTGCTCGTCGAGGCCGCCCGCCGCAACAAGCGCGTCGTGCAGCACGGCACGCAGAGCCGGACCCATCCGCTCGTCCAGCGGGGCATCGAGCTTCTGCGCGAAGGCGTGATCGGCGACGTGCTCGTGGCCAAGGCGTGGAACGTCCAGCGCCGCGGCTCGATCGGCCGCGAGTCGCCGAGCAAACCGCCGGAAGGCTTCGACTACGACATGTGGATCGGCCCGGCTCCGTTCGTCCCCTACCAGTCGAACCGGCACCACTACACGTGGCATTGGTGGTACGACTTCGGCACGGGCGACATGGGCAACGACGGCGTGCACGAACTCGACATCGCCCGTTGGGGCCTCGGCGTCGACACCCACCCGTCGAAGGTCACGGCCATGGGTGGGAAGTACCACTTCGACGACGACCAGCAGTTCCCCGACACGCAGTACGCAAGCTTCGAGTATCCCGGCGACGGCAAGCCGGGAAACATCCGACAGCTCGTTTTCGAACAGCGGCTCTGGTCGCCCTACGGCGTCGACCGGGTCGACAACGGCAACGCCTTCTACGGACCGAAGGGGTGGATGTTCCTGAGCAAGCGGGGCTTCCTCAAGGTCTATGACGAGAAGAACAAGATCGTGGAAGACGCCAAGGGAGAAGGCGGCGGGCTGGTCCATCCGGGTAACTTCGCGGACGCGATCCGCAACGGCAGCACGCCGGCCGCGGAGATCGCCATCGGCCACCTGTCGGCCGCATTGTGTCACCTGGGCAACATCTCCACCCGGCTGAGCCGAACGCTCCGCTTCGACGCCAAGACCGAGCGGATCGTCGGCGACGACGAGGCCGACCGCATGGTCAAGCGAACCTACCGCGAGCATTGGGCCGTGCCGAAGGGTGCTTGAGAACCGCACCGCGAACGCCGGGGCGATCCCGATGCACATCGGGATTTCTCGCCCCTCTCTGTGCAGGAATCCTCATCCTGCATGCACGGGTGCCCCATCCTTCGCGGCCGTATGCGAAGGGTGGGGAATCGATCGCGCCCACCGTGGCCGTGACATCACGGTCTTCCCTTCAGTCCTCCACCCCTGACAAGCAGCCGTCAGGGATGGGGCACGCGCCGGGCGCTACTTCGCCAACTCGTTCAGCATTGTCACCACTTCGTCGACGATCGCTTCGCCGGTTCCCGGGGCGGCGTAGCTGTGCAGTCCGGTCCAGGTCTGGTAGCCGCCCAACTCGAACGCCTTGCGATCCGGGGTGTAGCCGATCCAGTCGTTGGCCAACTCGGCCACGTAGGTGTAGCGGAACGGCGACCGACGCTTGATGTCCTGGCCCAGTTTGGTGAACAACTCGGCCGGCACGCTGACGATGGCCACGTCGCCGATCAGCAGCACCTGGAGCCACGTCGTCCGTTGTTCGCCTTGGTGCGGGGCCAGCACCTCCCGCTGCTTGCGAAAGACCTCGATGACACCCTCGGCCCCGCTGGGGATCCGCTTGTTGCAGTAACCCGAAACCGCCTTGTGCTCGGCGGCCTCGTCGAATCGGCGCACCTTGAACTTGAAGGGGCGTTTGATGGCGGCCAGTCGCCCCACCGGATGGTGCACGGCCTGATCCAGGGCCTCGCGAACGGCGTTCTTCATCCGAATGACGGCCTCACCCGCCGAGACGGTCAGGTTGTGCGTCGACCCTGACGCGCCCTCGAGGAAACACACCGTCCCGCCCAACTCCGCTTCAAGCTCCTGCGCGGCCAGGCCGTAGACCGACGGCGAGCGTCCGTTCGTGCGGGCCCCGATCGTGTGCGTCGAGTGATTGAAGATAAGCGCCTTCATCCCGCCATGCGGATCGCGGAAGGCCAGGACTGGAAGCTCCGGATCGAACGGCCCCGTCGGACGAACGGCGTCGTCGCGCGGACCGATCCAGAAGATCGTGCCGTCGCCCAGCAGAAGCCGGCTGTTCTGCCCGAACGACGACTCCTCTCCCAGCGAGAAGAAGAACCGCGCGTTCCCGTCGGCGAGCTTTTCGTTTGCGGCCTGCACTGCCTTGACGATGCCGTCCTGCACGCGCTTGCAGAAGACTTGGTCGCGCTCGTAGCCGTGCACCGTGCACGTGGTCGGCGCATGGTGCGTATGGGTGGGGTTGATCAGAACGTTCGCCGCCGGGATGCCGGTCGCCTTCACGATCCGCTCGACGACCGGGTCGAGCAGATCGCGTTTCATCATCAGCACATCGCAGGCGACGATGGCCAGCTTGCCTGACGGCGGCTTCTCGAGGACCACCGCAACCGCCCGCAATTGACCGTCCTGGCCCTGGACGGTTCCACCGTGGATCCCGCCGCCGATGATCATCGAGTCCTCGGCCTGTAGTTCGACCGCGGCCGAGCCGACCCGGAGCCCATCCGCGTCAACGCGTGCCGCCCCGATCACAACGAGGCCCAGGACCACCACCGCAACTCGAGACAACCGCATGATTCGCACGATCAGCATGCTCCTGCTCGACTATGGCGCCTGCCGGGCTGCGCACGGCCCGGAAGGCGAACTCACTGGCCGACTCCCGGCCGTGGGTCTCAGATTGCAGATTATCGGACGAAGTGCGGCCTCCACAAGCCGAGCGCGTCGCGCCGCAAGTTGACCGCAGGAACAGATGCAACCAGGGTTTGTCACCCGGTATCCGAGGGAAGTGCCCAAAGGTCAGAGCCCCGAGGGCGAGCGAGTCGGTCCCACACGCACTCGAATGGACCCCGCGCTTGCGCTTGGGGCTCGGATTGGCGAACACCT
The DNA here is from genome assembly GCA_964391465.1 of uncultured Planctomycetales bacterium. Lineage (GTDB taxonomy): Bacteria > Planctomycetota > Phycisphaerae > UBA1845 > CAYMME01 > CAYMME01. Next base: position 21,614 of record CAYMME010000031.1, read on the forward strand.
CCACGGGATAGGTGACGAAGATTGGCTGCACCCTGCGAAAGCAGGTCGCGGCAAAAATTGGCGCCGAGCGGCTCGCCTTCTGCTAGAATCCCGGCTCGTCCACAGACCATTGGACCAAGCTGGCGCGCACATTCGAGGAGGACACGATGGCGAACCAACTACCCGGCTACATTACGGCAGCCAAACCCAACCCGATCGAGAACCGGGCACCCTGGTACAAGAACACCGCCCAAACCTACGCGGGCATCTTCCTGTGGTTCGTGTTCTGGACCGCGATCGTCAATGGACCCGCCGGCAAGACACCCCTCAGCGCGGGACTGGGTGCCTGCTTGGTCGGCCTCGTGATCGCGGCCGCACTGTGTCACTGGTTGTTCTATCTGGCCCCCGGGCTGTTCGGAATGAAGTCGGGGCTCCCCCTCGGGATCGTGGGAACATCCACCTTCGGATCGATCGGCGGCTTTCTCCTTCCGGGCTTCCTGATGGGCGTGTTGCAGTTCGGGTGGCTCGGCGTCAACGCATTCTTCGCTTCGCAAGCATTGACCGGAAGCAACAACTCGCCTGCGTTCTACGTGTTGTGCATTCTCTGGGCCGGCGGCGCCGCGTTCATCGGGCTCGTGGGGATTCAATACGTGGCGAAAGTCTCGACGTTCCTCCCGCTCATCCCGTTCCTCATTCTGCTCGCCATGCTCGTCAGTTTCGGCGGCTCCGCCATGGATTTCGAGCCGAGCAAGCTGGCTTCCGCTACGGCCACCAGTACGCAACCGGCAGCGGCCGCCATGTCCCCGTTTGCCGCCATTGCGTTCATCGTGACTTACGTCGTGGGATTCTTCGCGACCGCCGGGGCGGCCGGCGTCGACATTTGCATGAGCGCGCGGAACGGGCAGGACGTCAACCGGGGCGGGCTCGGCGGCATCTTCTTCGCGACGGTGTTCACCGGCGGCATCTCGATGCTCACCGTCGCGGGCATCTATGCCGCAGGGCACGAGGGCCTTGCGGGCATGGCGTCGGAAGAGCGATACGTAACCACGAGCCTTCTTGGTGTGGTGTGGCCCGGTTCCTCGCACAAGTGGATCATGATCGGGCTTTCAATCGCCGCGTTCCCCGGTGCGTGCTTCTCGTCGTTCGTGGCGGCGAGCAGCTTCAAGGCCACGCTGGCCAAGGTCAATCCGTTCGTCTCCGTCGGAATCGGGGCGGCAGTTTCGATTCTGCTGGCGGTTACGCACATCGCAGGGGACGCGATTGGCGTATTCAAGGTAATCGGCGCTTCGTTCGGACCGATCTGCGGCGCGATGACTGTGGACTACCTCCTGTCCGGAAGGAAATGGCCTGGGCCACGAGCCGGCTTCAACATTCCGGGCTGGGTCGCGTGGGCGGTCGGATTCGCCGTTGGGATCATCGATCTGCTCGAAGTAGTGCACATTCCGGCCGCACCGGTGGCGGCATACATCGTCGGTGCAGTTCTCTACTTCGTGCTGGCCAAGGCCGGACTGGAAAGCCCGGTCGTTCCGCTACCTGCAGCGGAGGGTGCAGCCGAACCGGCTGCCGAAGGTGAAGCCAGCGAGTAGGAGTTGCGTGCGGGTGCGTTGAACGGAGCCCCGAGCGCGAGCGAGTGGGCCTGTCCGAGTGCGGAGTGCGCTGAGAGCGGCGGTCGGCGCAGTGGATGCGTGTTCCGTCCCCCACCCTTCGCAGAACAGCCGCGAAGGATGGGGCACCCGGGCTTGCTCACTACGGGATTGCCCGCTTCCTCACGGGCGCGGTTCGGAATTCTCTTACACCTTCGGGTGCTCGGTGCGGGCGGTCTCCGTGCCGTCGGCGAGCTTTGTGGTTTCGTAGTCGCCGAAGAGGTTCGGGGCGTCCTGTTGCAGTAGGTGCAGGATCCTGGCGGCCACCTTGCGGATCTCGACCTCGGCGTGCTCGCTGGACCGCATCTCGATGAAGTGACGCAGGGCCCGAGCGTTGGCGGTCACGAAGATCTTGGTCTCGGTTGCGTTGGGCAGAATCGACCGGGCCGCCTCGCGAGCCCGCTTGCGGCGCAGCGTCTTGTCCGGCTCGTTCTCGAACTTGGCCAGCAACGCTTCGCTGAGCTTGCAGTAGGCCTCATGTGACCGCTGCACCGCCTCGACCCACATCGCGTGCAGCTCGGCATCGTCCGCGATGCAGTCCGGCTCGACGTACTCCGCCACCGACTCGTCCACGAACCGCTGCGAAAGTTGCGAGTAACCGAAGCCGGCCCGGTGCCGCACCAACTCGTGCGTGAACGACCGCGAGACGCCGGTGATGATGAAGTTCCACGCCGCGTGCTCGAGCACCGATCCGTGCCCGACTTCGAGAATGTGGCCGAGGTAGCGCGCGTTGCCGCCCGGACGGGGCTTGGCAAAGCTCATGTAGCACACCCGTCCGGCGACCTCGCACAGCTTCTCGCCGGCGACTTCGGTGTCGGTCGTCCAGGTCGACACATCGTGGTCGGAAAGGAACCGCTCGACCGCTTGCTCGTCCACGGTCTGCCGCCCGACCAGGTAGACCGACGGCTCCCGGATGATCTTCATCACGCCGCTCCTCGTGGGGTCCGCACGGCGGCCCCTAAGTTGGACCCCGCGCTTGCGCTTGGGGCTCGGATCGTCACGATTCGGGAGTGGTCGTCACACCGCCCGCGCGGTGCATTTGACCATGGGTTGTGCGGTCGGGCAAGGCGAGGCGATCAGCGAATGATCTTGCGGATGATGCGTTTCTCGACGGTCTCGTTGAGGGGCTGTTTCTCGACGTGGTTCTTGGTGAAGGCGGCAAGCAGGCCGATCAGGCCGGCCGCGGCCGCACAGAGCATCCCCGTCCGCAACGGACGGTCCTCGGGCGGCGGATGCATGATCCAGCCAATCGCACCGGTCGCCGTCCGTGCTACGGTACGGTACCAGGGCGAGCCTTTGTCGTCGGGTACGCCGGCGGCGCCGGAGAGCTGCTTACCCGCATCCTGCGCGGCGGTCACGGATGCGCCGAGCGACGCATCCTCCGTTTCCCACACATTCTCCTGGACGATGGCCGGCTCGTGGGTGTAGGCGCTGTCGCGCCACACCCATATCTCGCAACCGTCCTCGTCAACGAGAGTCCCCTCGCCATAGAGTCCGCGCCGCGGCGTGCCGGGACAGCGATCGAGGGCATCCGTCACGCCATCGTCGTCGGTGTCGCGCTGCGACGGCGAGCAACCGTCAATGTCGATATCAAACGATCCGTCGTCCTCGGGCCGCGTGTGCAAGCACCAATCGTCCGCATTCAGGACACCATCGCCGTCCTCATCGCCACGGGCGGGCAGTCGCACGCGCAGTTGGGTGTTGCGCCGCACCCGGACCTCGGCCGCCTTGCGAGCGGCCTGGATGCGTTGACGCGCCTCGCGGCGCAGCTTCTCGCGCTGCGCCGCCGCGTCGGTCACGGCATGCGCACCCTGAGCGAGCAACGCTACGAGCAGAGCCGAGAGTCGGAGCACCATCAGTATGTTCGTACGATACTTCATGAGCGAACCGGCGCACGATTTCGGTGATTTCGAGCGATCGCGTCGGCGGACTCCGATAACCGAGTGAACCGCGCGGCGCGAGCGTTCTCCGGTTTCGTCTTCGGCAGAAACTGCGCTTGGGTTGCGTTGCGGCGAGGGCAATCACTCGTGATGATGCAAGCAGACTCGCCCGCGCCGAGGCGAGACGTGCTTGGGGACGGGTTATCGCACTGACAAGCAGTACCATCTCTGCGCGAGACGACTCCGCGCCGCAAACCAGAAGCATAGAACGGGTCGGCTCAGGACGCTGCCCGGCCGGCGGCGCGGACGGCCTGGCGGACCCAGTCGAAGTTGGCTTCCGGCATGATGCCGTGGTGGTAGACGTTCGCGGATCGCACGCCGAGTTCGGCCGCCCGCGTGAACTGGCTGACCAACGTGGGTGCATCCGGGCAGTTGGGTGGAAAGGCGTGGAAGCCCAGCTCCACACCGGCCGCGTCCGGCTTCACCTCTCTGAATCGCCGCACGGCCGGTTCCACATCTTCGACCCTCGGCGAGTAGCAGAGCCCGAGGAACGCGTCGACGTGCGGAGCAAGGGCCCGAGCGTCGCCGCCGGTCACGTGGAGATCGCCGAACTCGTACATGACCAGCGAAGCCTTACAGGTTGCCTCGAGCGAGGCGATCAACTCGGTCATCGAGTCGACGCGCCAGCGTGAGAAGGCGCGAAGCGGCTCGTCCTCGTCGAGTAGCTCGGCCACGCTCTGCTCCGGCGACCGACCGGTCTGGAACGTTTTCTCCAATCGCACCCGCACGGAGCGCGCGGCTGCGTCGACGTCGACCCCGGCTCCCTGAGCCGACTGCCGGCACGACTCGCAGAAGCAGAGGCCCAACAGGAATCCGTCGACCGATCCGAAGCGGATGCCGATCTTCTCGTGGCGGTGGTAGTGCGGGGCCTCCGGGAACAGGGGCGACTCCAGCTCGACGGCCTGGAGGGCGTAGTTCTCCGACAAGTCGGCCACGAGGGCTCGCAGGTACTCGCGCACGTCCGGATTGGCCGGGCACAGCGCCGTCGCGTCGAGGTCTCCGAAGACGTTCTTCACGCCGAACGCTCCGTCGTAGCGAGCGACGAGCGACGAGTCGTGGCAGAGCACCGTCCAGCTCCGCAACTGCATGCCCCGCCGGTCGCAGGCTTCGGCGATCCTGGCCAACGGATTGCGCGACTTGATCCGCGGCGCCACGACGGGTTTGAGCCGCGTGGCCGCATAGCGCTTCGCTTCCGGTTGGAAGTACACGGCAGCGTCCGAGCGATAGACGCGCGGCGACACCCCGGCGTGCGGACGCAGATGGTCGACAGAGTGGTAGCACGTGGCCACCGAGATGCCCGTCGCCCCGACCTCGCCGTGCAAACGGTCCAGCACGGCGTCGATCCCCTCGTCCTCCAGGTCCCAAACGTAGCACCAGAAGTTCGTGTGAAACATCGTGCGCTCCCTCACGGTCGCGGTTCGGATCGGATACGCGTCGCCAACTGCGAGAGACTACACCAGTCCGTGACGGACAGCCACGGCCAGACCGTGGTGCACGGACGGCAAGGGCTCATGCCTCGTGCACTCCCTCGCATTTGAGAGAAGAAGGTCGTCAGATCGTCCGTCGGACGATGAACTCGGCCATTGCGGTGAGGGAATCCTTGGCGTCGCTCGGGGGGAGGTCGGCGAGACTGTCGACCGCGGCCCGGACGTAGTGGCTCGCCTTGTCGTAGGCGTACTGAATGCTGTCGCCGGCCCCGGCAATGCCCCGCACGCGTCCGGACCGATCCTGATGGCCGTTGTTGAGAACGGCGAGAGCCTCGGCCCGTTCCGCCTCCGGAGCCGTTTGCAGGAAGTGAATGAGCGGAAGCGTGAGCTTCTCCATGTCGAGGTCGCGGCCGAGCGTCTTGCCCATCTGCTTCTCGGTGCCGGCCAGATCGAGGATGTCGTCGACGATCTGGAACGCCAGACCCGCGTGCATGCCGAACGACTCCATGCGGGCGATGGTCGCCGCATCGGCCCCGGCATACTTCGCCCCCAGCACGCAGCAGGTGGCCAGCAGGCTCGCCGTCTTGCGGCTGATGATCTCGAGGTAAGTCTCCTCGTCCAGCTCGTAGTTGCCGCGATTGAACACCTGCATCAACTCGCCTTCGCAGACGGTGTTGGTCGTCGAGCCGATGAGCCGGGAGGCGTACTGCGTTTCGAGACTCGAGCAGAGATGAAACGCGTGGCTGATCAGATAGTCGCCGAGCAGAACCGCGGCCTCGTTTCCGTGCAGCGTGTTGATGGTCGGCGACCGGCGACGCAGGTCGGCCTCGTCGAGCACGTCGTCGTGCACCAGCGTGGCCATGTGCACCAGTTCGACCACCGCGCCGAGCACATGATGCTCGCGGGTGACGCGTCCGCATGCCTTGCCCGTGAGCAGGACGAGGGCGGGGCGCAGCATCTTGCCGCGGTAGTGTCGCACGTGGTCGCACAGCCCGTTGACCACCTGCTGGTCGCCGGTGAGCTCATCGTCAAAGATGCGGCGCACGGCGCCAACGGCGTCGGCAATCGGTTCGTATAGCGTCGCGAGCTCTGCGCTTCGCAAGTCTGAATACCCCGGATCAGGCCCCCACGCCATGCGACCACATGACGGAGACTCATGCTATCGAGGGGTCAGAGCCCGTGCCACGGGCCTCCAGTTGGTTTCAAAACTTTTGAAAAACTGAAAACGGCGACGCACATCCCTGATGCCGTGGCGAAGGACGCTCCCGAGGCCGGAGAGGGCGAATCTTATCGGCACCCGTCGAACTCGGATTGCACTACGGCGAGGTCGCCCCGTCCGGACGGCGGTAGTCGCCGCTCTTGCCGCCGGTTTTGGACTCGAGCCGGATGGGCCCGATGGTGATCCCCCTGTCGACCGCCTTGCACATGTCGTAGACGGCCAGAGCCGCCACGGTGACTGCGGTCAAGGCTTCCATCTCCACCCCTGTCCTGGCCGCGACGCGCGCGGTCGCCTCGATCCGCACGGAATCGGGCGGTTCGAGGGCAATGTCGACTTCGACGGCATCAAGGCCAATGGGATGACACAGCGGGATCAACTCGCCGGTGCGCTTGGCCGCCTGGATGCCGGCCAGACGTGCAACCGCGGGCACGTCCCCCTTTGGAACCTTCCCGTCGGCGACAAGCTGAAAAGCATCCGGTGCCAAACGCACGACCCCGGATGCCGTCGCGGTGCGCACGGTGACCCGTTTGCCCGAAACGTCAACCATCCGGGCCCGCCCGGCCTCGTCCATGTGGGTCAACGAACGACCGGCGTCCTCGTGCGGATCTGAATCGCAAGCCACGGCGGAAACTCCACTTCGCCCGTCAAGGACTCGGACCGATAAGCCGCCTATGATCATGATAGACGAGGCGGCGTTACTCAAGGGCCGGCGGAGGCGGATCGATATGCGCTACATGCTCGGTCAATCCCAACCAGCGAGCACGATCACGCTACCTGCACCCACCGAGGGCCTGCTCCGCAACGGCTCCGCCTGGTGGCGTCAGACCTCACGGCCTCGTCGCATCCTGATCCTGCTGGCAGCCGTGTGGATTCTAAACGGCTTTGACCTGGGCTTCACCATTCTCGCCCAACTGCAGGGAACGCTGACCGAGCTCAACCCCGTCGCCCGACACCTGCTTCCCTACGGAGCGGTCGCCCTGCTGCTGTACAAGCTCGTGGCCCTCGGCATCGGAACCGCCGTGCTGTGGCGCTGCCGCCACCACGCGTCCGCCGAGATCGGTACCTGGGTGGCCCTGGCCGTCTACGTGGGCGTCTCGCTGCGCTGGCACGTTTTCTACGACGCAATGAATGCGATGCACACGCAGAGCCTGCTCGTCCTGCCGTAACCACCGCCTCTGATACGAACGCACGCACCGCGACCCTCGAATGGCATGCGGAAGCATCGCTGGAAGCGAACCGCACTGGCCGTGCGCTCAAGCCCTCACACGAACATGGGCAAGACCCAACCCACGAAGGTCGGGCCTTGCCCATGCCGCGTCGAACGAGACGCCCGCGAGGCGCCTTGCCGGTGGTACGACTAGATATCGAAGTACATGCAGAACGCTATCCGAGGCGTCGTCATACGCCAGAAACGCGGTTTTGGCGAATGGGGGCGGTTCTGGTGTTGTGGTGGTTCGCGTCTCATGGGGCCGCATGGGGGAACGTGCTGTCGCCGGCGCAGCACGCGCGGCCGAAGTGCGCAGCGTACTTCTCGCCGGCGGTTGAGACTTGCATGCGCGGCAATCGCGCGTATGTTTGAGTGACCGGGGCGGCGGCTGATCCCCGCCAAGCGTTTCCCCGGTGTCGCGTTTGACCACCGTCCGGCGCGGCATCGGGGCAACGACCCGGCAAGGACGGTGGACCATGCCGAAATCAGATCGTTCCCCCACAACCGAGCAGCTCATGCGAATCGTCAGTGCAGCCGCGAAGTTCGCGCGAGCACTCCGCAACAACCTGCGGGTCAAGGACGATCCGGACTGCCCGGCCAACCTGCCGGGATTCCCGGACACAGGC
>CAYMME010000032.1:0-29218 GCA_964391465.1 uncultured Planctomycetales bacterium
GACGCAACTCGGGGTCGTGGTACGCCCGGTAGATGGACTCGGCGATCGACTCGACGGACGTGTCGCATAGCAATCCGGTCTGACCGTCCACGATCACGCCGCGGATCCCGGGCTCGTCCACGGTGATGACGGGAACACTTGCCGCCATCATCTCGAGCAACGCCCACGAGTAGTTGTCATAGGTCGACACCTTCAGCCCGCAGTCGAAGAACGACAGCACGGCCGGTACGTGCGCCTTCTCGATCGGGCCCAGGAATCGAATGCGTGCGGCGAACGGCGACGCGGCCGCCAGGCGTTCGAGCTTCGGCCGCTGGTCCCCGTCGCCGGCAATCACGAACCGCGCCCCGTCGAGGCGTGCCGCGACCTGCAGGAAGGCCTGCAGCGTCTCGACCACGCTCTTTTCCTCGGACAGCCGGCCCAGGTAGCCGAATACGCACGAGGCTTCCCGGCAGAACGCGGGCAGGTCTTCGGGCATGTCCGGCCAGGGCACCCGGCGACCGCCGAAACGCGAGGCGTCGATCCAGTTCGGCACGCGGTGCACCTTGTCCGCGGGCATCCCTGCGTGCCGCAGCTTCTCGTGTATGTGCGGGTACTTGGTCACCACGGCGTCGACCGTCCGCCGGGTCAGTCGTTTGCGTGCCGCCCACTTGAGGTTGCGCCACCAGCCGCGCTCGCGGTAGCACGCACACCGGCCGTTCGGCTCCAGGCCGCAGCGCTTGTAGTCGAACAGCGTGTTCGGGCAGACGAGTTCCATGTAGTGCAACGTCAGCACGAGTCGGCGTGCGGTGATGAAGGCCGGCACCTGATGCGCCCGATGCACGACCACAACGTCGAACGGACCGTGCGCCCGCGAGAGTCGGCGGTACGTCCGGTACAGCGACCAGACCGTCGAGCGCCCGCGCTCGCGAATGCTGTAGACGGGCACGTGCCAGCGATCGGACCACGTCCGGTGCGGGGCGCACGCATTGCGGACCGTCGCCTCGTCGTAGCCTGCGTATCGCAGAGCCTCCGCGGAACGCGGCACCACGACGCACACCGAGTGCCCCCGCCGGCACAGGAAGTCCACTTCCGAAGCGTTGTGCGTCTCGCTTCCGCCGACCGTGGGCGGGAACTCGTTACACACTTCGAGGATGCGCATGGGTGTCAAGGAGCGATCAGCCTGCATTTGCGATCACGGATCGATAGACGGAGACCATCTGCGGCAGCCACGCATCGGGGGCGAACCGCTCGCGCCCGCGCTGCGCGATCCGCCGGTGGTCGTAGTCGCCGTATCGGATCAGCACGTCGACGATGGCTTCGGCCAGCGCCTCGGGGTCGCCGGTGGGTACGAGGCGACCGTCTTCGTCGCCGACGATTCCCTGCGGTCCGCCGCTTCGCGTGGCCACGACGGGGCGGCCGACGCACAGGGCCTCGGCGATGGTGAGTCCGAAGGTCTCGGTCCGGCTCGACGAGACGAGCAGGTGCGCGTCGGCGATGAGTCGGGCCAGCTCCCGGCGCGAAGCCGCCGGCCGGAGCCGCACCTTGTGACGAAGGCCCAGCGTCCCGATCAACCAGCGGGCCTCGGCAAAGTCACCGTCGCCGACGATCACGCATTCGGCGGGTACCGTCCGCACCACCTGGTACATGGCGCGAACCAACGCGGGGACATCCTTGACCGGACGGTCCGAGGCGATCGACAACAGCCGCCACGGCGGTCCGGGCGGTTCGGTCAGCGGTGTGTACCGGAAGCTCTCGGTGTCGACGACGTTGCCGAGCACACCGGGCGTGCGGGCTACACCGGCCCTCTGCAACTTCGACGCGAGACTGTCCGACACCGCCAACACGGAGTCGGCGCGGTCGTACACGTCAAGCAGCCGCCGTCCCAGACGGGCGATCAGGTCGCACGCGAAGCTGTAGTGCTCGGTGAGGATCACGGGGATGCGGCGCTTCGCGCCGACGTCAATGGAGGCTTCGCCCGCGAACGCTGCGCAGTGCGCGTGAATCACGTCCGGTCGACCGTTGTCGCGGGTGTACTGATCGAGTGCGGCCACCACGCTGTCGCGGCTGCGGCGCCGGAGGCACCACTGCGACCGGCAGGTCGGAACGAACCGCGGCAGTTGGTACACATCGAAGTCGGCGTCGTGTCGCACCCGCGGCTGCCTCGCCTCGCGCCCGAGGCGCCACCACTGTCGCGGCGAGTACGTGCGGCGCAGCGCGACGCCGACCCGCACCGCGCGGGATAGCGCCCGCGCCTGGTCGCGCACGAACACCGCGTCGTGTGCGTTGTCGGATGACGGGTACGCATCCGCCACGACGAAGACGTTCAAGTTGTCGTTGTTCTGGTGCGTCATCAGGTGACTACGTGGGGAGACGATCATGCCGTCGCGCCGGCGGCGGCCAACTCCTCGGATCTCGCCTCGCGGGCCGTCGTCGCGTCGAGCACTTCGAACGGCTGTCGCGGCGTGTGCTCGAGCGCCGCCAGGATGGCCTGTGCGGCCGCGGCCCGGCGGTGCGAATCCGACAACGAACCGAGACGGACGGAGCACACGTGCATCGATGTCGTCCGGGCGACAAAGGCGCTGCACTGCTCGGCGATGCATTGGCTGATCGCGTCGATGCCTTGCGGCTGCGCGACGTGGTCCGTCGGGGACGCCAGCACGAACCGGGACGTGCCGCAGTCGGCGGCCCAATCGAGCAGGTTGTGGGTTCCCAGCACGTTGATCCGCATCGCCTCGTCGGGATCGATCACCGGGTCTCTGCGGCCGACTTCCGCGAGGTGCACCGTGCTGTCGACGGCGATCCGTCCCAGCGCTCGTTGCACGGCGTCCGGCTCGGTGATGTCGCAGTCGACGGGAACGGCCGTGGGCGGGGCGAGATGGCGGGTCGCGTCGCGGGCGAGTCCGTACACGCGCATCCCGTGCTCCCGCAGCGCGGTCAACACAGCGCGGCCGAGCCGGCCGGTGGCTCCGGTGACAAGAACGTGTCGACTCATGCGGTTTGAAGGACGGCCCGTGCCGGCGCGTCCCGGGGCTCCGGGTCGACGGCCTCCCCCCCAGGGGCCGTCATCGTCAAGTGATCTCGAAAGCGGCGAACGAGGGTGTCCCGGTCGAACTCCATCGCCGCGCGACGCCACACGTCGATGTCGGGGCGCTGCCATCGCGGGGGGGGGGGGCCCCCCCCCCCCCCCCCCCGCGGGGGGGTCGGGGCACTACCCCCGCGACCGCGCTATATGCGGGCACGTGACAGAGAACGGGCACGCTTGCCGCCAGATAGCTCACGAACTTCGTCGAGAACGAAGTGGTCACGTGGAATCGGCGCCCCCGACTGAACCACAACGGGAGATACAGGAAGTCCATCGATGCCAGCGTGCGATTCACGGTTTCGGCATCCTGCCAACCCTTCACCTCGACGCACGCGCGGGCAGACTCGGGAACGGGCAGGGCATGGGCATCGGCGAAAGCCGTCACCAGCGGGCGACGCTCGGCCGGCGTGCCGGCGAAGAGTCGCGACAGCGCCTTGAGGAACGTCTTCCACTCGTCGGGTCCGCACAGCGATCCGGCGAACCCGATGCGGAGTCGCTGATCGAGCGAGCGCTTCGGCGGCGGAGTGGGCTGGACATCGAGGCTCGGCGGCATCACGACCGCGTCGCATCCGGTCTGTTCGTGGTAACAGCCCCGCATCGGCTCGGAGATGGTGTAGCGTGCGGCCGCGGCCCGGTACGCTCTGAGGAAGCACCGCCGCGCGCGTTCCACGAGCCGTCGTCCGTGGTTGCGATACTCCGCATGCGTCGGGGGGTCGTCGTGAATCCAGAGGTGCAGCGGCACACCGAGTCGACGGGCGATGAGGTGGCTCGTCCAGACGGAGAGGCCGGGCCCGATCCCGAGGACCGCCTCGACGCCGGCCGCCCGCGCCCGCTCCGCCGTCCGCCGGGCCATGCGCGGCGCGTGGACGGTCCAGTTGCCGAGTTCCTTGAGCGGTGTGAGCCCGAAGCGGTTCGGCCGCTGCAACAGCGGCACCGACCATTGCTCCACCCCCGACCACGGTGAGGCCGGATCGGTCACGGGTTGGTCGTGGTGGGCCCACGCCAACTTCTCGTGCGGGTAGTCGGCGAGCAGTCGCTGCACGCAGACGGCGCCCCCGTGATGGGTTTCCGGTGCGTAGTAGGTCACCACGAGGAGTGTGGGCAGGTCGGCCGTCGGGCCCCACGGACAGATTGTCTGCCCGTGATTCTGCGGGTCGCTGCGACCCGAAGCATCCGTTGGCGATTCGCAGAGCACGTTCGGTTTACGTTTCACGGTTTTGGTTGATCGCATTCGTCGCGCGTTGTCCGGTGTGTTCATTGGGCCTGCGCCGCGGCGTCGCGGGGCAGGGGCCGGGTGCTGCCGTACGCGAACGTCGGGCGGAGCTCGCCGTGCAGCAGTTGGTGCAGGTAGTCGGCGAAGTGCGCATGCCCTCGGGCCGAGAGGTGCGCGTCGGTCTTGAACCGCCCACCCGGCGGGGCGGCGTATAGATACAAGTCGATGCCGGCCTCGGCGGCGATGGCGTCAACGTTGCGCCTTCCCGCCTCGAACGACAACAGCCCGGCATCCCAACCGTAATGCCGGGCCGCAACTCCGAGATCCGGAGCCCCATTGCCGCGCTTCTGCGGATCGAACGCGACGAACAGAGTTCGCATCCCGGCCTCGCGGGCCGTTGCCTTGGCCTCGCGCAGCAGGGCCGCGGTCAGCGACATGCCGGCGCGGAAGCCGGGCGAAGGATCGTTGGCCAGGATGCAGTAGTGGCTGTAGTCGTTCTGCACGTCTTCGGGGTAGACCGTCTTCTCGTCGACGAGCGTGATCATCGAGCGCGTGCGCAGCGCGCAGGCGGCACGCCGTATGACCTTGACGAGCCGCACGGAGTAGAAGGCGTCGGCGACCTCGACGGGCAGCCGCTGCGTCGGGATCTCGTGCAGGACGAGCGCTCCGTCTTCGAGCGCGTAGTGCGGCTTGGGCGTCTCGCGCCAGAAGAACATGTGATCGATCATGTTGTTGACCACGTCGTTGCCCGGACTGACGACCCAGATGACCGTCTCGGGTCGGTGCTTCAGGACGCGCTCGCGGAAGAAGATCAGCTCCTGATCGGTCCCCCAACCGCCGGCGGAGGCGTTGATGACCTGGTACTTCGGACCGAGGCGCTCGGCGAGCTTGATGCTGACGATGGCGTCCTGCGGAGCCATGATCCCGAACGTCATGGAATCGCCGACGAGCGCGATCTTGCGCGTGTTCGGGCGAAGCGGCGGGTTTCGAAAGCCGTTCTCGTCCGTGATGGTGAGTTGCGGCCGGCGCGTGTCCGGGTCGCACCAGTGCGTTCGCAGGTTCCGTTTCGGGGCCCAGCCGAGAGCGGCGTCGGTTTCCCAGGGCGCCTCGTAGATCGGGTCGACGATGCGCAGCGCCGCCTCCGCGAGGCCGAGGGCGACGATCACGCTGCCGAGCACGGTCGCGAGCCGCATGCGCTGGCGGATGATCCAGTGCCGCGTGCGGCGGATCACGAGGGCGGCGACCGACGCGACGAGCACGGCACCTCCGAGAGCCAGCGCCGCGGCGGTGATCGAGCCCACCGGCCCGGCCCACAGCAACCGAGCCGCCATGCCGGCCGCGATCGACAGGCTGAAGCAAACGCCCATCGCCACCGGCCAGACCGGTTCACGTGTCTCATCGTGGCGCATCGCCGATTCCGTCGTCATACCGCACACGTCTCCGTCAACTCGAGTTCGCTCGCGTCCGAATGCACAGGCTGCGTCTGCGACGGCGGCTGCCTGACCTGCTCGTACATCTCCAGGATGCGCGGGCGATGTGCATCGCGCTCCGCGCGCCGGGCGACGAGGTTTCGGTTGGCTTCCGCCGCGCGTCGGACCAGGTCGTCGTCGGTGCACGCCCGCACGAGTGCGTTGGCCAGGGCGGCCGGATCCTCGTTGTCGGCCAGCAGCCCGTTCACGCCGTCATCCACCCATTCGCGAATCGACACCAGCGGCGACATCACCGGCATCGCGCCCGTGGCCATGGCCTCGAGCATCACGTTCGGGGTTCCGTCGAAGAGGCTCGGGGCGGCCATCGCGCGAGCTGTCGCGACGAGATCCAGTGTTTCTTCGCGGGTGATCGTGGACCGCACGTCGCACCGGGTCCGCAGACTCCGCGGGAACTCGGCGATGGTGCGGCGGACCGCCTCGTCGGCGCGCAGGAACACGAGCCGGAACTTGCGGAGCACGGACCCGGCCTGCCGCACGGCGGCAAGCACCGGTCCGAACTGGTGGAATCGATCGTCGTGCGCTTTGGGGAACAGGACCATGCGCCGATCGGTCGGTTCGGGCTCGCGAACGCGCGGGGCGCCGGCATCGGCGTCGAGGCCGCCGTTTCCGGGAACCGGATACTTGAAGTAGAGCTGTTCGTCGCGGGTCCCCAGCTTGCGACTCCACGCGAGGTCGCGCCGACAATCCGCGGTGAGGTAGTCGCACGTGGCGAGCACTTCCCGCACGCGCTCGCGGTGTTCGGGTCGTTCCGCGAAGTAGGACAAATCCGCACCCCACAACGACACGATCCACGTCGCCCCGACGCTTCGGATCGCATCTCGCGCGCCCAGCACGGTGTAGCCTTCGTTCTGCAGGCGTAGTGAGTGCACGATGTCCGGCCGGAGCTTGCGGATGAGAGCGGCCAAGCGTCGCGACTCGACGTCCGGGCCGGTACCGAACCGGAACTGACAGACGCGGGCCACGCCGCGGCGCCAGGGCCAGAACGGTTTGACGCAGTTTCCCGCGGGGTTGGGGGCCTTGGTGTCCAGGGTGTGGAACCTCGCATCGATCGGGCAGGGCGGCACGGCGCCGCCGACGAAAGCGTGGACATCCCAGTCGGTGCCCTCGAGGAGCCGCAGCCACTCGTGGGTGTGAACGGCGTGGCCGTCGGCGCAGAATAGGATGCGTTTCCTACTCACCCGGCCTGTGCTCCGTGAGGCATCGAGACGGAGGCCTTCCGACCCTCGGCGAGCTCGAGCAGCAACGGCTCGATCCGGTCCACGGTGTGCCGCCACGTGTACGCCGACTCGATCCGTGCCTGCGCCGCCGCCGCGAGCCGGTCCCGCAACGCCGCGTCACCTCGCAACCGCAGAATCGCATCCACGAGCGCGTCGGCGTTTTCGGGAATCAGCAGCCCTTCCACCCCGTCGCGCACGACCTCCTGGATCTGTCCGATCGCCGTCGCGATCACGGGCTTGCGCGCGGACATGGCCTCGAAGAGCTTCAACGGAGACATCGGGCTATACCGTCGGCACCACTCCGGCAGACCGCCGAGTTCACAAGACCGATAGATGACGGCTACGCAGTCGGAATCCGCGACGTATCGTCCAACCGTCTCCCGGTCGGTCCGGCCGAGCAGCAGCGTGTTGCGGAGATGCGGCAGATCCCGGTTCGGACCTCCACGACCACCCAACAGCAGGACGAACAGCACGTCGGGCGCGATCCGTTCGCACCGCCGGGCGGCATCGAAGATCTGCTCGACCCCTTGCCAGGGCAGGTCGGCGCTGCCCGCCCAGAGCACGATGAAACGATCTTGGAGGTCCGCCAGTGCGGTTCCCCCGCCGGCGGGCAAGTGTGTCTTGAGGTCTCCCCCGTTGGGCGCTACCACGGCTCGCCGAATGCCGTACCGTTGCCGCGCGTATTCGGCCAGCACGTCCGATACGCACACGGCGGCATCCACGAAAGGGGCCATGAGGCGCTTGCGGCGCACGTCGCGGCGCAGGATGCGAACGCGTTCGGCCTCGGGCTGCGGTCCGCTGAGGATCTCCTCGGCCATCCCGTTGATTTCCCACACGACGGGACAGGAGGGCTTCAGCAGACGCAGGAGTGTGCAGCGTTCAAGCCAATGCATCACGCCGATCCGGATGTACAGCACGTTTGCATGGCGGAGCATCCGGAGCTTTCCCCACTTGTCGTTGGGCAGCGAGACCAGGCCGGGGCCGTCCGGCAGGCCGGGTCCCACCAACGTGTGACCGCGGCGCACCAACTCACGGGCGAGGTAGTGCCCGTGCGCACCGTAGCTGCCCGTTCGGGCATCGAAAGGCTCGTAGACGAATCCGATGTTCATTGCGTACTGCGGGGTCCGGTCAGATTGGTACCCGGGGCCGCACTGCTACCACTACGCCAACTCGAGCGCATCGCACCTCCTGCATCGCCCCCGACTCGTCGGTCCCGTCGAGGCCGGGACGACGCGCACACATCCGGAAAGCACCATACTTCTGCTCATTTGTTGGCAGTAGCGGCAGCCGCACGGCCGCCGGGTTAGGTTTTCATCACTCGCTCGCGTCCCCTCACGCCGCGTTCACCTGAGGTTGCGGTCGAAGCCCGCATCGTGCCGGCCGCGACCGGCGGCGCATCGCTTCCTGATAGCAGGCTGCGAAGTCGTCGACCGTGCCGCGCAGCCCGTTGTGCTTGGTTGCCGAGGCCAGTCCCGCGTTGCGAAGCCGATCGCGTAGGGGCGCGTCGCAAGCCAGTTTCATCATCGCTTCGGCGACCGACTCGTCCCGCGTCGCGTCGACGACATACGCGTTCCGTCCGGCGTCCACCAACCCGCGGTAGTCCTCGAGGTCGGACACGATCAGCGGGATGCCCAGGGCCATCAGCTCGGGGATCGTCGCCGGCGCGCCGTCGGCGGCCGGAATCCCGATCGCCACGTCGGCCACACCGAAGAACCCCGGTACCTCATTGCCCGGGATCTGCCCGACGAAACGAACGCGATCCCCCAGCGGCTCGGCCAGTCGGCGGAGCTTTCGCATGTACTCCTCTTGCGCGGCGTGCGCAGAGTGCATGCTCTTGACGATCAGCCAACTCGGGCGGTCCGGAAGAACCCGCTCGAACGCGCGGATGATTCGATCGACCCGGTAGTTGTCACGGGCGTGGCGGTGACTCAGGAAGACACACTCGTCGTCTGCGATCCCGAGCCGCTCGCGCCAGATGCGCCGACCTTCGCGGGCGACGGCGGGGTTGAACCAGTCCTCGTCGGGGTGCCAGCGTACGAGCCGGAAGTCCTCGGAGGTTCGGTGCGGAACGAAGGTACGGCACCGCCGCAGCATCGGCTCACTATCGCCGGTGATCAGGGCGGCCTTCGCCAGCAGCGTCTTGCGCAACGGCGGGTAGCTCGGGTGCTTGGGCACGGCGCTGTCATCGACATCGGTGCCCCAGGCGGTGACCACCATGGGTACGTCAAGCCGATCGATCCACGCGAACCGCTCGAGATGGTCGCCGCAATACAGGTTGTTCAGGTGGATGACGTCCACGCAATACCGAGCGAGCATGCGCCGCAGCCGGCGGTAGTTGAGCCGCCGTTCGATCAGACTGATGCCCGGGATGCGGGCGTTGCCGCGCAGTCGGACCTCGGTGTAGGGTACGTTGGTCACGTCGACTCCGTGCTCGGCGCGGACGCGCTCGACCAGATCGTGCCCGTTCAGCACCAGCACATTCGCGGTGCGTCGACTCAGTGCGGCGGCCAACCTCACCATGTGCGGCGAGATGGTGTCTCCGATGAGCAGCACGGTGCGCGGATCGTCCGGATTGTGATCGGGAATCCCGTTCATCATCACGCCGTTGCGGGCATGTGCAGTGCGGCCTCCGCCGCCTTCCAGCGACGGGCCGTGTCGGCGTCGGCCGGGTCGAACGCCGGTCGAAAGCCCAGTGCGAAGTACAAGTGCAAGGCCGCCTGTCGATGGCCCTCGGTTCTGAGACACACCTCGGTGAAGCCCTCGCGGATGAATTCCGCCAGGACCTCGGTGACGACGGCCCGACCCAGGCGGCGCCCCCGATGGGCCGGGTGAACGCTCACGTACCCCACGTACGCGGAACAGCGCTCGTCCACATCGCCGCAGCATGCGGATGCAGTGGCCACGATTCGTCCGCGCCACCGGACGTGGACGCCGCCGCGCGGTGTCGCCAACACCGAGGTGACATCGCGGGCCAATCGTTGCCGATCCCAGTGCCCCAGCTCCCCGTTGGCCTGCAATGCCGCGACCCAGGCGCCCTCGTCCCGGCCGGACCGGAACCGCTCGAGGCGGTAGCCGTCGGGAAGGGGCACATCGGGCAACGGATTGCCGTCGTCGGCACGCCACATCATGGTCAACTGCTCGGGGGCGGCGGTCGGCGGGTTCGGCCGACCGCAGGGTTCATGTACCAGGGCGCTCAGTCTTTGAATCGATCGATCCAGCAGTCGCATTGGGGTACTCGTATCAGGCCACTTCCAGGGATACGGAGGGCTCCGCCATGGCGAAGCGCACCGGAATAGCGACCAGGCCGTAGGCCGGACCCAGCGGCGGCGAGGTCGCGGGCATGTAGCCGCTCGGACGCACGTGCAGGGCCAGGACGTTCTCCAGAATGTCGAGGTCGTGCCGCGACGCGTCCCGGAGCGTCAGCGTCACGACGTACTTGCCGGGGAAGAGCGGAACCTGGTCGAGGTGGATGTCCACCACGCTGCCGTCGCGCAGCGGACCGAGAACCTCTCGTGCCTCGCAGTTGTTCATCTCGAACAAGCGCTGGCCGCGCGGTGTGGCGATTCGCAAGCCGACCAGGAACCGGCCCAGCTCGCACCGGGACCGGATATGGAGGCGCAACGTGCACCCTTCTCCCATCCTGGGGCCGATGCACGGGTTGCCCTCGTCGTCGATCACTTCGATTCGCTTGATGCGGGCTTTGCCGCTTCCCGTGCGAGGCGCATCGTCGGCCACGACCAACGCACCTTCGGCGGAGGACGCTTCGCACAGTCCCGACGACAGGTAGCTCTCGACCGCCGCGTCCGCGGTGTCGCATATGACGAGCCGCCCACCGTCGAGCCATACCACGCGGGAGCAGAGGTCCAGGATCGTCCCCATGTTGTGGCTGACGAAGAGGACGGACCGGCCCCCCTCCGTCGCCGGTCTCATCGCGTTCATGCACTTGGCCTGGAACGCCGCGTCACCGACGGAGAGGGCCTCGTCGATGATCAGGATCTCCCCGTCGAGATGCGCCGCCACCGCAAAGGCCAGACGCATCTGCATGCCCGTGGAATAGCGTTTGACGGGGGTGTCGATGAAGTCGCGCAACTCGGCGAAGTCGACGATCTCGTCGAACTTGCGGCGAACCTCGCCGCGGCTCATGCCCAGAAGGGTGCCGTTGAGGTATATGTTCTGTCGGCCCGTGAGCTCCGGATGAAAGCCGGTCCCCACTTCGAGCAGGCTCGCGATGCGCCCGCGCATCGTGGCCCGTCCCGACGTCGGGCTCGTGATTCCGGTCAGGACCTTGAGCAGCGTGCTCTTGCCCGCCCCGTTGCGTCCGATGATGCCCACGATCTCGCCCGGGGCGACATCGAAGCTCACGTCGCGCAGCGCCCACAGATCCTGGCTTCTCCGCCACGGGGGCCGGGCCAGGAATCTGTCCGTGCGACGGCGCGCCGACGGAATGCGGTACCGCTTGCTCAGCCCCTCGACCGTGATCATCGCATCGTTCATCAAACCGCCACCATCTCCTCTCCGCGGATTGCCTGGCAGACCCGCTCGATCTGCTCTTGACGAAGGGACGGGCACAACGGCAAGGTCAACTCGCGCCGAGCGAACTCCCGGCTCACCGGCAGCCGGCGCGGATCGGTCATCCCCCGAAACGCGGACATCTCGGCCAGACACGGATAGTGCAGGCTCGTCTGCACGCCTCGGGTCCGGCACGCCCCGCGCAGTGCGTTGCGTTCTCCCGGTTCGGCCGTCACCGCCATCAGATGACACGCACTGCTGTCGATGTCGGCGCCGCCGACGGGCGTGACGATCGACGAGTCGGCCAGCATCGCGGCGTAGGTGTGGGTGTGGCGGCGGCGGCGCTCGGTGATTTCCTCGAGCCGGCCGAGTTGCACGCGGGCCAGCGCCGCCCGCATCTCGTCGATGCGGTAGTTGAATCCGTGGAACTCCACATCGTATCCGTTCGCGGCACCCTGATGTCGACTCCAGGTCGCGGCCGTCATGCCGTGGCACCGCAGCCGCCGCACGTGCTCGCCCAGTTCGTCGCTGTTGGTCACGAGCATGCCGCCCTCGCCGGCGGCGAGGTTCTTGTTCGAGAAGAACGAGAAGCACCCCACGTCGCCCCACGTGCCCAGAGGTCGGCTACCGCAGTAGCCGCCGACCGCATGGCACGCGTCCTCGATCAGCAACAGACGGTGCTCGCGGCAATAGCGGCGGAGGGCGAGCATGTCACATGCGTATCCGCCGTAGTGCATCGCCACGACGGCAATTGCGCGCGGCGTTCGCACCCGCTCGATCTGCTCGGGACCGATCACCGGTCGCTCCATCGAGATGATGTCGGCGAAGACGGGTCGGGCTCCGACGGCCACGGTCATGTTGGCCGCGGCCGTGAAGTTGATGGCGGGCTGGATCACCTCGTCGTCCGACCCGATTCCGAGGCCCAGCAGGGCCAGGTGCAGGGCGGCGGTTCCGCTGGAGACCGCGACCGCGTCCGCGACCTGCAGCTCCGCGGCGAACTCCGCCTCGAGGCTCTCGGTCTGCGGGCCCATGGTCAACCAGCCGCTCCGTATGACCTCCAGCACGGCGGCCTCCTCGGCCTCACCGAACTCGGGCGTGCACAACGGCACCTGCCACGGATTCGAATCAGTAGACAAGTTCAAACTCCTCGCGACGTTCGGCAAAAAGCTGCTGCGCCCGTGCGTAGTCCGACGGGTTCCCCACATCGAGCCACAGGTCCGTGCTGCGATACGCGGCGACCCTCTCGCCGGCATCAATCAGCCTCAACACGAGCGATGGAAAATCCAGGTACTTCCCCGGCGTCAGGTACTCGAACACGCCGGGCTCATACACGTAGATGCCCATGCTGACCTGGTGCAGGTACTCGGGCTTCTCGAGGTAGTCGATCACGGTGTCGTTCGCGTCGGTCTGCACGACGCCCAGCGACAGCTTCACCGGCCGGGGATGCGTGGAGATCGTCAGCATGGCGTTCGATTCGTGGTGGAACCGCAGCAGGCGCCGGAAGTCGAGGTCGGTGAGCACGTCACCGTTGAGCACCAGGAAGGTGTCGGTGAGGTCGGGCACCAGGGTCAGCGACCCGGCGGTGCCCGTCGGCTCGTCCTCCACGACGAAGTCCAGGTCCACCAGCCGCTTGATCGACTGATGCTCGGCGAAGTAGGCCTTCACCAGTTCCGCCAGGTGCCCGAGCGTGAGCGTCACGTCGTGGATGCCCGCCTTGGCGAGCTGTCGAAGCAACAGCTCCAACACGGGGATGTCCCCGATCGGCACCAGTGACTTGGGGAAGTTGATGGTGAACGGCTCGAGCCGCGTTCCGCGCCCCCCCGCGAGGATGACCGCTTTGACTTCCGTCATACGACGTACTCTCCGACCGCGGATGGATCGATCGCGCTGCGGTAGAAGTCGATCGTGGCGTCCAACCCCTGTTCGAGGGTGTGCTGCGGGGACCAGCCCAGCAGGCGGTTGGCCTTGGCGGCGTCACACCGCAACCGACCCACTTCGCTTGCGTGCGGGCGGGCTCGGCCCGACGACGACACGACCGCGGCGTCGGAACCGATCCGCTCCACACAGAGATTCGCGAGTTCGCCGATGCTCACCGACCGCCCCGTACCCACGTGGACGGTTTCGCCCTCGATTCCCGGCGTCTCCAACGCCAGCAGGTAGGCCCGGACGAGGTCCTCGACGAAGAGGAGGTCGCGCTCGGGCCAGAGATGCCCCAGCTCGATCGTCTCGGAACCGGCGAGCGCTTGCGTAATGATCGTGGGCAGCACGGCCCGCAAGGATTGGTGCGGGCCGAACGCGTTGAACGGACGCATGGTGACGACCGGGACCTCGAATGATCGGCAGTACGCCTCGGCCAGCTTGTCGGCGGCGATCTTCGAGGCCGCGTACGGCGACTGGGCCACCAGCGGATGCGATTCGGTGATCAACTCGGTCTGTGCCGTCCCGTAGACTTCGCTCGTGCTCGTGACCACCAAGCGATCGACGCCGTTGCTGCGGCAGGCCTCCAGTACGTTCAACGTGCCTGTTGTGTTGACGCTCATGTACGACGACGGGGCGGCGTACGAGTAGGGAATGCCGATCAGGGCTGCGAGGTGCAGCACCGCATCGCAACCGGCCACGAGCTGCATCATCTGCCCGGCATCGGTCACATCGCCCCAGACCAGCTCGGCCTGATCCACGATCTCCGGCGGCAGGTGCACGAGACTCGCCCGGTCGCGCCGACCGTTGTAGTGCAGGACCGCCCGCACCGAGTACCCGGCACGAACCAATCCGGCGGTCAGATGGCTTCCGACGAACCCGCCGGCGCCGGTCAACAGCACTTTGTCATGGGAACGGCGTGTCACGGATTTGGTGCTACAGCCAGTCGGCCGCGCGGCGCTCCGCACGACGGAATGCGGCTCCACCGATGGTCAGGAACAGGGCCGCGTAGACGATCGAGATTACCAGAGCCACGTCGTCGCACGGCTGGCCCAGGAAGACGGATCGGAACCCGCCGATCAGGCCGGTCATCGGGTTCAACCGCATGTAGTCCTGGAATCGCTCCGGCACTTTCGCGAACGGATACACGATCGGCGTGAGGAACATCCACATCTGGAGGGCGAATCCGATGCCCTGCGTCGCGTCGCGGAAACGGCAGTTGACGGCGGCGAGCAGCAGTCCGATGCCGAAGACCATCGCCGCGCTGAGCGCCACCATCGCCGGCAGCAGCAACAGGCGCATCGAGAGTGCAACGTCGTAGTGCAGCATCAGTGCGATCAACACGACGCAGCCGATTGCGAACTCCAGCGCCGCCGTTGCCAGCGTCGCGAGCGGAATCGCCAACCGGGGGAAGTAGACCTTCTTGAGGATCCCGCCGTTGGCCACGAGGCTCGCCCCGGAGCGCTGGATCGCCGAGGCCATGAACTGCCACGGCAGCACGCCGGCAAGCACGAACATCGGATAGGGGATCTCGCCGGATTGGATCTTGACCAGGCGCCCGAACACGACCGCGAACACGAGCGTGGTCGCCAGCGGCTGCATCAGGGCCCACAGCGAACCCAGTGCCGTCTGGTGGAACCGCACCCGGATGTTGCGCAGCGTCAGGTAGAAGACGATCTCGCGACGGGCCCAGAGCGAGCCCCACATGGTGCGCCACGACCGCAGTGCGGGCGACACTTCATGCGTCGGTCGAGCGCGAGTCGCGCCGGGTTGATCGTTCTCGGTCTGCGTGGTCAGACCGACATCGGCCCAGCCGTGGGTCTCCGTGTGAGGTACTGTAGTCATTCGGGTTTGGTGGTCCTGTCTATCCGCACTCCGTGCCGGTGGGGCGCGCATCCGCCTTTCTTCAACAACGTAGGCAAACCTGCCGGTTCAGTTGTCGCTTCATGTCCTCGCTCCCGTTGGCGGATGCACGCAGGGATCTGGCGGTCCACCAGCGAACAGGTCGGCTAGAACAGGGGGCGGGTTAACTTACGGATGCGGACGTGCGAACGGTCCGAACAGGCGCGCGGGGCGCACCGTGCGCACGCGTCGACTTCGGCTTTGCGCGGTGCATGTGCGGAGAGATGGATGCGCGTTGCGCCGGCGTCTAGTGTAGCCCCTCAGAGTCGGCGCAGCGTATCTGATCCGAACCGTCTCGATGTACATCGGGATGAGGGAGCGGCAATGCTTCGCCTTGCCGCGGCCGCTCCCTTACGGTCGCGGTTCGGAGAGAATCCAGTCTGCCTGAGACACCGGCCCGGCGGACGGATGCGGGCAGGTATTCGCGGACCAAGGTGTCGCGTTCGGCGTCGGTCCGGCATTGGCGCAGCGCGGCGTCGAATCGGACGTCGGCCCGGGTTGGCTCACCGGCGGAAAGGAAGTAGCGCCCCGCGAAGAGGTTGGGGGCGACGAAGCCGCGGCGATCGGGCAGGTTGCGGTTGAGTAGATCGATGCCGGCCATGAGTCGTTCGGTGGCCGACCCGTCTCCGCGCATCTCGAGGATGAACAAGTTGGCGAAACGGTGGACGCGCACGTCCGGCGGCGTCTCCTCCGGCGGAGGCAGTAGGCCGTAACCGAGCGACGTCGCCACTTCGTACACGTCGGTCAGCGCGATGATCCAGGTCGTGTTGTCCGACTGCGTCCACGGCTCCTCGGCCAGCCGGTCGAGACTGTGGTTCAGCTCGGTGGCCAGGAACCGTGCTCGATCCCAGCCGTATCGCGGGACGCCGTACACGGGTGCCGTGCAGTGCTGGGGCACGCAGTGCGGGGCGACGGCCGCAATCGCGTCGTCGGGCGACTTGTGTGTGCCGAGAAACGTCAGCACGCCGCGCCAATCGCGTTTCTCCATGGTCTGCAGGCCGCGGATCGACGCCCGTGCCATCGGAACGGCGATCAGCCCGATAAGCACGGCGAACGAGACCATCGATGCGGCGGGATGGACGCGCAGCATCCGGCGCCGCACACCGTCCATCGTGATCGCGATCAGACCCAACAGCGGGAGGGCCATGGGGAGAAGGTACTGCGGCTTCGGTCGGAACACGCTGAAGGACGTATAGAACGGAGCGTAAACAAGCGGGAAGACAACCAGCGTCGTGACGAACAACACTGCGACGGGATCGCGCCCTCGTCGAATCATGGCCAGAAGCATGATCAGGCCCGCCGCTGCCAGTACCCCCGCGACGATCAGCAGTCGGCCGTCGCCCGCGACCGCGGACAGCGTGCGCGGGGAGTAGCCGCAGAGAATGGCGGTGTACGCATCCGAGAGCATGTGGCCGAGTCGATCGATCCAGGCCATGGCGTCACGGCGCAAGCAAGTCTTACCCATTCGGAAGAGGATGAGGCTGCAGACGGGGTTGTACAGGCAGTAGGCCGTCACGATGGCGGTGAACGCGGCCCATTGCTTCCGTGTCTCGACGCGGCGCAGGGAGGGTTCGCCGCGCCGCCGGACGACGAGCCACGTCCCCAGCGAGTAGGCCACCAATCCCAAGGCGATGAAGTGCGGCCCGATCCAACGGGCCAGCAGTAGGGCGAGCAGGCTCAGGCTGAAGCTGCCCCACCAGAAGAGCGTGTGCCGTCGCCGGGCGTGGTCGAAGAGAAGCGTAGTGGCCAGGACCAGGAACAGGAAGATCGTGTAGGGTCGGGCCTCCTGCGACATGGCCACGTGGAGCGGGCATACCGCGAGCAGCGCGGCCGCCGCGACGCCCGCCGCCGTCCCGGCGATCCGGGCGATCCACCAACCGAACAGGAACACGCTTGCCGCGCCGAACACGGCGGCCGGAAAACGCACCCACCAGTCGCTGCCGGCCAGACCGACCCGGGCCAGCCCGGCCCCGAGCACGTAGTCGAGCGGCGCTTGTGCCTGGTCGCTCGCGCCGAGCACGACGCGGTGCAGCGGCAGTCCGTAATAGCCGACCTGCCGCAGCTCATCCATCCAGAGGCTTTCCGCATCGAGCTGGAACAGGCGCAACCCCAACGCCCCGGCCGTCACGCACAACAGGCCGATAATCAACGCCCTCCTGCCGGAATCACGATCGCTCATGTGCTCACCATGCGTGAACGCCGACGCGCCCGCGCGCACACGCGAAGCGCAAGGCACTCGGCTATCGGGCTATCGGAACCACCGTGGCGACGCTTTAGACCTCAGCATCGCCACGGCAACTGCGCATCGGGTGCCACGGGCGGCTCGCCCGCCCGTGTCTGCTGCTGACGGTCAGCCCCACACTGGCAGGCAAGCTGCCAGTGGCACCCTTTCACGCTTACTCACGAACCATCGCGGCAACGGTGTCTGCTGACGTCCGGATCATTAAGTCGGCCCGATGGGCATCCGATGATGGCCGAGCCTGCGGGGGGATTCTGCAAGCCGAATTGCGCAGTCGTTGCGCAGACCGAGAGTGATCGGCAGCGTCCGCGCCGGCTGCCGCCGGGCGGATCGTTGTTGATCGTGAGCACGCAGAGGATTCTGCCTTGGCGCACATTTGCCTGATCAATCCGGCCGGAATCAAGAGCGTCACCAGCTTGCAGATGCACACGCCGAACCCGCCGATCGGGCTGGCGTACATCGCGGCGGCCGTGCGCGAGGCGGGGCATCGCGTTACGGTGATCGACGCGGCGGCCGAGGCCATGGATCAGATCTCGCCGATGCCCGGGCGACCGGACATCCTGGTGCAGGGACTGACCACGGCGCAAACCGTCGGGCGCATCCCCGCCGATGTCGATATTATCGGGCTGTCCTGCACGTTCAGCCCGCTGTGGCCGCTGGCCCGCGCGACGCTCGAGGCCGCCCACGAAACGTTTCCGGACGTACCCATCATCGCCGGCGGCGAGCACACGTCGGCCCTTCCCGATCACGTGTTGCAGACTTCGCCGACGACGGTGTGCGTGATCGGTGAGGGCGAAGAGACGGTGGTCGAGCTGCTGGCGTGCCTGCTCGAGGGCGGCGACATGTCCGCCGTGCGCGGCATCGCGTTTCGGGCGGACGAAGAGATCGTGCGTACGCCGCCGCGCCCGCGCACGAAGGCCGTGGACGACATTCCGCTTCCGGCGTGGGACCTGTTGCCCATCACCGACTACATCGACCGGCGGCAGAACAACGGCATCAACCAGGGACGGGCGATGCCGATCCTCGCCACTCGCGGCTGCCCCTTCCGCTGCACGTTTTGTAGCAGCCCGCAGATGTGGACCACCGCCTACACGATGCGCGATCCGGCCCGGGTGTGCGACGAGATCGAGGTGTACCTGTACCGGTACGGGGCGACGGACTTCCACTTCCAGGATCTGACCGCGATCGTCAGCAAGAAATGGACCATCGCGTTCTGCAAGGAAGTTGTGCGCCGCGGCCTGAACATCACGTGGCAGCTTCCGTCGGGGACGCGGAGCGAAGCGATTGATGAAGAGGCGTGCAAGCACCTCGCGGCCGCCGGGGTCAAGCAGATGGCCTACGCCCCCGAGAGCGGGTCGGCTCACATGCGGAAGCTGATCGACAAGCGCGTGCACCTCGACAAGATGATGACGTCGGTCCGAGCCGCGCTTCGCCACCGATTGACGTTGAGCTGCTTCTTCGTCATCGGATTCCCGAAGGAAACCACGGAGACGCTGCGCGAGACGCTCCGGCTCATCCGGCGCCTGGCCCTCATGGGTGTCCACGACGTATCCGTCACCAAGTTCGTGCCCTATCCGGGCTCGGCCCTGTTCGACGAGATGCTCGCGGCGGGGCGCATCGAGTTGAACGACGACTTCTTCCTGTCGCCGTTCAGCTTCTACGACAACAAGGGCGCGCAGGACTGCCACACCGATGAGCTGTCCGCGGAGCAACTGCACCGCTGGATGATCCGGCTCTTCACGAACTTCTACGTGCTTTCGTTCCTTCGCCACCCGCTGAGAACGGCGATCAACCTCGTGCGGGTCGTGCTCACGGGAACGGAAGAGACGCGCTACGCGAAGTGGTTCAGCGACATGTTCAAGACCCGGCGCAAGTGGCGCCGCGCAGCTCGGCAACAGCGAAACGAAGTCGATCCGTCACCGGCGGGCGTGCTGACCACGGCCACGTCCGACGAGGCGAACGTTGGCGTGGTGCAGGCCAAGGTCCGGGTTCCGCTGCCGGTTGTGAATCGTGACACACAAGAGGTACCCATCGCATGACGACGCGTTGGCGAGAACAACACGGTACGCACGACGAGCTGCCCACGGCCCAGGACGTCCTGGGCGGGATCCGGCAGATGGGTGTGCTGACGGCCGAACCGCCCGCGCCGGCAACGGTCGAGGCGGCCCCAACGCCGTACGATCGGTTCGTCGAGGCGAAGAACGAGCGGGTGCGTGCCTTCTACAACGGGTTGGGCGAACGGCAGCTCACCTGGCACCGGCGCTACCGCTACTTCCGAGAGACGTTGGTTCGGCTGCTGCGACACTTCGTACCGGCCGGGGCCCGTGTGCTCGACATCGGCTCGGGCACCGGCGATCTGCTCGCGGCCCTGCATCCGAGCGAAGGCGTCGGCGTCGACAGCGCCGAGAGCATGGTCGACCTGGCCCGCCGGCGGCACCCTGAGCTGTCGTTTGCCGCCGGATGTGCCGAGTCGCTCGATCAAACGGAGATCCCCGACGGACCGTACGAGTACGTCACGATCATCAACTGCGTGGGAGAGATGGCCGACGTGGGCGCGGCGTTGCGACGGATTCACCGGTACTGCTCGGCGGAGACGCGCATCATCATCGTGCACTTCAACCATCTCTGGGAGCCGATCTGCCGGCTCGCCGAGAAGCTCGGGCTCAAGCCGAAGCACACGACGCCGAACTGGCTGTCCACGCAGGATCTGGCCGGGCTGCTGCACGTCAGCAACTACGAGGTGGTTCGCAAGGGTCACTCGATGCCCATGCCGGTGCGCATCCCGGGCCTGAGCTGGTTGTGCAACTCGATGCTCGGACGGCTGAACGGCCTGCGGCGGTTCGGGCTCGTGTCGTACGTCGTGGCCCGACCGATCGTGCCCGTCGAATCGCCCGAGCATCACACGTGCTCGGTCGTCGTGCCGTGCAAGAACGAAGAGGACAACATCGACGATCTCGTCGAGCGCATCCCGGAGATGGGTGCGGGCACCGAGATCGTCTTCGTGGACGATTGCTCCACCGACGACACCGCGGCCCGCGTGCGGGCGGCGATGGAGCTTCATCCCGACCGCGACATGAAGCTCGTGCCCGGCCCCGGTCAGGGCAAGGGCGCCGCATGCCGGGCCGGGTTCGCCGAGGCCACCGGCGACGTGTTCCTGATCCTCGACGCCGACATGACCGTCATGCCCGAGGAGTTGCCCGCGTTCTTCCAGGCCATCACCACCGGGCGGGGCGAGTTCATCAACGGCTCGCGCATGGTCTATCCGCTCGAGGACGGGGCGATGCGCTGGCTCAACCTGCTTGGAAACAAGGGCTTCGCCGGGCTGTTCAGCCTGCTGCTCGACCAGCGCATCCGCGACACGCTGTGCGGGACCAAGGTCGTGTGGCGCCGGGACTACGCGAAGATCATGGAGGCCCGCAAGTACTTCGGCAGTTGTGACATGTGGGGCGACTACGACTGGATCTTCGGTGCGGCCAAGAACAACCTCAAGATCGTCGAGTTGCCCGTGCATTACCGCGAACGGGTGGCGGGCGTCACCAAGATGACACGGCGCCTTCGCAACGGTCGCATCATGCTCGGAATGTGCGGCATCGCGCTGCGCAAGCTGCGCTGGGTGTGAACATGATCCACGAGAAGCTTCACGAGCATCGAGCGGTCTGGGCGCGGAAGCCGGCGTTGTGCCGGATCTATCGGCGCTACTTCGCCGAAGTGCTTCGCCGGACCGCGCCCCTCGAGCCGATTGTCGAGTTGGGCAGCGGGCCGGGCTTCTTCAAGGAATACCGGCCCGAGCTGATCGCCACGGACATCGAAGAAACGCCGTGGACGGATCGCGTCGCCGACTGTTGCGCGCTGCCGTTCGAGGATCGCAGTGTCGGCAACCTGGTGATGGTCGACGTGTTCCACCACCTGGCCGAGCCGCGGCGGTTCCTGGACGAGGCGGCGCGCGTGCTCGAACCCGGCGGTCGCGTCGTGTTGCTCGAGCCGTGGACGAGCCCCGCCGGCTACCGTTTCTACCGCCACCTACATCACGAGGACGCGGATCGCAGCGTCGACCCCGAGCGTCCATTTGCAGAGGGCAAGGATCCGTTCGACGGTAACGCGGCTTTGCCCGAGCTGTACTTCACGGCGCGGCGGGGTGCGGCGCCGCTCGGTCACCAGCCGGGACGCCTGCACGTTCTGGCCGTCGAGCACTTCGCGGCCGCGAGTTGGCTGCTGAGCTGCGGGTTCCGGAGTTATCAGGCGTTACCCGACTGGCTCCTGCGGCTCGTCGACGCTACGGACCGGGTCCGAGGGCCGTTCGCGCGGCTCCTGGCGCTTCGGGCGCTGATCACGCTCGAGCGACCGGTCACGGCAGGCTCTGAAGGTCGCGCGGCGCGTCCCGGCGCGCTGCGGCCTCGACGGCACGAAGCGGAATCACATCCGGTCCCGGGCGTTGTCGGCGCGGGTGCGTCGTGTGTCGGGAGCAGACCGGAACCCCAAACGACCCGGAGCAACCCGTGAACGCTTCTGTCCGAACCGACTCGCATGAGACGACGCACCCGGACCCGCAACCGCGGTCGCCCAGGCAACCGGGGATTCTTGCGATCCTCGTGCTGGTCGCCGCCGTTGCCCTGGTCTTCCGACAGACATTCGTGGCGAACGTCCTGCGCCACCACAGCCCCGATGAGATTCAGGCGATCTGCTCGGACAGCGCGGAGTACCTTGGCCTGGCCGGCAATCTCTCCGTCTACCGACCGGGGGCCGAGGCGGATCCCGAGCTGCGGCACGCGGCGCTGCAGCGACCGCCCGGATACCCTCTGTTCTGTGCGCTCATGGGGTGGCTGGGTTTCCCCGTGACCCGGATCGTCATCGCCCAGGCCGTGATCGGCGTGTGCATTCCGGTCGCCACGGCCCTGCTGGCATGGTGGATTGTGCGCAGCCGGCTTGCCGCCGTGCTCGCCGGCTTGATCTCCGCGCTGTCACCCACGGGGGTCGGGCTGTCCGCGGTGGTGTTGGCGGATCTGCTCTTCGCCGCCGCGTTCGTGGTCGGTTTGGTGCTGCTGTATCACGGCATCGCGGGCTCGAAGTCCGGCGTGAGCTTCGGAGCCGGGGCCGTCTTCGGCATCGCGACATTGATCAAGCCGGCGCTGGTGGTGTGGTCGGCGGCGTCACCGATGATCTGGCTTCTCTTCGCCCGCAGCGCTCGCGTACCGGTGCGGCGCGGCCCGTTCGTCGCCTTCCTGTCGGTGCAGGTTGCGTTCGTCGGCGCGCTCTGCGTGCGCAATCAATTGGCCGAGGGCTGCTTCACGCCGTCGGCGATCGGTCCGAAGAACCTGCGCTACTACGTGGCTCCGCGGGTGGAGGCGTGGGCGCAGGCCGGGCAGGCGCCGAGAGGCTCGGCGATTCTCGAACATCGCAAGCTCCCCTGGGAGCGCGACAAGGCGCAACTGGCCGCCGGTGAGATCAGCTCGGCGGAAATCGTCGAGCGGCAGTATGCCGAAAGCCTGGCGATCCTGCGCGAGCATCCGATGGAGACGGCGCGCGTGTGCGTGCTGAACATTCGCGAGGGGCTCACGGACGGGTGGACCTATCTCCCCGCTCAACTGCCGGCCGCAACGGGCCTGCGGTCCGCGCTCGAGAACCTCGGACGGGTCGCCCGCAAGATGCAGAAGCCCGCGTTCGTCATCGCCGGCCTGGGATTGCTCGCTCTGGGCGTCGGGGGTTGGCTCCTGCGCGACGAGCGCCTCGCCGGCCAGCTTCACGGAACGCTCGCCCTGCTCGTCACCGTCGGCGTCTTCGCCGCATTGTCCGGGACCACGTTCTGGACCGGCTCGCGGATCATGTACCCGTGCGAGTTCGCACTGATTCTCCTGCCCGTCAGCGGTGTCGTCGGTCTGGTTCGACTGGTCAGGCGGGTTGGCACACGGCAGGCGGCGGGCGACGAACCGGCGCCTCGGTCGAATCCGACGCCACGCCCGCACGTCGTGCGAGCCGGCGCGTCTTGAGTTCGTGCCGCCGCGGGGTCACCGCACTGCCGCCGCCCGGCGGTTCTCTACAGACCAGCGCGTCGTTCGATTCCAACACCGCGCCCGCACGTCGAGCAAGTCGGCGTTTCTTGAGTTCGTAGAGCCTCTGTTCCAGCGCGTTGCTGCTGCGATCGATCAGCACGTTTCTGATCGTGCGAAGGATGCGCCAGGGGTGCGTCGCGTAGCTCAGTGCGTAGCAGACCGCCATCCCCGTCGAGCGGTAGAGGTTCAGCTCGCGCGGACCGACGGCCTCGCAGTACGGGCTGCCTCGCCGAAAGTCCATGAAGCAACCCAGCGACGCGAAGTAGTCGTTGTCCAGCTTCTTGATGATCCCCTTCTCGCGCAGCTCGCTAAACAGCTCTGATCCGGGGTAAGGGCTGAAGAGATAGAGGCCCACGTCATCGACGCCGAGACGGGCCAACCGCAGTGCGAAGCGAAGGCTTTCCCAGATGTCGCCCCGCGTTTCGCCGGGCAGGCCGATGACGATGTTGCATTTCAACGACAGTCCGGTCCGCTTGGCGGCGCGAACGGATTCGACCAGGCGCGGGAGCGAGATGCGCTTCTTCATGCGCCTGAGCGTCCGCTCGGATCCGCTCTCCGGGGCGTACGTGACATTGCGGCAGCCGGTGCGGTACATGCTCCGGAGCACTTCCGCGTCGAGCACTTCCGTGCGCGTCCCGCTCGGGAGTTGCCACGTGATCGACAGTTCGCGTCTCTCGAGTTCACGACAGAACTCGAGAATCCAGGCCCGCTTGACGATGGCGGTCAGATCGTAGAAGTCGATGTTGCGCGCGCGATAGTGCTCCACGTAGTCGGCGATCTCGTCGACGACGTCGGTCACGTCGCGCATGACGTACCGGTTCGTCCACATGGTGGAGTTGGAGCAGAACGTGCACTGATACGGGCAGCCTCGCGTGGCCAGGATGGGCATCGATCGGCCCAGGTCGACGCCGAGGGCGAACCCGGCGTCCAGGTAGGTCTCCATCGGTACGAGGTGCCAGGCGGGGCGGGGAATCTGACGGAGCTTGCGGATCCGCCGGCGGTGCGGCGTGTGGTGGAGCCGGCCGTTGCGACGAAAGGCCACTCCCGGAATTTCCTCCAGCGTCTTGCAGCCATCGAAGTAGTCGACGAGATCGGTAACGGTTTCCTCCCCTTCGCCGAGCACGCAGAGCGTTACCGCCGGGCACGTCTCGAGGATGTGCTGCCACACGGCGGTCGCATGCTCGCCACCCAGGACGATGGGCACGCGCGGGAAGCGGCGACGCACGGCGCAGACCAGTTGCTCGGTGTGCGGCCACTCCTGCGAGAACATGGCCGAGATGCCGACGGCGTCGGTGGAAGGTTCGATACGGGCCACGATCTCATCGATGCTCAATCCGTTGTAGACGAGCCCCGGATGACATGTAGGCCCGCGGCTCAGCGGCGCTTCCCCAACGGCGTCGATCAGGTCGACGCGATGTCCGGCGGCCTCCAGGCTTGCGGCCACGTACGCCACGCCCAGCGGAGGAGTTATGGGAACACTGTAAGCGTTCGGCGTGGAGACCGTGGGTGGGCGTATGAGCGTGATCATCGAGTCGATTCTCGGTCCCTTTGTTATCGACCGCCGACACCGACCGCTTCAGATTGCGTGCACATCCCACAACCGGCGCTGACGGCGGCGCATATGCGGACCAAGCGGCCCCGTTCCGCAACGGTCGGCGCGTCGCTTCCTCGAGATCGAGGCGGTGTGGCGCAATGCCCTGGAATCCGTCAAACGCAGTCTTAACGGGCCTACGCTGGTAGCCGATAACGCGGACATGCGAGTCTTCTCGGTCCGTAACGCGCCCGCGCGAGCACTGTCGAGCCGGTGGTCGGAGACGAAGGCGCGACGGGTCTGTGGTGCGATCTCCGTCTGCCTGATCGCGCTGGCCGGCTATGCGTTCACGGTCGACACCCGGGCCGGCTACTACATTGACGATTTCGTGCTGCGCGACCTGGTCGCAGAGCATGGCTGGCCCGGTGCGTATCTGCATTTCTGGGCCGGGCCGGGGGTCCGGCCGCTGGGCGTTCTCCACATCATGGCTTGGCACCACTGGGCGTGGGCCTGGCCCGTCGTGCACCAGGCGGTGCTGCTCGTGCAGTACGTTGTGGTCTGCCTGCTGCTCTACTTCCTGGTCCGAGAACTCACCGCCGACTGGCGTGTCGCGGCCGCGGGGGCCGCCGTCTTCGCGGCGTGGCATTCCTACACGTGCGTCGTGGTCTGGACGTCGTCGGGGGCGCAGATCCTGCCCTGCACCGCGTTCCTGCTCGGCGCCCTGTGGTTCTATGTCCGGCACCTGAACGCCGAGTCGCCGGCGGCGTCGCGCACGCGCCTCGGTCTCAGTGTGGCGTTGTTTGCGGTCTCGCTGCTGTTCTACGACCAACACATCGGCGCGCCGCTGGCGTTCGCCGGACTCGCGTTGCTCCATCGACGTCGGAGCAGCCCTTGGGCACGACTGCTGGGCACGTGGCCGTTTTGGGCCGCGTCAGCGGCGGTCGGAATCATGTACGTTGTCACGTCGGCGGGTACACCCAGAACGCTCACACCAAGCGTGGGCGATCCCATCGGCGCGGTCGTCGCGGTGGCATCGGCTTTCTGGGAACACATCGCCGCCCGGGATATGGCTCTCCAATGGCTGCGACGCTGCGGCGCTCCGGGCTCGTTCTACGCCATCGATCCGCAACGTTTCGCGATGGCAATCGGCTGCGCCCTGGGTGGCGTCGCGATGCTGTGGGCCCTTGTCGGCCGAGGCTCGTGGCGGCCGTCGTCTCGCCGGGGCAGCACGCGGCTGGCCGTGACCGGGCTCGCCCTTGTCCTCGTGAGCCTGTCCGTGCTCATGGCGAGTCCTTGGGGCATCATGGCCCCGCGGCACACGCTGCTTCCGGCGATGGGAGTGGCGATGGTGATCGCGGCCGGGTTCGGCCGGCTACGCGGGACGTGGCCGCGACGCTTCGGAAACGCTGCACTCGCTACGTTGGTGCTCGGTCTGTCGACGCTACGCTTGGGGTACGCCTACGAGTGGACCATCCGCACGCGGGTGGCGAACGGGGTGACGGAATCGCTCGCGGACCTGGCTCCGAGCCCGGCGTCAGACGAGTTGCTGGTTGTCGACGGCGTGCAGCGGTACGGCCAGTGCTTCGTGTACTCGTTCGGATTCACACACGCCTTCCGGGCCGATTGTGGCGTCGACGCGCGGATCACCACCGCGCTGCGGCGCGAGAAAGGTCGGCTGGAGGCCAACCTGCGGTGGTGCGAGTGGGAACCCGTCGATCCGACGCGGACGCGATTCTTCGTGTGGGATGAGGCAACCGAAACTCTCAAACGTTCCAGTTTCGATGAGCATCTCCGCCGGCATCCCGAGCTTGGCGAGCCGCAGCACCTGTGACGACCATGAGCACCGAACCGCGCACCATCGACCGACTCCGACCCGACAAGGCCGTCCCGCGCGAGGCGGGCGCGCCGTTCGTGAGCATCGTCGTCCCGGCCCTCAACGAGGAAGAGAACGTCCACGTCCTCGTGCGTCGGCTCAGGATCGCCCTCGAGCCGATCACCGAAAGCTTCGAGATTCTCCTGATCAGCGACGGGAGCAGCGATCGCACCTGCGACTACGCCAGGGAACTGCACGCCGAGGACCGTCGCGTCAAGCTGCTGCACCTGTCGCGACCGTTCGGGCACCAGAACGCCATCCTGGCCGGTCTGGACCACGCCACCGGTCGCGTGGTCGTGACGATGGATGCCGACTTGCAGCATCCGCCCGAGGCCGTCCCCGAGCTGCTCGCGGCATGGAAGCAAGGCGCGGATGTCGTGCACGCGGTGCGCCGTTCGACGCAGCGGAGCAGCTTCCTGGTCGGTCAGTGCAAGCGCATCAGCTACGCCGCCCTCCGGCGGTTGTCCGACGTGGACATCATCCCGCAGTCGGCCGACTTTCGTCTGTACGACCGCCGGGCCGTCCGGGCCATGCGGCGTCTGCGCGAACAAAGCCGATTCAATCGCGGACTCGCGCGGTGGATCGGCTTCAACCAGTCCATCGTGTATATTGACGAGCACGAGCGGCACGGCGGGAAGGCCAAGTACTCGTTCGTGAAGCTGGTCCGGCTGCTGATGGACGGCATGTTCTCGCTGTCGTCGAAGCCGCTGCAGTACATGGGTACTCTGGGCCTGGCCCTGTCGTTTCTCTCGGGGCTGTTGCTCGTCGTTGTGCTGACGGGGCATTTCCTCGACCTGCCCCGGTTCCGGGCGATCACGGGCTGGGCCTCGACGGTCTCGGCGATTCTGTGCGTCGGCGGGATGCAACTGACCGGACTGTGGCTCGTCGGCGAGTACCTGGGTCGCACGTACGAGGAGGTCAAGCGCCGTCCGTCGTACGTCGTGGCCGAGGCGGTCGGCGTGGAGACCGACGTTCCGCTCGAGCCCGAGCACGGCCCGCGCACGATTCCGCGCCGCACCGAGCCGGCGCCGACTCAGCCGCGACCGCGTCGTGCGGAGTTGGAGCTGCGAACGCTTGAGCACGTGTGAGGTTCCCCACAGAACGGCATGCCGGTGCCTGGCCTGCAACAGCGACCGCAACGGAGTGCTGTGTCGGCTGGGGCCCTATGCGATTGTCCAGTGCTCACGATGCCTGCTCGCCTGGACCGAGGGGGCGGCAGTCGAGCCCGAGCATTTCTACGACGAGAGCTACTTCGACAGCGTCGAGAACGACAAGGGCTATAACGACTACTTCTCGCTCGCCAGTGCCATGGGGCGAACGAGCCGGGCTCGCTTGCGCCGGTTGCGCCGGCTTGTGCCCGGGGCCCGTACGTTGCTCGACGCGGGATGCGGCCCGGGGTTCTTCGTCAAGCACGCCACCGACGCCGGGCTGGACGCCTGTGGGCTCGAGGTTTCCGAGTTTGCGGCACGCGT
The DNA here is from genome assembly GCA_964391465.1 of uncultured Planctomycetales bacterium. Lineage (GTDB taxonomy): Bacteria > Planctomycetota > Phycisphaerae > UBA1845 > CAYMME01 > CAYMME01. The sequence goes on from CAYMME010000032.1 coordinate 28,472, forward strand.
GGGACGGGAGCGGCTCGACCAGCGGATCGTTGCCGGCCCCATCGATGACGAGCATCTCACGCAGGTCGGCGGTCCGTTCGATTTGATTACGCTCTGGGACGCCATTGAACACCTGCACGCACCGGACGAGGCGCTGCGATCATTGGCCGAGCGGCTCGCCCCCGGCGGCGTGCTCGCGCTGAGCACCGGCGACATCACCGCCCTGGTCGCGCGTTTCAGCGGGCCGCACTGGCACCTCTACAACCTGCCCGAGCATCTGTGGTTCTTCTCGGTGCAGGCCCTCAAGCGACTGCTCCGCCGGGCCGGCCTCGAGGTCGTCGACGTGCAGCGCGAAGTCTGCTGGTACACGGCTCAATACCTCATCGATCGCCTGGCCGCCTCGCTCTGCCGCCGCCCCGTGCCCCTGCCCCGCCCCGAAATCCTCCAGCGCCTCAGCGTCCCGATCACCCTTCTCGACATCGTGACCCTCCACGCCAGAAAGCCGGGCGCGGGCTGATTCCAACAGCACGAAATGCCCGCTGCGTCATGCCTCTGCAGAGATGGGGTCAGAGCGCATTTAGTCATTAGTGCTTGCGTGACGGGCGAGCCTGGTGTAGGGTTTGCGGCATGGCCAGACCATTGCGGATCGAGTTTTCGGGGGCGTTGTACCACGTGATGTCGCGGGGCAACGGGCGGCAGCGGGTCGTGCGGGACGACAAGGATCGTAGCCGGCGGCTCGACTGGCTGCGGCGGACCGTCGAGACGTAC
>CAYMME010000033.1:0-9196 GCA_964391465.1 uncultured Planctomycetales bacterium
AAGACTTACGGGCGTGCCTTGCTTGACTTAATGGCATTCGTGTCAGGATGAATTTCCAGGGTCCGGAGGGACGGATGTATCCGCACGACACACGCGCACCGCCGCCTCGGGCAGTCACCGCACGTACGACGCCGGAAAAATCATCCTGACACCTTTTACGGCTCATTGCGCATGTAGAGCCATGCCGGGTTTGCCGCGTCGTATCGAGACGAGGCAGGCACGCCCGGTGCTCTTGACGCCCTCGACGGTTCTTTCTCTTCCGCCCTTTTCGGCGACCATCAGGACGTCGCGATCTTCTCCGCATTGAATCACGAGGCCAAGAGCAGCCTCATCACCGACGATCGGCACGCGCTCGAAGGCCGTTACGGTCGGTGCATCCTTGTATGGCTCGATGACGGAGATGAAGGTGGTTCGTTTCGCCTTTCGGCGGACGGCCACCATCGGGCACGGCTGCGGCGGGTTCTCGCTCATGCCCGTGCCGAAGCAGAGCGATGTGTCCGGCGCACCGAGCATGGTCAACCGGACGTTCCCGTCCTTCTGCTTGAAGTCCACGTGCCACGCATCGTCCGACTCGGCCTGCGTGATGTCGCGCATGTGCTGATAGCCGTGACCGTCGCCGAGGGGTTCGGCTCGCGGTTGCGCCTCAACGCCGGGCACAAGCGTGCCGAAGTTGTGATATGTCCAGTCGTACGTGTGGTCCTCGCGAGCGACGACGTCGAACACGTCAATCACATAGCGATCCGTCACGGCAATCGTCCGCTTCATCATCACGCCGGGATAGGCAGTGTCGCACTCGGCCCGGGCGACCGCCAGCCCCGGCTGCGAGTCGAAGAGCGTAAGCCTGCCCTCGGCCGCCCGCTGGCTCTTCTGGTCCACGCAGACCGTGTTGTGGGCGAACGTCTGGCGATACCACGACCCGTGCAGCGGTGCGGCATAGGCCAAACGGGACGGGTCGGGGGCGAGTTGCCTGTTCAGGGCAAAGAGGATGATCGTCAGCTTGTCCGCATGCCCGTGACCGCCGCCGTGCGGACCGTAGTCCAGGTGGACGTAGATCTGCTCCTTGCCGGTACGCTGGCGCAGGACGGCCGCGCCGAGGCCCTTGAAATCCTTGCTCTCGAGCACCAGCTTCGGGGTCGGTGGCAATTCGTCGGCGCCCCACAGCAGCGCCTGCAAACTCCCTCGCTTGCCGTGCGACGCCACCGGGAGCAGCCTGGGGTCCATGAAGCGAGCGTACGCCAGTTCGTACATGGCATGCTGACCTGTGAGGCTGAACACGTTGCTGTCGTTGACCGCCGGGAAACGAAGATCCGGAAACACGTACTCGATCGGCCCGACGTACAGCGACTTGTGGGTTTCGTCTTCGTACACGCTGATCCCGGCCTGATGAGCCGCCTCGGCGGCCCACTGGATAGCCTTGAGGGCGTAGTAGTGGTAGGCCGGTGCGCCTTCGTACCAGAATCCGCCGGGCAGCACGCTGTTCTCGAACTGGAATCGCAGTCCGCTCTTGCCGTTGATGGCATGATGAGCGATGTCATCATCTTCAAGGCAGAACCCCACCGCCGCCATACCGGCGTTGTGCCACGACTGCCAGTTGCTGATGCCCGCGTCGTAGCGGCGGATCGTCGCGACTGCCTCGCGCAGGAACTTCGACTCGATCTTCTCCTTGTCCGCGTCCGACAGGCAGGGGCTGTTGTAGATCAGGTCGTATCCCCAGGCCGGACCGATGATGGCCACGGATTCGTCCAGCGTCTGGGCGAAGATGCGGGCGGCCGAACGACCCGCTTTTCCTCTGACGTTGTGCAACGGGTAGGACGTGTACTTCTCGGCATAGGCCAGCAGGATCTCCCGTGCCCTGGCGGCGTAGGACTCGTTGCCGGTCAGTGCGTAGGCCAGCCCCAGCGTGCGTATCGCCCGCAGGCAGCCGTGGTGCGTATGCGTCACCACGACCTGGTCATAGGGCCAGCCCGTGTAGGTCTCGTCGCATTTCGTGCAGGCGTGCTTGTTGCGGTCGTGACGCAATCGCGCCCCGCACTTCTTGCAGACGTAGTGATGCGTCCACTGCCCCGGCCCGTCGGGTACGTTGGGGGGCGTCTTCACGAGCGCATCGGCGCCCTTGATGATCGCGTCAAGTTGCCTCTTGGCCCAAGTGTGTTTCTCGGCGCGGGCCTTGGCCTTGGCAAGCGTCTCGGCGTCGGCGAACAGGAAGGGATGCTCACGCTTCGGCAGCGGCACGATGGCGCCGAGGGTCACGCTCGGCTTGGGCACGTCCGGCGTATCCGACTCCACCTCGACGGACCATTCCTCGCGAGTCAGGGGTTCGCACCGTGTCAGTGCCGCACCGGCGGCCGTCAATCGGACGCGCACCGTCTCGCTTCCGCCCGGTGCGATGGAGCCGGTCCGCTCGGGCAGTTCAGAACCTTTGAAGACGCTGGCCGGACCGCGCGCCGTCTTGGCTTGGACAGTGTATTGCAGGCGGAAGGACCGTTCCTGCTCGCATCGGTTCGTGATCTCGAGCGTGTAGGTCACACTCGCACCGCCGTCCGGTGAGCGAGCGGTCTCCCGTCTCTTGATGGCCAGGGAAGCCGAACTGCGAACGAGCTTGATGTCGTCGATGAACAACACCGTGTCCGACAGCGGCTTGTGGCCCCAGCCTGCCGCATTGATGCTGAGGTCGTCGATCTGGTCCCAGCCGCGAGGCTTGCGGCAGGGTCCGATGTCCTTGCCCAGCTCGAGACTGAAACGCTTCCAGCCTCGCCAATTCACGGTGAAGTGGTAGACGTAGTAGTCCCAGCCCGCCGCGTCTTCCTTGTTGTCGGAGTTGCAGATGAGCGTGAGCCGCTGACGGTTCGCCCTGGCCGAGTACAGCCAGAAGGTCAGACCGTCGTACGCACTCCAGTCCGTCGGGACCTTCGTCGTACGAACCGTGGTGTGCGTTTGCAGATCGGTCCACTTGGCCGAGTGCTGACCCTGCTTGACCGGCTCGGTGCTCCGGGTCATGCCCTTCCACACGCCGGCCTCGAAGTCGTCGATCGTGAGGTGTCCGGCCGAATGAACAGCGCTCGTGATCGTCCCGAGCAGCACAACGCCGATCGACAACATGCGCATTTCAGCTCTCCCGCGAACCAGAAGACACCGCACGGTTCCCGAGCCACGAGAAGACTCCCAAGGGTGATTCACCGATAGGATCATCGCGATCGGAGACCGCCCGGGTAGGGTGGGCGCCTCGTCCGGCACTCGTGCACAAGTATCGTATGGTACCCGCATTCCGGCGTCATGTGGACCTGGCTTTGCCGGCCCTTCAATCCCGGCGCGCCCACGGGCCGGAAAAAGGTGTCAGGTTGATTTCTCACGCCCGTGCAGGGCAGATGCATCCGTCGCCAGCCACGCACGCGGGTAGGGATCGACGCGACAACTCGACGCGCCCATCCCATCGCCTCAGCCTAACGCCGCCCCGCACGACGTCAGAAAAATCATCCTGACACCTTTTACTTGACGCTCACCTCCAGCTCTTCCACGTAGGGCACATTCTTGCCGGCTGTCGGTGTCCGCAGCGTCAGACCCAATTCGTTGTCGCCCGCGAAGGGTGGGCAGTCCGAGAGGGCAATCTCGTACCGCATGCCCGGCAGGTTGCCGCGCCGCTCGCCGGCTTCCGTCTGCTTGATCTTGATCGCGTCGATCGCTTTGCCGTTGATGTCGACCTCGACCCGGTCGGTCTTCGTGGCGTGGTAGATCCAGAAGCACAACGTCCCGCTCAGCTTCTCGCCCTTGCGACCGTCGGCCATGCGAAACGGGAACGCCAGGCGCGTGCCGACCTTGTCCGTCGTGAAGCGCAGGATGGGGCTGTTGCGGTGGCCCAGAACGCTTCGACCTTCGTCGTACCAGGGATAGTTGCGGGCCGGGGGCTTGCGGGCGCTGATCCCCTTGCCCATGGGCAGGTAGCGATACACGCGCGGGCTCGCGTGGACGCGCTGGGGATCCCGTACGGCCTGCGTCCAGCGGCGGATGCGATCGCGCTGTTCGGGGGCGGCCGTCTTCTCCCCCCCGAAGTGAATCCCCACATTCCAGAACGAAATGCTGTCCGCACCCCAAGCATAGTAGTTCGCCGCGGCCGCCCTCGCCTCGGCCTCGTCGATCAGCATGCCCTGATACCCCTTGGCGTGCTTGGCGGACATGGCGATCCCGCGGTCGAGCACCGTCGGCGGGCCGGGCCAGATCGCCCCGATCATGTTGCCCATCAGCACCACCGTGTCGACGCCCGCGGGCTTGGTGAAGCGTGTGAACTCGTCGACGGGGACCTGCGGGTCGGTGTTGTTCCAGGTGGCCACCACGACGTAGTCGACCCAGCCCTTCTCGACCCACGTCTTGATGTCGACCCCGGCCAGCCAGCAGGCGTGAACCGACTCGGGCACACGCACGCCCAGGATCATCTTCTGCCGACCGCGTTTCCCGGCCGCCGCGTCGAGCATCCGGCGAATCTCGCTCACGTACGCGGTCATGATCGGGGCCTTCTCGCGCCCCTGGTCGCGCGGGAAGTGCTTGGCCCACCGGACAAAGTTCAGTTCCAGGCCGTCGACGTCGTACCGCTCGGCGATCTCCCGCATGATCGCCAGACGGTGGGCCCGCACCTCCGGGTAGGAGTAGTCGAGAGCCGTCTCGTTCTTGCGCCCGTCGGGCTGCTTGATGACGTATTCGGGGTGGTCGATGGCGAACTGCGGACAGCCCGGGTTGGTCGGATCGAGCGACCGATGGTGCGTGTCGCTCATGCGGATCGCGGCCAGTACGTCGATGCCCTTTGCCCTCATGTGGCGGGTGACCAGTTCGAGCGCGTCCGTACCCTCGGCCCGCAAACCACGAAGACCCGGAGCCCGCCCGCCGTCGAAACCGGCCCCGAAACGAGCACCGTAGACCTCACCGACCTTCGTGTCGTACATGCAGATGTCCGGCGTGGCGGCCAGAAAGACGAACGTGTTGAAGGGAACAAACGCCGCCTCCCGATCCAGCCAGGCCGTCACGAAAGCCGAGGTCCCCGTAGCCGGCGCCTCGCCGATCACCTGGGCGTCATCGTTGAAGACAATGCGTCGTGTCGCGTCGGACGCGGATGCCGCAAAGATCGTGCCGCATGTGAACAGCAGGACGATCGCGGTCAAGTTCACCCGATGTGCGCCGGACATGGCTGTGGTCCTTTCCTTCAGGATCGCGTCGATCGCGTCTTGACACCTCTTCCTCGTGATCGATGCTGAGATCGCGCTGCTTCGCGGCCGGTCCTGTGCCTGCGGTCTTGGGAACCGCGAATGCTGGTCAAGGTACGCTGCAGAGGGGTCCCACGCAACGGCGCCCTGCGACTGACGCCCGGCCTGACTCCGACCACCGGCAAGCTGAATTGCCCAGCCGGAAACCGATATCGGCCCCAGCAGGAGTGTGCGACCATGACTCCACGACCGGCAACCGATGGAGGTCGACATGGGTGCATTCCCGGGGTCGACTGAACCTCAACCGCTGGATTACCATATGTGAGGAGACCATTGTGAAGAACGGCACGCGAGACATGCTGGCTGAGTCCCGATGGCAAGCCGTGCAGCGCCACATCGTCAACGGGTGCGAACCATTCGTGTACGCGGTGGTCACGACCGGCGTCTACTGTCGGCCTGGATGCTCGTCCCGTCGTCCGCGGAGGGAGAACGTGCGATTCTTCGACACGCCGGAAGAAGCCGAGCGTGCGGGGTTCCGCGCGTGCAAGCGGTGTCGACCGGGAACGATGGACGCGGGAGGGCCGTGCCGCCCGGGGATCCAACGGGCCTGCGCGCTGATTGCACGTTCGGAGGAACCTCCGAGCGTGGAGGAGTTGGCACTGATTTCGGGCCTGAGTACATCTTGGTTCCGGAGGGTCTTCAAACAGGCACTTGGGGTCACGCCCAAGCAGTACGCCTCGGGCGTACGCCGGGCCAAGCTGCAAGCCGCTTTGGGCGAAGCCGATTCGGTGACGCAAGCGATCTATGCTGCGGGCTTCAACTCCTCCAGCCGCGTATACGAACAGACCGATGACCTGCTGGGGATGAGTCCCTCGACGTACAGCCACGGAGGTGCCGAACAGTCAATCCGCTATGCGATGGGAGACTGCTTCCTAGGCCGTCTGCTTGTGGCCGTGACCGACCGGGGCGTCTGCGCGATCGAGTTCGGTGACAGCGATGATGAGCTTCTGGAGGCCTTGCGCGACCGGTTCGGCGCTGCCGAACTGGCCCATGACGAGTACCTCCGCGAGACACTGGCCGGCGTGGTTGCTTTCATCCGGCAGCCGTCAAGCGAGCTTGGCCTGCCGTTCGACATACAAGGCACCGCGTTTCAACAACAGGTCTGGTCTACCCTTCGGTCCATCCCCGCGGGCGAAACACGAACGTATCGCCAGGTTGCCGAGGCGCTCGGCAAGCCCGGTGCGTCCCGAGCCGTGGCCCGGGCTTGCGCGCAGAACCGACTGGCGGTGGCCATCCCGTGCCATCGGGTGGTAGGTTCGAACGGCCGTCTGACCGGCTACCGCTGGGGGGCCGAACGGAAGAAAGCCCTGCTTGCCCGGGAAGCAGGCGAAGGCTGAACGGCGGCGTCCGGGAGGTGTTCGGAACGCCGTCTCCAGATCGAGCCAGACCTTCACGAACGCGGGAGTATTCGTCGCCGGCGCCTCCCCGATGACCCGCGCGTCATCATTGAAGACAATGCGTCGCTTCGCGTCGGACGCGACCGCCGTACTGGAAGCCACGAACATTACGACCGAGGGCAAGGCCACCGAGAGTGCGCGGGAGATGGCTGTGGTCCTTTCTTTCGGGCTCCCGTCGATCAACTGCCCCGGCCCGGCCCGACTGCCGTGCGACCGACGCCAATTCCTGGGGCGGCGGCAGCACGCGACGTCACATCAGGTCCGTCCGGGTTCGCCCGCAGGCCGCACAAATACGTCAACCTGGGGGGGACAGGCCGCACGATGTGCTCCATGGTCGCGATGGCGCATTGACGGGAAGAGGAAGCCGATGTACATCAACCCTGAGGGCGAGTGGGGCTAACCTGCCGCGACAGGAATCCCGGTCACAAGAGAACCAACGCTTCTTCCTGGAGGCAAGACCATGCAACACAACGAGTCATCCATGCCGTCGAGCACGATCATCGCGTCGATCGCGTTGCTGATCGTTTTCTCACTGTTCGTGGTCGCACCTGTCCATGCCGACACGAAGCTCTACCAGGACCCGGACGCGCCGCTTGAACGACGGGTGGAGGATCTCCTCTCCCGCATGACCATGGAAGAAAAGCTCTCGCAGATGACGAGTCGCACGCCCGCCCCGCTCCCCCGCCTGGGCCTGGAAGCCTACAACTGGAGCGGTCTGGCCTGTCACTCGGTCAACGCCAAACAGGCGGCCACGACCGTCTTTCCCCACGGCATCGCCCAGGGGGCGACATGGAACCGAGATCTCCTTCATCGAATTGCGGCGGCCGTGTCCGACGAGCTTCGGGCACTCTATAACGCCGGTAAAGCCGACAAGGGCCTGACCTTCTGGAGCCCGGTGGTCGAGCTGGCCCGCGATCCCCGCTGGGGACGCACCCACGAGTGCTACGGCGAAGACCCCTACCACACAGCAGAGCTCAGCCTCGCGTGCGTCAGGGGTCTGCAGGGCAATCATCCCCGCTACGTCAAGACCCACGCCGGCCCGAAGCATTTCGTCGCCAACAACGAAGAGTGGTGCCGCCACAATGCCTCGTCCGACATCGACGAACAACTCCTGCGCGAGTACTACCTCAAGCCCTACCAGGTCCTGATCGAACAGGGCAAGGCCCAGACCATCATGGCTGCCTACAACGCCCTCAACGGCGTTCCCTGTGCGGCCAACAAGGAACTACTGATCGATATCCTGCGCGATGAGTGGGGATTCGACGGCGCTGTCGTGTGCGACTGCAACGGCCTCAAGGATCTGTTTCAGGATCACGGATATGTCGCCACGGTTCAGGAAGCCATCGCCGAGGCCCTGAATGCCGGCATCGATATCGAGTGCGGCGACTACTTCAAAGTTCACCTTGCGGAGGTTGTTGCCTCCGGGATGGTATCGAAAGAGACGATCGACCGGGCCCTGCGCGGCATCATGCTGGCACGCTTTCGCCTGGGCCTGTATGACCCGCCGGACCGCGTTCCGTACGCAAACATCCCTCTATCTGTCGTCGCTTCTCGTGAACACCTGGCCCTGGCCAGACAGGCAGCTCGGGAGTCCATCGTGCTGCTCAAGAACGAGGGCAATCTCCTGCCTCTGGACCCGCAAAGAATCAAGACGGTCGCCGTCATCGGTCCCAATGCGGACGTGGTCCAACTGGGCGGCTACACGAGCAGCAATGACAGAGTGGTATCTCCCCTCGCCGGCATCACCAGCAAGCTCGGCGGCAAACGGGTCTTGCACGAGAAGGGATGCGACATCAAGCTTGTGCTTCCCGCCATTCCGACCGAGCAACTCGTCCCGGCAGAGGGGAAACCGGGCGAGCATGGCTTGCGGGGCGAGTATTTCGACAACCTCGACTTCGCCGGCGACCCCGTGATCGTGCGCGTGGATCCCGTGCTGGATTTCAGCTTCAGCAAGGGCACACCCGACCCTTTGATTCCACGCGACTACTTCTCGATTCGATGGACCGGTCAGTTCGTGGCCCCGTCGACCGGCCCATATTATATCGGCGCCGTCTTCGACGATGCGATCCGTCTCTATGTCGACGGCAATCTCCTCATTGACACCTGGAACAACCGCAACCAGTCCTCGAAGGCCAAGCGAATCGATGTGGTCGGCGGACAGCATTATGATCTCAAGATCGAGTACTGCGAGCAGTGGTACAAGTCCGTAATTCGGCTGTTCGGCGCACCCGCCGATGCCAGACAGTTCGATCCGGCGGTTGAACTTGCCCGCAAAGCCGATGCGGCGATTGTCATCTTGGGAACGGATCTTAGCGTGGAGAAGGAGGGCGTCGATCGGGTCGATCTCGCGTTGCCCGGCCTCCAGGAAGAGCTGATCAAGGCGGTGCATGCCGCGAATCCCAACACCATTGCGGTCTTCCAGAACGGCAGCTCGCTTTCCTTTCCGTGGCTCAAGAAGAGTATTCCGGCCATGCTCGTGGCATGGTACTCGGGCGAACAATCCGGAAACGCGATCGCCGATGTGCTGTTCGGCGACTACAATCCCGCGGG
>CAYMME010000033.1:9206-12450 GCA_964391465.1 uncultured Planctomycetales bacterium
TCCCCTGACCTTTCATGAATCCGTCGAGCAACTGCCGCCTTTCCGCGATTATGACATCCGCAAGGGGCGCACTTATATGGCCGATATTCGCAAAGCCGGCAGCTATAGGGCAGACGCAGATCAACCACTCTACCCCTTCGGGCATGGTCTCAGTTACACACGATTCGGCTACAGCGATTTGAGAATCAAACCTGAGAGCATCACTTCGAACGGCAGCGTAACGATACAGGCCACAATTGAGAATGTTGGCAAGCGCGCCGGAGATGAGGTGGTGCAGCTCTATATCCGGGATGTCGAGTCCAGCGTACCCAGGCCCTCGAGAAAGCTGGAAGGGTTTTCCAGAATCACACTGCAACCGAGCGAGAGCCACGCTGTGCAGCTTGTCGTTCCTGCACAACAGTTGGCATACTGGGATGTCGATCGAGACGCCTGGGTCGTCGAACCCGGAAGGTTCGAGGTGATGGTGGGTCGATCCTCCAGCGATATCGAGCTGACCGGCAGCTTTCGGGTCGAATAATGAGACTATGATGAGTCGTCACCTTGTAATGGTGTCGTCGACGACCAGGGAATGGATGAGGGATGAAAGATGGGCGATGAGGGATGGCCCTTCGACGGGGCGCGGCTATCTCCCATCTCCGGTCCCTCATCCTTCATCTCTTATCAGTCATCGCTGCAGCGGGACGGCATTGCCACCCGCTACTTCTGCGCCAGGGTCTCCACGCGCATGCCGGCGACGATGTCGCTGGACGGATGGGCGACGACCGCTGATTCGGTGGCGAGGCCCTTGACGATCTGGACCTGGTCGTCGTTCATCAGGCCGACTTCGACCGGCTGAAGCTGCGTGGTGGTTGCGTTTTCGACGACCATTACCTGCCAGCCGCCCTCGTCGGCTCGGAAGAGGGCGGTGCGTGGGAGGATGAGCGTGTCGGTTGCTTCATCGTGATAGATGCGGACGTGGACCCGGAATGCTACCCCGAGCCGTTCGGGGCGCTTGTCCAGCGCGACGGCTACTTTGACCCTTTGCTGCTCGACGCCTAGCGAGCTGATCTTCTTGAACCCGGCCGGGTAGACGCGCGAGACCTTGGCGGGCACCGGCTCGTCGCCGACGGCCTCGCCGAACACGTCCACCGGATTGTCGCGGGCGATGCTCGTGGCCCGCTCGGTGAGCACCTCGGCGATCACTTCCATCTCCTCGAGTCGCCCGAGCGTCAGCAGCGGTGTGCCCGCGGCCAGGTATTGGCGGCGTGTCTGATGGCGCTCGAGCACCACTCCGTCGATCGTGCTCTTGATCTCGGCCCTCGCCAGGTTGCGCTTCTCGATCTCCAGTTCCGCCCGGGCCTCGGCGAGCTGGTTGTTGTACACCTCCAACGGAAACGTCTTGCGGTCGATGTAGTCGGTGATGAACTTCGGACCGATGTAGCTGACCGCGGCGATGGTCTTGAGCGCGGCCAGTTCGAGGGCGTCGCTTCGGTACTCGGCCTCGGTGCGGCGCCATTCGGTCTCGGCCTCGCGGACCTCGCGGTCGGCGGCCGCGTCGGCCTCACGCACGTTCTTGAGTCGCTGAAGCTCGGACTTGGCGAAGTCCGTTACCGCGTGCGACGCCTCGAGCTTGGCATCCGACGCCCTGACCGTCTCGTCGATGGCTTTGACCACGGCCCGGGCCTCGACCAGCGCGTTCTCTTCGAGCCGGTGGTCCTGGTTCTCGCGGATCCGCGACTCCAGCACGGCCAGCCGCTGCTCGGCCTGCCCCACGCGATCGATCAGGTCATGGGTCTCGAGCCGGGCCACCACCTGACCCTTGCCGACCGCATCGCCTTCGCGCAACTCGATCCGCTCCAGCCAGCCGGAGATCGGCATGGCGATCAGCTCGTCGTGCGGCAACTCGGTAACCGCCAACTCTTCGACGTACGCTCGAATCGTCCCGACGTGCGGATGGATCACCGTCACCACGGCATCCGGCTGCTTCGACCGCCAGACGGTAAACGCCGCGACGCCCACGACGATCAGCACAATGACCAGCCATCCCTTCTTCATGGAACGTTCCTCTACTCTTTGACCTTCATCCCTTCAAGCCAGTCGAGCCGGCGGATGCTCCGGGCCACGAACCACTGGGCCACCACCACGAACACGAACGAAATCGAGGCCGAGAGAATCACGGTCGACGGCTTGATCAGCACCGGCATCCGGAACAGCTCCGTCTCGTACGCGCCGGCCATCGCCAGCAGCAGACCGTAGCTGAGCGGCAGCGCCAGCGCCAGCCCGAGCACGAAGATGACCATGTTCTGGCGGTAGAAGATCGCCGCGATCGGCCCCGGCCGATACCCGAGCACGCGGAACGTCGAGATGTCGCGCGTGCGCTCCTGGATCTCGACCAGCGACACGTTGATCACGGTACCGAAGGCAATCACGCCCGCAAACGCGATCGAGATGGCCAGCGATATGCCGATCTGCGAAACGAACGTGTTCTCGATGTTGGCCTTCGTGTCGGCGCGGACGGCCAGCCCCTGGGCGTTGGGCAGCTTCTTGACCGTGCGGTAGAGCGCCGTCACGCCGGCCGGATTGGCGGCAATCTGCACGGAGTTGACCGCCTGACCCTCGCCGACCACGCGGCTGAGGTAGTTGAGACTGGCGTAGCATTCCAGCCCGACGAAGCTCTCGACGATGGAGTTGACCGGAACCCGCACCGTCTCCCGCCGGCCGCGCACAGGCGTGAGCTCGAGGTGGTCGCCGACCTCGGCGCCGAGGACGTCGGCGAGTTTGTGCGACAGCACGAGCCCGGATTCCGGGATCCGGATCGGCGTGCCGTCGGCCTCGATGGGGGTGGTGAGCCGGTGGCCCGGCGACAGGCCGGTGATGCCGAGGCGCCGCGAGCGCCGACCGTTGCGAACGTCACACACCATCCCCAGCACCGGCTCGGCGTAGTCCACACCGGGCAAGTCGCGTCCTTCGAGCAGCGCGGCGGTCGATGTCTCGTCGCGAAACCCGATGTCCACGTCGCTGTGGGCGATGCGGTCGAACTGGAACTCGACCAGATACCACATCGAGTCGTACATCATCATGGTCAGCAGGATGATCGACGTGGCCAGGGCCGACGCAACGACGGCCGAGGCGGTACGCATGCGGTTGCGAGCCAGGCTCCGCAGAGCGATGTGCGTACGAAAGCCCAGACGTTTCCACACCGCCGGGAATCTCTCCAGGAAGACGGCCCCCGCGCGTTCGGGCGGCTTGGCCCGCATGGCCTCGG
>CAYMME010000033.1:12550-29215 GCA_964391465.1 uncultured Planctomycetales bacterium
GGCCGTGCCCGCGAGCGAGAAGAAGACGCTGATCCCCATGCCGATCAGAAGCATGTCCGGATAGACGCGGACCAGGAACGTCGGGAACTGGAAAAAGTCCTTGTAGATCTCCAACATACCGACGGTCCACAGCACCCCGAGCGCGTTACCGGCGAGGCCGCCCACCACGCCGACGACGAGCCCGAACGACAGGAAGTGCACCATGATTCGCCGGCTGGAGTAACCCAGCGCCTTGAGCGTCCCGATGATCGTGCGTTGCCGCTCGGCCAGTCGACCCATCACGACGTTCAGCACGAGAGCGGCCACGATCAGGAAGATGGCGGGCATGATCGTGGCGGTCACGCCCAAGCCGGCGATTTCGTCCGACAGAAACCGGTGCGAGGAGTGGCGCTCGCGCGGCGTTCTTGCGAGCACACCATACGGCTCGAGCATGCGGTCGATGCGAGCCAACAGCCGGTCGACGTTCTCGGCATGACCCGGTTGCAGCAAACCGACGACCTGATTGCATGCGTCCTTGAAGTCCAGCACCTCGCGGGCATAGCGCTCTTGCACGTAGAGCGTACCGAAGTGCCGCGGGTCCGGTATGAAGTCGCCCTCGCCCCGAAGCATGTAGACGTACTCGGGGCTGATGGCGGTGCCGACGACCAGGAACGACTCGCGTTTCCGGTTCAGGATCGCCTGCACACGGTCGCCGGGCCCGAGCCCGTGGGCCTGAGCGAACGACTCGCTCAGGATCACCTCCTGGCCGCGGTTGCCGGAGAAGCCCGAGCCGCGAACGACGTGGATGCCGTTGATGGTGTCGCCGTAGCCGCGGACCGGCGTGGAGATCAGGCGTCCGGCCAGCGGCCGATCCACGCCGGGCACATCGAGGATCACGTCGAACACCACGCGCGACTCGACCGCGAGCACGCCGGGCAGCCGCGCGATGGGCTCGACCGCAGTTAGTGGGGCCTTCTTCACGTCGACCCAGAAATCGGCGAAGCGGTACTCGCTGTAGTAGGCACTCTGGCTCGCCAGGAGAATGCGTTGGGCGGAACCGAGGGCAATGAACGAGCTCGTCCCGACGGCGATGATCGCGACGATCGCCACCAGCATGCCCGCCCCGGCAGAAATGTCGCGACCGAGTTTTCGACGAAGGGCAGTCATTGGTGCGGCAGTCGGGCTACCAGGTGATTTCCTCGGCCGGCATCGGTGCCTCGTTCACCAAGGACTCGGCGATGCGTCCGCTCACCAAGCGCACGGTGCGGTGGGCGATCGCTCCGATGGCCGAGTTGTGTGTGATCAGACAGATCGTCAGGTGTTTCGTCTGGTTGAGCTCCTGGAGGATTGCGAGCACGCTGCGGGCCGTGGGCAGGTCGAGGGCCCCGGTCGGCTCGTCGGCGAGCACGAGTTCCGGCCGCTTGGCCAGGGCCCGGGCAATGGCAACCCGCTGCTGCTCGCCGCCGGAGAGCTGGGCCGGGAAATGGTTGGCCCGTTCGCGCAGACCCACGAGATCCAGCGCCTCGGCCGGATCGAGCGGATCATCCGCAAGCTCGGTGGCCGCGAGCACGTTCTCGTACGCCGTGAGCGTCGGCACCAGGTTGTAGAACTGGAAGACGAAGCCCACCTTCTCGCGGCGGTACTCGGTCATCCCGTCATCATCCATGCCTCCCAAGTCCGCGTCGCGATACCACAGCCGGCCGCCGGTGGGCCGATCCATCCCACCGATCAAGTTGATCAGCGTGCTCTTGCCCGAGCCCGACGGGCCCAGGATGACGACGAACTCCCCCGGCTCGATTGCGAAGTCGACGTCGACCAGCGCAGGCACCTCGACCTCACCCATGGCGAAGACGCGGCGAACGTCCTCGAGCCGAACCAGCGGACGCATCGGTGTGTCCACGCGGCTGCTCATTGCGATCCTCTTCTCCTATGTTCTGTATGACCGCGCTCCGCTCCGGGTCGATGAAGTCCACGATGATGGAGTCGGCGACGCACAGCCCGTCTCGCGTCAAGCGGATGCGGCTCCCGTCGACGACGAGCAGACCGGCCGCAGCGTGGCGAGCGAGCGGCTCGGCGAACAGCTCGAACGGATCGAAGCCGGTCGTCCGACGAAACGCGTCCCGCTCGATCCCCTCGATCAATCGCAACCACAGCATCGCGGTTTCGCCTGCGAACGCAAGCGGATCAAGGCGCTCGGACTCGATCTCGGCGTGACCCTGCTCGCGCACCATCATCACATATCGCTCGACGTCAGGAATGTTGCGGGTGCGCCGGCCGTTCATGAAGCCCGCCGCCGACGGGCCGATGCCGACGTAGGGACGGTTGTGCCAGCACGCAAGGTTGTGCCGACACCGGCGCCCCGGCCGGGCGAAGTTGCTGATCTCGTAGTGCTCGAACCCCGCCGCAGTCAGCCGGTCGATCGCGTGCAGGTACATATCGCGCTCCAGCCCCTCATCGCACGGCGTGAGCCGACCTCGTTCGCGCAGTGCCGCCAGCGCGGTGCCGGGTTCGTAGGTCAGGCCGTAGAGAGCGAGATGTTCCGGGGCGAGATCCAGCGCCCGCCGCAACGATTCGTCCCAAGAGGCCAGCGTCTGCGATGGGATGCCGAAGATCAGATCGAGATTGATCTGTTGCAGACCCGCGCGGCGAGCCTGCTCCACCGAGCGCGGCACGTCGTCGGGACCGTGAAGGCGCTCCAGAACGGCCAGCTCTCGCGAGTGGAACGACTGGGCGCCGAACGAGACGCGGGTGACGCCGGCCTCGGCGAGCAACCCCGCCTTCGCCGGATCGAGCGTCGCCGGGTTGGCCTCGACGGTGAACTCCTCGACCCGGCCCCGCCCGGCAATCGCCGTCACGGCGCCCAGCAGACGCCGCAGTTCCTCTCCGGGTAACACCGTAGGTGTGCCACCGCCGACGAAGATCGTGCTCAGCTTGTCGGCATGCGCCTCGACCCGATACTCCAACTCCGCAAGCAGGGCTTCGACCAGCGATGCGACGGCACGACCGGCCAGGGGAACCGAGTAGAAGTCGCAGTACCCACATTTGGTCGTGCAGAACGGGGTGTGGATGTACAGTCCGATCGCGTCCATTGGAGACGGCAAGCACTCCCGCCGACGAGCATACCAGATCCGGCGCGTCGGGGCTCTCCGTTTTTCGTGCAGATCCACCTTGACAGCGGTCTGTCGATATGTTGGACTTGGCTGTCGCGATCGCGACAAACCGCGCGGAACGTTGGGTTAGAGGCTTCAAGGCAGGCACCAATCATGGAAGTGAATCTGGTCGTATTCAACAAGGACGGGCGGCGGCGTGACGTGGAACTCCCCGACGGGGTCTTCGTCATCGGTCGCTCCACCGACTGCAACTTGCGCATCCCGATCGGCGAGGTCTCGCGGAGGCACGCCGAACTGAAGGTCTCGAAGGGCGTCGTCGTCATCAAGGACCTCGGCAGCAGCAACGGGACGTACGTCAACGTGGAACGTACGGAGGAGCGCGAACTCGAGCCCGGCGACAAGATCTCGATCGGCCCCGTCGTCCTCACGGTCCAGATCGACGGCGAACCGGAAACGATTGAGCCGGTCCGCACGGATGTGGGCGGATCCGCCGGCGCGGGGGCGCCCGCCGACGACGCTGGCCCCGACCTCGATGACTTCGTCGCCGACGATGACCTGCTGGAGGCGCTGGCCGGAGAGGAAGACGAGGAAACGCGCATTCCGTCCGACAACGACGAGCCGTAGGGTTCCTGACGACGAAGGCGCGCAACCATCCCGCTCACAGTAGAGCCGTCGCCGCCCCGAGATAGATAGCCACCGAGATCACGTCATTTGACGTGGTCACCAGCGGTCCGGACGCGATAGCCGGGTCGACGCCGAGTCGACGGAACACGAAGGGCAGAGCCACTCCGAGCATCGTCGCCGCAGCAATGGCAATCGTCATGCTGACACCGACCGCCACGCCGATCATCCAATCGCCGCCGACGGCGAGGCCTATCAAGCCGCCGGCAAGCGCCGCGATCAGCCCGAATCCAAGCGACAGATAGGTCGCAACCGGGATTTCGCGCGCCATCGCGCGCCCCAGTCGTGAATCGGGGCTTGTGCCCGTAGCCAACGCCCGAACGATGCGCGTGGATGCCTGGATCCCCGTGTTGCCTCCCATGGCCGCGATCACCGGAACGAACGCAATCACGAGTACTGTGAGCTTCCCTGACAGGCCGGACCGTGCCTCGAAGAAGAGCACCGCTCCCGCCACGAGCAGCGTTGCCCCGATACAAGGCAGCAGCCAAGTGGCACGGATCCGCGCGGCCCGCAACGAAGAAGTGGACTCGAGCTCAGCCGGATCCGTACCGGCCATGCGGAGCAGATCCTCGTCGGCCTCTTCGACGGCCACGTCGAGGATATCGTCGGCGGTGATGCGCCCGAGTAATCGACCCTGGTCGTCAACCACAGGCACCGCCGACAGGTCGTACTTCCGACAGAGGTTGACGACCGCTTCCTGATCCTCATCGGCCCGCACCGTGATCAGGTCGGTGGCCATGATCTTGCCGAGCGGCGTCTCCTCGGGCCGCGAGACCAGCGAGTAGATGGGCACCAACCCCGTGAGCCGACCGACCTCGTCGGTAACGTAGATGTTGAAGAACTCCTCGTCGATGTCAGCCAGGCGGATCTCCGCTACTGCCTCTCCGACCGTCGCCCCGAACGGCACCTGGATCAGGACGGGGGTCATCAGGCCACCGGCGGTCTCCTCGCCGTAGGCCAGCAGCCGGCGGAGCTTCTCCGACTGCTCGTCCGGGATGGCGTCGAGCACCTCGGGGACCTGCTCGACAGGCAGTTCGCCCAGCACGTCGGCGGCGTCGTCAAGCGGCAGGTGTCCGACCAGATCGGAGAGGATCTGGTCGGACAGGTCGTCGAGCAGGTCGCCTCGCGTGGATTCCGGCAGCAGGGCCAGCACCAGCGCCGCGGCGCTGCGAGGCAGGGCCCGCAGGAGCGTGAGCCCCTCCGCTTCGTCGAGCAGGCCGATCACTTCGGCCAAGTCGGCGGGGCGGGCCTTGCGCACCAAGTCGCGCAAGGCTGCCGGGTCGTGCCGGTCCAGTGCGGCCTGCCAGATTTCCAGGTTCGGCTCGCGGTCCATGTCACGACCTCCACCACCGTGGTGCAGACAGGGAACGGGCCATTATCAGGATGAAGACCGCCCTGGCAATGACAGACGGTGCGAACGCTCGATCAGATCCGCGGAATCTGCGGCAGCCGGTCGAAGTGTTTGTCGCGTGTGAACAGTGTCAGGTCATGCTGCACGGCCAGGGCGGCGATCCACAAATCGTTCGTCGGGATCGGTGTCCCCGCCCCGCGGAGTCCGGCGAAGAGCCGCCCATAGAAATGTGTCGTGCCCTCATCCGCGAATAGCACGCTCACCCGCGGCGACTCCCGAAAACGCACGAGCGCGCGTTCATTGTGTCGCGAGCGCGCGCCGCAGCAGAAGCCCGCTCTCAATTCGGCCAGCACGACAAATGGCAACACAATCTCGCTCGCACGGCGCAGCGGATCGACCGCTTCCTCCTCCCCCCTGCAGAAGTCGACGTAGCGATTCACATCAATGGCCAGCCTCAGCGCCATAGCGACCGGTCCACAACGTCTTGTCGCCTAATCGCCGCATCGAAGTCCGGGTCTTCCTCCCACGTTCCCACGACATCGTCCAGGTCGTCGAACAATCGATCCGGCGTGTCCAGGCCGACGCCTCGCCGCAGGGCTTCCAGCGCCACTTCGTTCAGGCTCCGCTTCTCCCGTCTTGCCTGGTCGCGGAGCGCGCGATCCACCGCCGAGGGAACCGAGCGGATTGTGTACTGTCGCCTTCCATCGGACCTCATGCCTGCATCATACGAATGCAAGCGATTCGCGTCAAGCCTGCACGCGGTATTCTGCCCACTTCTGCGGAAGCCCACGGTCCACGGCGGCGCCCGTGATTATCGGACCCGCCATGCTGCAGGGCATCGAAACGCGCCTGGGCTGCGCTTGGGTATGCGAGCCACGCCGGATCACGCCGAGGGCGGGCCGAGGGCACCACCGAGGTACATCGTGGCGAGTGTGCCGATGGCGACGGCGTCCTGGATCTCGCGGATGGCGATCTGCTCCTCCCGGCTGTGGGCCTGGAGGACGCGTCCGGGACCGAACGTGACCGTCGGTACGCCGCGCTGCCCAAAGAGCCGCGCGTCGCACCGGACGGGCCAACCCTTGGGCTCAGGCCACGGCCGGCCGAGCGCGCCGAAAGCAGCTCGGAATGCTTGCATCGGCGGGCAGTCCACCTCGCTCGCGTAGGCATCGTTCCGGAGCTTGTCGAAGGAAGTCCGGACCATGTTCTTCGCGAACGGGATCCCGGCAAAGTCGCAGTAGCTCTTCACGCCCTCGACGGCGGCCGCAGCGATCCGCTCCTCCACGTCGCCCAGCGAGTGCGTGGGCAGAAAACCCTGAGCCCCTTCGAGCACGAGGGGGCCGGCCGCGCCGTCCACCAAGCGGGCCTCGCCCTCGACGTTGGGGAAGTTCCGGGCGAAGCGCAGCATGGCGATGAGCAGGCACGCTACCTTGCTCAGCGCATTGTCACACTCAGCCAGCGCACCCATGTGCCCGGCTTTGCCGTAGATGTCGAGTCGGAAGCCCAACCGGTCCGGCTGCGGCTCCTCGGACAGTTTGTAGTGTGCGGCCAGGCGCGGCTTGCCCGTGATCGGATCCGTCTGGCGCGTCAGGTCGCCGAAGCACGCACAGTAGTCGGCCATCGCGGCGTCGAGCAACTCGATGAGGTGCATCATCACGCGCTGCGGATTCGCCTTGGCTTGAACCGTGATCAACAAGGCTACGTGATCCGGAACCGCCGACGGATGCGTCCCGTACGCGCCGAGCACGCCGAAGTTCGTCTGCACGTGTGCCGGTTCAAACAACGCGTGACTGCTCGCCTCGGCCAGCTTTCGTCCGGCCTGCTCGACAGCCTGAAGCACGAACGGGAACATCTGCAGCGTGCTGGCCCCGGGCGTGCCATCACCGTCCAGCCGACACGCAAACCATACGGCTCCACGATTGGCCGGGTGGGCCACGTTTCCCGTCATCGCGTAGCAGACCGCCGCCGCCTCGGCCGGCAACGCGTCGTGACAGAGTGACAACGTGCCGTTGCCCCCGGACTCCTGGTCGATCGTGAACTGGTAGACTCGATCGTGCGGTGCGGCCACCCCCCACCGCTCTCGCACCGCTTCGCAAAGCCTGATCTGCCCCAGCAGCGCGGCAATCGACCCCTTCGCATCGCACGCGCCCCGACCGTAGACACGATCCGCATCCGTCCACGGCTTGAACCAGGGTCCCACCGTGTCGATGTGCGTGTTGTACACGTCCGACCGAACCGCACCCGAACCATCCCCGCCGACGATCCGCACAACCAGATTGCAGCGTCCGCCATACACGTCGGCCGCAGGCCGCGGCGGGCCGTTCGAGTCCGACGCTGCGTAGTACGGAGTCGAGTACTCGCCGATCGCCTCGATCTCCGGCGCAATCGGCCGTCGCTCGATCTCGGCCCGATCACCCAGCACCTCGCGCACCGCATCCTCGATCAACGCAAGCGTCTTGCTCTCGTTCTCTCGCAAACGCGTGAGGTCGCAGGTCGGGCTCGTATCGATCTCGACCAACTCGGCGAGCAGGTTCCGGCAGTACGCACCGTAAGTGTCGCTGCCGGCCTGAGCCTTCACGAACTCGACGATCTCCGCGGATTCGCTGGTCATGCCCTACGGCGCCCCCCGCGCCGGTGCAGCAGCGGCCGAAGCGCGGGCCGGCAGCTCCCCCCAGAGATTCAGCCGGCGATCGAACGGAATCGCCCCCACCGCGTAACCCACGGCTCGATTCAGCGATTCCCGCGTCCGGGCCGACGGAGCGAAACTCAGGAGCGCGTTGATCGGCTTGGCTCCGCGCGCCCCCGTGCGCCGCTCATGGTACGACACCAGTCGATCGAGCGCGCTGACGATGTCCTGACCAAGAAGAAGCCGGCGTCCTTCGTGGTCGACGCGCACCAAACCGGCGTTCCCGACGGCATCGCGGGCCGCCCGAGCCAACTGTTGATCGAGCGTGGCGGTTCGATAGGGCTGATCGCCGAGCGGAGGGGACCCTCTCGCCGCACTGCACAGCGCAAAGATCATCCGCACGTCGTCCTGGCTCGTCGTACGAAGGCGCTGAACGAGGTCATGAAGCCTCACCTGTCGGCCGTCGACGACAAAGCGGTAGTCGTGTTCGAGGCGCTTGAGGCCCAGGTCGTACATCGTCGGCGTCGGATAAACCTCCAATACAGCGCAGAGGACGAGGGCATTGTACGCGTTGATCCAGTACGCCAGTTTCGCACTGCGGGTCGCGAACAGCTTCGGCGTCGAGTCGGGCCCCGCGACGCTGATCAGAGCCACGAAGCGGTCCAACCCCTGACGATGGGCGGCCAGATGGTTGTAGTCGACGAGCCCTTCCTTGACGTTCTCGCGCAACACGGCGGCCCAGTCGGCGTCGTCAAACACCTCCGGCGGCTTCGGAGGAACGAGTTCGGCCTTGGGCGCGATCGTCCCGGACGCGCACCCGCCGCTCAGCATGGCAAGACCCAACACGAACAACATGCGCGAAGCTGCCCGCGGCAGGGCTCCGAATCGCGATCTTCGGAACGTCGGGGCCGACCTTCCACACACAACAATGTCCATAAGCGCTCGCTCGCGATCCAGCCGTGATCAATCCGGTCCGCCCTCGCGGACCGGCGACGGCATTCTAGCAAGGCCGCCCGCACTGTACATGCCCGCCCCGGCCTCCTTTGCATCGACCCGCAGATCCGGTACCCTGGATGCTGCGCACGGGGTGAGGACTCGATCCGTCGATTTCCGTGGAACAGACGACCACAAACGACGAAGTACAGGCGGTCAAGGTGCTGGGCGAGACCTACGCGCGCATGACCGGCGAGCTCGGCAAGGTCATCGTGGGCATGGACACGGTGATCGAGCAGGTGCTTGTCGCCATGTTCTGCCGGGGGCACTGCATCCTGGAGGGCGTGCCCGGACTGGCCAAGACCCTGCTCATCAGCACGCTCTCGGAAGTGCTGCACCTATCGTTCAAACGGATCCAGTTCACGCCGGACCTGATGCCCGCCGACATCACGGGCACGGACGTGCTCGAGGAGGACCGCACGACGGGCAAGCGCATCTTCCGTTTCCTGCGCGGGCCGCTGTTCGCGAACATGATCCTCGCCGACGAGATCAACCGGACCCCGCCGAAGACCCAGGCCGCCCTGCTCGAAGCGATGCAGGAGCGCCACGTCACCGTCGGGGACGCGTCCTTCCCGCTACCCGAACCGTTCTTCGTCCTGGCCACGCAAAACCCGATCGAGCAGGAGGGGACGTATCCGCTGCCCGAGGCCCAGCTCGACCGCTTCATGTTCAAGATTCGCGTGAGCTACCCCTCGCCGGATGAAGAGATCCGGATCATGAAGCAGGTCACCAGCACCTACGCGGCCGAGCTGAACACCACGCTCTCGGGTGAAGAGATCCGCACGCTGCAGGAAACGGTGCGAAAAGTGCCGGTGGCCGACCACGTGTTCACGTACGTCCGCGACCTGGCTCGAGCGACGCGCCCGAACACGCCCGAGGCCCCGGCGTTCGTCAACGAAATGGTCAACTGGGGTGCCGGCCCGCGAGCCGGTATCTACATGATTCTCGCCGGAAAGGCCCGCGCGATCCTCCACGGCCGCTTCCACGTGACCACCGAGGACATCCGCAAGGTGGCCCACCCGGTTCTGCGCCACCGCGTGCTGACCACGTTCGCGGCCGAGGCCGCCGGCAAGTCGGCCGACGACGTCGTCGACCAGCTCCTCGATACCGTCCCCGTCTCGCGCGAAGAGAAGCTCGCGCGGACGTGACCGGTAGAACGTCTGCACCGCACGCACGTGGTCCAATGGCTGACTCGTCAACCGCCGGCTATCTCGAGCTGATCGACCCACAAGCGCTTTCGCGCGTGGGCAACCTCGAGCTGATCGCCCGGCAGGTGGTCGAGGGAATGATCGCAGGGCGACATCGCTCGCCGTTCAGAGGCTTCTCGGTCGAGTTCGCCGAGCATCGCGAGTACAGCCCCGGCGACGAGATCCGGGACATCGACTGGCGCGTCTACGCCAAGAGCGACCGGTACTACATCAAGCAGTACGAACAAGAGACGAACCTGCGGGCGTACCTGCTCGTGGACGCGTCCGGGTCGATGCGTTTCGCAGGCGAGGCCGCCGGCGGTGTGAGCAAGTTCCGGTACGCCCAGATGGCGGCCGCGTGCCTCGCCTACCTGCTGCTCCGCCAGCAGGACGAGGTGGGCTTGGTCACGTTCGACACGGCCGTCCGCACCTACATCCCGCCGCGCTCGCGGGCCATCCATTTGCGCGAGACGCTCGATGCGCTGCAGGCCACGCAGCCCGGCGCCGAGACCTCGCTGGCCGGAGTGTTTCATGACGTCGCCGAACGCGTTAACCGGCGCGGCCTGGTCATGGTGTTGTCCGACTGCTTCGACGATCCCGACGCCCTGCGCCACGCCCTGCACCACTTCCGCCACCGAGGACACGAGGTCATCATCCTGCACGTAACCGCCCGCGAGGAGCAGACCTTCCCCTACCGACAGTGGACCCGGTTTCGGGATCTGGAGGTAACCGGCCGGCAGGTCGCTCTCGACCCGCGCGGGATCCGCGAAACGTATCTCCGCCGCATGGCCGCCTTTCGCAAGCAGCTCCGCGACGGCTGCAACGAGCTGGAGATCGACTACGTGCCCATGGACACGTCCAGACCCTTCGCGAACGTACTCATGCGCTACCTCGCCTGGCGACAGGCGACGGCTCGAGGATAACCGCGGTGATTACGCTACATTCGCACGCCAAATGCCATGAATGCGGATATCGACTCAAGGGCCTTTCCACAACGCGGTGTCCGGAGTGTGGACGCACCTTCGATCCGGCAGATTCCACGACCTATGACGTGGAGGAAGAACAGTCCAACCTCGCGAAGGTCTTGAGACATTGGCTTCTGTTCCTGATTGTTGCCCTGCTGGTGTCCAACCTTGTCCATTTGATCTCCATGATTAGGAGTAACTACTCCGGGGACAAGTTTGGCAATATAATCATATCTTTAACGCTATTATTTAACTACCTCGCTTTCTCCTGCAAGCAAAAGGGAGTATGGAGCGTCGTCCTGCAGTGGCTCGCGTGGACCTGGTTGGCGGTAACTTGTGGTTATGTGTTCTTCATGTTGAAACGCTAGATGGTTGCACTGAACCCGACCATGCTGTGGGGGCTGGCGGCGGCGGCCATCCCGATCATCATTCACATCCTCAGCCGACGTCGGCATCACGTCGTCGACTGGGGAGCGATGCAGTTTCTTCTCGCGTCGCACAGCACGCGCCGCCGGCGCATGCGCATTGAAGAGCTGTTGCTGCTGGCCGTGCGGACGGCGTTGCTGGCCCTGCTCGCCTTGGCCATGGCCCGCCTGTTCGTGCGCAACCCTCACTTCGCCGGACGGGGCGCGGACCGCCAGGATGTCGCGATCGTGCTGGACAGCTCGCTCTCGATGTCGCGTGTCGTCGACGGTGAGACCCAGTTCGCCCGCGCCGTGACCGCGGCCGGTGAGCTGATCGACGAGTTGTCGGCCGGCGATACGGTAACCGTGCTCGCGGCTTCCGGAGCCGTGCGCCCGCTGACCGACGCCCCCGTCCACGCGTCCGACGAGCAGAGGACGGCCCTCCGTCGACGCCTCGCGGATCTCGAGCCGACCGCGGCAAGTCTGGACATGATTCGCAGCATCGATGCCGCTCACCAAGCCGTGACCGCCGGCACCAATCCCCACCGGCAGATCGTCATCATTACGGACGGACAGGAACACGGCTGGCGGCTGGGCGAGGCCAAGCGGTGGCGATTCCTGGCCGACTCCGCCGAACAGGAACAGCCGCGGCCCCAACTCCGCGTCCTCCGCCTGCCGGCGCCGGGCGCACCGCCGGCCAACCTGGCCGTGACCGACATCACGCTCGACCGACGCGTCATCGGGACGGACCGTCCGGTCGCCGTCACCGTAACCGTCGCCAACACCGGCGGCGCCGTTGCCCGCCCGCGGTCCGTGGAACTGTCGCTCAACGGCAAGCACCTCAGCGCCGAGAAGCTGGCCGGCCTGAAGCCCGGCGGCGCGCGCACGCTCCAGTTCACGCACCAGTTCGAAACGCCCGGCTCCGTCGTGCTCGGCGCGACGCTGACCGACGGCGACGAAATCGCCCTCGATGACGCGCAGCACCGCGCGGTGGAGGTGTCGAAGGCGCTGCCCGTCCTTCTCGTGGATGGCGCCCCGTCGCCCGACCCGCTGCGGTCGGAGACGGCATACCTCGCGGCCGCACTCCAGCCGATCGATCGATTCACGCTGCAGCCGGTGGACTACGTGGTGGCCGCGAAGGCTGTCGAACCGCTCGAGGCCATTCGCGAGGACTTCTCCGCCTACCGTGTGGTCGTACTGGCCAACGTCGCCCGCGTGCCTGCTGCCCTGTACGACAAGCTCGCGGGATACGTCGAAAAGGGCGGCGGATTGCTCATCACACCCGGCGACAACGTCGATCGTGATCACTACAACGAGACGCTCCACGACAACGGCCGCGGCCTGCTGCCCGCACGCCTGCAAGCACCGAAAGGTGACGAGGAATCGCGTGACGCATTCGAGCGCATCACCGAAACGGCTGCTGATCATCCCGTCATGCAACTCCTCGCGCCGCCGGCGATCGACTTGCAGAAGGTCCGCGTCGATCGCTGGTTCCCGATCGAGGTACCACCCACCGCAGCCGACGTGCGCCGCATTGCGTCCCTGGCCGGCGGCGATCCGCTGGCGGTCGAGAAGCGGGTCGGACGCGGGGCCGTCATCTGCACGGCCGTGCCGTGGGACATGGACTGGTCCAACCTGCCGGCGTGCAAGGCCTACGTCGTACTGACCCACGAACTCGTGTACCACCTGGCCGAGCCGCTGCTGACGCGATGGAATCTCGCCCCGAGCGAGCCGCTCACGGCCACGTTCGCGGCCGCCGAGGCCCCGTCCGTCGGACAGGTGATCGACCCATCCGGCATCACGCACGCCGTGGTCGGCGAGCCCGACGGCTCGCGCGTCACGTTCAACTTCACCGGCACCGAGCAACCGGGTGTGTATCGCCTGATCCTCAGCAGTGACGCCGGCAGCACCACGCACCACTTCGCCGTCGGCCTCGACAGCGACGAGTCCGACCTGCTTCCGCTGCCCGACGATGCGGTCGCGCGGCTCACCGAGCAGCTCGACATGACGTTCTTCTCTTCCACCGCCGAGGTGCAGGCCGCACTGACTGTCGATTCGCCGGGGCGCGAGATCTGGCGATGGCTGGCACTGGCGGTACTCACATTGTTGCTCATCGAGGTGCTGCTGACCCGTGCGATCGCCAACGCAAGGCACGGCGAGGCCAGTCAAGCCGTCGACTATGAACCTGAACCATCGCAGGCGATCTCATAGGATTCACCGACCGTCATGCTTGCACAGGCTGAGACAATCCGGCGGCTCATCTTCGCCGCACCGGTGTCGCTCGCGATACTGGCGGCGCTAGCCGCCGTCTCGGTCGTATTGCTCGTCGCTCTCTACCGGACCGAACGACGTCTGGTCACTTGGCGGCAAGGCATCACGCTGACGGTGCTGCGTTCGATACTGTGTCTCCTCGTCCTGCTGATGCTGGCCGAACCAATCATCTCGACCACGTACACCGAACTGCGGAAGCAGTCGCTGGTGGTCCTGGTCGACGAGTCGACGAGCATGGACATCGCCGACGCCCACATCTCGGCGGGCCGCAAGCTGCGCCTGGCCGACGGGCTGGACATGGTGGCGCCGACGGCTCGTCCGGTACGACTCGAACCCGCCGAGGCCGCGCTGCGCCGGGCGGCCTCGCTTGCCCAGGCCAGCAAGGCATACCTCGAAATGCTCGGCGAACGGCGAGCACAGTCCGGAGCAACGGATGCCACGCCGACACCTCCGGCCAAGGGAACAAGCCATCGCCGCCTCGCAGTCGACCTCGAGCGAATCGCGGCGGCACTCGACCTGGCACTAAACGATCTGGCCGCCACCCTCCAACAGGAAGCGGTCGCACCCGGCGAGCGAAGGACGCTCGGCGAGATGGCAGGGCGACTCGATACGCGAGTCACAGCGACCGTGCGCGGTCTCATCGAGAAGATCGGCGACGCCGAGTGGGCAGGCCGCGGCGCGCCGAAGGAGATGGAACGAATCGCCCGGGCACTGGAGGAAGCCATCGCTGTCGTCGGCACTTCGGCCGACCAACTCGCCGCCATTGGCCGTACGCTCGACGATGCGTTCGCCGATCGCGCCGACGCCCCGACCAGAGCCGCGATGAACGAAGCGGCGCGCTTGCGACGCCGTCGCATCGCGGCTCGCTGGTTGAACCCGCAAGACGGCCCACTCCCTGGCAACCTCGACGACATCGATCTCCGCGCGTATTCGTTTGCGTCCGACGCACGGGAGGTACCGTTTGCTCGAGTCGTCGGGGGGCCGAGCGAGCAGGAGCAAGGGGCAGAGACGCAACCGGGCGATGCGCCCGCTACGACTGCGGCAACCGGCGATGTCGCGTGGCGCAACCGCACCGATCTTGCCGGAGCCCTCGAGGCAGCCATGCGGGGCCTCGGCGAAGCGCCGCCGGCCGGGATTCTGCTCGTCACGGATGGCCGGCACAATATCGACACCGACGTGGTGGCCGTCGCCGAGCGTCTCGGCGCAAGCGACGCCCCGATCTTCCCGCTGATCATCGGTACGGCAAACCCGCCGACCGACGCGGCCGTACTCGCCGTCGACGCCCCGAACACCGTCTACCTCGAAGATGCGGTCGAGATCACCGCGTCACTCAAGCTCGACGGATTGGCCGGCAAGCCCGCAACCGTCCGCCTGCTCGACGCCGCGGGCAAGGTGCTCGACGAGGAGACCGTCACGGCGGCCGGGCCGCGCGAACGACGCGAAATCACCTTGACGCACACACCGGGCGAGAAGGGCCGCACCGCATACCAGCTCGATATCGTTCCGATCGAAGGCGAAGTGCTCGACGACAACAATCGTCGCAAGCTTGCCGTCGACGTGAACGACGAACGCACCAAGGTGCTGATCGTCGACGGCCGCTCGCGATGGGAGTTCCGCTACCTGCGCAACATGCTGCTGCGCGACAAGAGCATCAAGCTCCAATCGGTGTTGTTCGCGCCGCCGTACATCGAGAAGGAACCGCCCCGTCCGCCGATCACCGCGAAGGCGTCCAACCGCGACGCCGAGGCCGACCGATTGCCGGACACGGCCGAGAATCTCAACGCCTTCGATGTGATCGTGCTCGGCGATGTGGATTCGGCCGACCTCTCGACCGACGATCAGCACCGCATCGAGCAGTTCGTCGCCGACCGCGGCGGATGTGTTGTCGTGATCGCCGGCCCGGAGCACATGCCCGCCGACTATCACGGGCAGCCACTCGCAAGCGTGATCCCGGTCGTTGCGGAATCGGCGGACCCGACGAGCGAAGGGATCTTCCAACTCGGGCTCACCGCCGAAGGGCGCGCCGACGCGCTCGCCCGCCTGCACCTCGACGCGGACGAGAACGCCCGGCTCTGGAAACACCTGCCGATCATGCACTGGCGTTCGACGTGGCGCAAGGCCAAGGGCAGTGCCACCGTGCTGGTTTTCGCAGACGCGGTCACCAAGATCGGTTCGTCGCCGACTACGGCCCCCGCGTCGCAACCCGACGGTCGCCGTCGTGACGCCGAGCGAGAGCGGGCCAACGCCATGATGTGCGCGCAGACCTACGGACTGGGCAAGGTCCTTTACCTCGGATGGGACGCGACGTGGCGGCTGCGGCACAAGGTCGGCGACAAGCTGCATCACAAGCTGTGGCGGCAGGTCTTCCGCTGGGCAACCGACGGCAACCTCGCAACCGGCCTCGAGCTCGTCAAGCTCGGCACCGACCAGGCACGATACGCGCAGGACGAACCGGTGACGGTGCGCGCGAAGTTCTCCCGCCCCGACCTGACGCCGATGCCCGACGCGCTGGCGTCGACGGAGATCCGCACCGGCGACAAGGTCGTCCGCAGCGGACGGCTGCACTACGTCTCCGGGTCGCCGGGCATGTACGAGGCGAAGTTCACCGACCTGCCGCGCGGCGAGTTGACCGTGGCCCTGAAGAGCCCACAGATCGACGAGCTGCGACAGCCGGACGACCCGCCCGGCGAGGTGAGCACGCGAATCGTCATCGACGCGGCCGAGTCGCCGGAGTCGCTGAACCTCGCCGCCAACGAGTCGCTGCTTCAACGCCTGGCCGACGTGTCCGGCGGCGTGCGTGTCACGCCCGCCGACCCGCGCCCCTTCAGGGCGGCGCTGGACACCGAACCGGCACGGAACGTGCGCGAAACGCAGATGACCCTGTGGAACTCGTGGTGGCTGTTGAGTGCGATGGTAGTGGTCATTACAGTGGAATGGATCCTGCGGAAACGTGCGGGGTTGATCTAGTGTAGTGTCTCAGAGTTGTCGAGGCTTATCTGATCCGAACCGCGCCCGTTAGGAAGCGGCCGCGGCAAGGCGAAGCACTGCCGCTCCCTCACGGTCGCGGTTCGGAAAGAACGCAGTCTGCCTGAGACACTACA
>CAYMME010000034.1:0-28963 GCA_964391465.1 uncultured Planctomycetales bacterium
AAAGCCCTCAATTACCGTGATCCGAGGCCCCTCAGAATGCGCGAGCACTCACACTGCAACGGCATCAAGGCGGGCACGGACTCGTCGGGCGGGTTCCAAAACATTCTCATCGAGAACAACACCGTCTGGCAGACGGGCATCGCAGGACTGGCCCTGGAGTGTGTGGACGGCGGCATCATGCGGAACGTCACCGTGCTCAACATGAAGATGGACGTGGTGGAAACACCCATCTTCATCAAGCTGGGCGACCGCAATCGCCCGGTATACGTCGATGGCGTCGCAACCAAACCGAGTGTGGGCACCCTCCAGGACGTGTACATCAGCGGCATTCGGGCCACCGTCGACAATGCGAAGAAGTACACCGACGCGGAGCGGGCGACGCACAACTACACGCCCTATGCGTCAAGCATCACGGGAATCCCCGGCCACCTTATCGAACGGGTGACCATCCGAGACGTGGACATCGAGATCCTCGGCGGGTTTCCCGTACGGACGGCGGAAGACGCCCAACGCACGATCGCGGAGAACTCGACCAAGTACCCCGAGAACCGGATGTTCGGCGTGCTGCCCGCCCACGGGTTCTACATCCGCCATGCGAAAGATCTGCGGTTGAGCGACATCCGGATCGCCATCCGCCAGAAGGACGCGCGTCCGGCATTCGTGCTCGACGACGTGCACGGCTCGGAGTTTCAAGACGTCCGGGCCGAGGGTGTCGCTACGACAATACCCTTTCGCGTCGAGGAGAACTGCACGAACAACGACATAGGCCCGGATCGCGAGCGGGAATGACCTTCCCTCCGCACGTCACCGCCTTGCCACAAGGCTGCCGCCACAACCCTCGAGGCGGAGTGTCGGTATGACCTTCGCGGGAACGAGTCGGATGTGTGCAGCGAGTGCGGAACCGTGGCGGTGGCCCGCACGTACCGAGGAACGCGGTACACCAAGCGACAGCCACGAAACCAAGGCGAGCGCCGCGCAAGCAAGCGAGCCGGGCAACGCACCCGGCCCGCTACCGTAGACATCACCGCCTCGAGCCTACGGACTGGTTTTCGAAATCAGGCTACCGCCGATAGTCGAAGCCGAAGTTGAAGCCGAACCCCCGGCCGTGGCTTCGATGGGGTCGACGGTGGCCGTGCAGGTAGCGCACGTGGCGCACGTTGCGCTGCCTGTAGACCGGATACCGGCGGTAGATCGGCGTGTGCTTCACGACCACCGGGGGCACGTAGACCTGGGGGGCCGGCTGGATCACGACCGGGGCCGCGTTGTACACCACGGTCGGCGCCACGTAGGTCGGTGCCGCGTAGGTCGGGACAACGTACGTCGGGGCAACGGCAGGCGTGACATAGGCCGGAGTCACCGCGGGCGTGACGTAGGTCGGTGCAACGGCAGTCGAGACCGCGACGCACTGGGCCTGTGCCTTCTGCGGCGCCGCCCCCATCAGCAGAACACTGCCCATCCCTGCGATGATCACTGTGGAAAGTCTTGCTCGGTCCATCGTCGTTCTCCTTTCTCGAGGCCGGAGCCGGCGAGTGCTCTCAGCCAGGATGAATGAACGGACCGGGACCGGGACCCTCACGCACAACGGGCATTTTTTCCGAGAGCGGCTGCGGGAGGCGCCCGGCGCAGGCGCAGCGAGACGCAGGACCGATAGAATCGGCCTTGCAGCACGGATTCGAAGGGTCGTGAACTGCGGGTCGCCCCAGTACGTGTTTGGCGTGTTCTCAGTAGCGCCAGACAGTGTTTCTGGGTGCCAGGGACACCGACGCCAAGCACGTACGCACCTTGAGCGGCTGCGCGAACCTGTCCCTTCTACCGCCAAGTGAGCTGGGCGAGCACCCCGACAGCGGCACTGGCAGGCAAGCTGCCAGTGGCACCCGACGCACGGGTTCGAGGGGTGGGAACTGCGGGCCGCCCCATGCGGCCCGCGTGAGGGCATCTCTTCTACCGCCAGGCGAAGTGGGCGAACGCCTTGTTCGCCTCGGCCATGCGGTGCATGTTCTCACGAGTGGTGATGGCCGTCCCCGTCCGATTGAAGGCGTCCGTCAACTCACCGGCGAGTCGCTCGCACATGGGCCGGCCCGACTTGGCTCGCGCCGCGGCCAGAATCCACCGGAACGCCAGCGACTGCTGCCGCTTGCGCCGCACCGGCATCGGAACCTGGTAGTTGGAGCCGCCGACACGCTTCGAGCGAACCTCCAGGTTCGGGCGAACGTTCTCGATTGCGGTCTCGAACACCTCGAGCGGCGAGGCGTCCTTCACCCGCTTGGCGAGGATGTCCAGCGCGTCGTAGAAGATGCGCGTGGCCACGGTCTTCTTGCCGCCGCGCATGAGCTTGTTGATAAACTGCGAGGCCACCACCGAATCGTAGCGAGCATCCGGCTTGAGCGTCTCGGCCGCCTTGGTCCACCGTTTGTATCCCATTCTCGTTACACCTCGTCGTGCGTCACTTCTTCGGTCGCTTCACGCCGTACTTGCTGCGTCCCCGGTTGCGCGGGTTGTTCTCCTTGTCGGTCGATACGCCGGCGCAATCGAGCGACCCGCGAATGATGTGGTATCGCACCCCCGGCAGGTCGCGCACGCGCCCGCCGCGAACCAGCACAATGGAGTGCTCCTGAAGGTTGTGGTCGACGCCCGGGATATAGGCACTGATCTCCTTGCCATTGCTGAGCCGCACGCGGGCCACCTTGCGCAGGGCGGAGTTCGGCTTCTTGGGCGTTTGCGTCTTGACCTGCAAGCACACGCCGCGCCGCTGCGGACATTGGTCCAGGTCCCGGACCTTGCTCTTCTTCGCCACCTTCGTCCGCCCCGAGCGGACCAGTTGATTGATCGTCGGCATGTTGTTTCCTTGGTCTTTCTCTGGGCCTATGTTTCCGTTCCTACGGGCTGTTCCGGCGCCTCCGTGGATTCCACCGGTTCCGCCGATTCCGCCGGGGGCGGCGCCGGCGCGGGCGCCACCGGCGCCACTTCGACCGCGGGGGGCACCTCGGGCACCACCGGCTGCTCGACGGGCACCTCCGGCGGCTCGGCCAAATGCTTCAGCCGCAGTTCGAGGTGCGGCTTGAACGCCGTCCCCGCCGGAATCAAGTGCCCGAGGATCACATTCTCCTTCAATCCGACCAGTTGGTCCACCGCCCCGCTGATCGATGCCTGGGTCAGGACCTTGGTCGTCTCCTGGAACGAGGCCGCCGAGATGAACGACTCGCTCTGCAGCGACGCCTTGGTGATGCCCAGCAGCAGGGTGCTGGCCTGAGCCGGCTTCGGCCGCTTGCCCTTGGCCGGAGCCCCGCCGTCCTCCTCGACCTGCTCATTCATCTCCGAAAGCTCGGCCTTGGTGATGACCTGACCGACCTCCAGTTCCGTATCGCCCGCATCCGAGATCCGCACGCTCTTGGACAGACGGTCGTTCTCGGCCCGGAAGCGGAACTTGTCGATCACCTCGCCCGGCAGGAAGGCCGAATCGCCGGGATTCTCCACCTGCACCTTCCGCAACATCTGCCCGACGATGATCTCGATGTGCTTGTCGTTTATCTTGACGTTCTGGGCTCGGTAAACCGACTGCACCTCGTTGAGCAGATATACCTGGAGCGGCTCCTCGCCGCGGATCTTCAGTATATCGTGCGGTACGAGCGGAGCGTCGATCAGCGGATCACCCGCATCGACGAAGTCGCCTGCGTGCACCAAGAGCTGTTTCTCGCGCGGGACGTGGTGGTCCTTCTCGAGATCGCCGGAGCGCACCACGATGGTCATCTTGCCCCGTCGCTTGTCGGCCCGGATCTCCACCGTGCCCGAGATCTCGGCCATGACCGCCGGTTCCTTGGGCTTGCGGGCCTCGAAGATCTCCGTCACCCGCGGCAGACCGCCGGTGATGTCCTGCGTGCCGGCGATGGCCCGAGGCTGCCGCGCCAACAACTGGCCCGGAAGGATCGCCTGCCCCTCCTC
Source organism: uncultured Planctomycetales bacterium (assembly GCA_964391465.1). Taxonomy (GTDB): domain Bacteria; phylum Planctomycetota; class Phycisphaerae; order UBA1845; family CAYMME01; genus CAYMME01. The sequence continues at coordinate 3,940 of CAYMME010000034.1, forward strand.
GACCTCGATGCGGGCCTTGAGCGGCAGGTAGTGGTAGTCCAGCACCGCCCCTTCCTTGTCCTCGATGATGATCTGCGGATGCTTCTCGCCCTTGTGCTCGATCACGACGGACTTCGCCCCCGCCCGGTCCTGCTCGAGGCGCACCGTCTCGCCCTCGATCACATCCTGGAACCGGACGAAACCCTTGACCTCGGCGAGAATCGGGGTGAGGTGGGCATCCCAGCGAACCAGCACCGTCCGGGCGTCGACCTTCTCGCCCTCGGCCACCAGCATCTCGGCCCCGTAGGGCACCTTGTACCGGGGCTCCAGCTCACGATCCTTGTCATCGACGATCGCGATCTCACCGTTGCGCTTCAGGGCCACGAGGCGCGTTCCGCCCTCCTCGACCGGCACCTCGACCCGATTCACATCGTGGTACTTCACCGTACCCGGGTTCACGTTGCGGAACTCCGACTCGAGGATCGAGTGGGAGGCCACGCCGCCGGTGTGGAAGGTCCGCATGGTGAGCTGCGTGCCCGGCTCGCCGATCGACTGGGCCGCGATGATCCCAACGGCCATGCCCTCTTCGACGAGATGGCCCGTCGCCATGTCGACCCCGTAGCACTTGGCACACACCCCGAGAGCGCTGTCGCAGGTCAGCGGCGACCGCACGCGAATGGTGTCCAAACCGAGTTGCTCGATCTTGTCGGCGATCACATCGGTGATGATCTCGTTCTCGGCCACGATCAGCTCGTCGGTGACCGGGTTGCGAATCGAGTCGCGGGCCACCCGCCCGATGATCGAATCGCGCAACGGAACGTCGATCTCCTCGCCCTTGTAGATGGCGCCCTTGGTGACACCGTTGATCGTGCCGCAATCCCGCTCGTTGATGATGACATTCTGGGCTACGTCCGCGAGCTTTCGGGTCAGATACCCCGAGTCGGCGGTCTTGAGGGCGGTGTCGGCCAGCCCCTTCCGCGCGCCGTGCGTGGAGCTGAAGTACTCCAACACATTGAGCCCCTCGCGGAAGTTGGCCTTGATCGGCGTCTCGATGATCTCACCCGACGGCTTCGCCATCAGCGCCCGCATCCCGGCCAATTGCCGGATCTGGTCGACCGAGCCCCGAGCCCCGGAGTCGATCATCAGGTACACCGGATTCAGGTAAGGCGCGCCGTTCTCGTCGCCCGGTGGCAGGTACTCCCCGTTCGGACCGCGGGTGTCCCGGGCCAGTTCCTTCATCATCTCCTGCGTCACCAGTTCCCGGGCGTGGATCCACACGTCAATGAGCTGGTTGTAGCGCTCGAGATGGGTGAGGGCACCCCGCGCCAAGCCTTTTTCGATCTTGTCGACCTTCTTCTGGGCCGCGGCGATGATCTTCACCTTGGCCTCCGGGATGCGAAGGTCCGTGACGCCGAACGACAGACCGGCGAGCGTGCTGGACTTGAAACCGGTGTCCTTGATGCGGTCGAGCAAGTCGATGGTGGCCGAGCGGCCCAGCCGATCGTGGCAATCGTCGATCACACGCGAGGCGCCGCGCTGCGAGAGCGGGCAGTTGTAGAACGGCATCTCGGAAGGCAGGATGTCGTTGAGGACGACCCGACCCGGGGTTGTCACGATGAGCTGCGCCGGCTGCACGGGCCGAGGCGGCTTCTTGACGTCCGACACCACCCACTCGCGAGCCACCCGGTATCGGATCTTCGCATGCAACCCGACCTTGCCCAACTGGTAGGCCAGGAACACTTCCTGCGGACCGGAATACGCGTGCAGCTTGTCCGGCTCCTCGGGTTGAGGACCGATGTCGCACGTCAGGTAGTAGATGCCGAGCACGATGTCCTGCGACGGGGCCACGTTCGGAGACCCGTTCTTCGGATCGAAGATGTTGTTGGTGGCTATCATGAGCACATGGGACTCAGCCTGAGCCTCGACCGACAAGGGCAAGTGCACCGCCATCTGGTCGCCGTCGAAGTCGGCATTGAAGCCCTTGCACACTAGCGGGTGGATGCGAATCGCGTTCCCCTCGACCAGCACGGGCTCGAATGCCTGGATGCCCATGCGGTGCAGCGTGGGGGCGCGGTTGAGCAGGACCGGATGCTGGTAGATGGCCTCCTCGAGGATGTCCCAGATCTCCTGGTCCCGGCGCTCGAGCATCTTCTTGGCCGACTTGATCGTGTCGGCAAACCCGTGCTCCTTGAGCTTCCGGATGATGAAGGGCTGGTAAAGCTCCAGGGCGATCTTCTTGGGCAGGCCGCACTGATGGAGCTTCAACTCCGGCCCGACCACGATCACGCTACGGGCCGAGTAGTCGACGCGCTTGCCGAGCAGGTTCTCCCGGAACCGCCCCTGCTTGCCCTTGATCATGTCGGTCAGCGACTTGAGCGGTCGGTTGGACGACCCCAGCACCGGTCGACGGCACCGGCCGTTGTCGAACAGGGCGTCGACCGCCTGCTGCAGCATCCGCTTCTCGTTGCGGATGATGACCTCGGGGGCGTTCAGATCCACCAGCTTCTTCAGCCGGTTGTTGCGGTTGATGATCCGGCGGTACAGGTCATTGAGATCGCTGGTGGCGAAGTTCCCGCTCTCCAGAAGCACGAGCGGACGCAGGTCCGGCGGGATGACCGGGATCACCTCCATGACCATCCAGTCGGGCTGGTTGTCGCTGTGCCGCAGCGACTCGACGATCTTGAGCCGCTTGGTCAGGTCCTTGATGCGTTGCTTGCTGCCGGTCTGGGACAGATCGGTGCGGAGCTGCTCGGACACCGCCGTCAAGTCGAGATCCTGCAGCAGGACCTTGACCGCCTCGGCCCCCATCGTCGCGGTAAAGGCGTCGCCGTACCGGCTCTTCTCGGCCCGGTACTCCTCCTCGCTGAGCAACTGGCACTTCTTGAGCGGCGTATCGCCCGGCTCGACCACGACATAGTCCTGGAAGTAGATCACCTTCTCCAGGTCGGCCGTCTTCATGTCGAGCAAGTTGCCCAGCCGGGACGGCATGGCCTTGAAGAACCAGATATGCACGACGGGGGCGGCCAGATTGACGTGCCCCATCCGCTTGCGGCGCACACGGGAGTGGGTCACCTTCACGCCGCAACGGTCGCAGATGATCCCTTTGTGTTTCGTGCCGCGATACTTGCCGCACGCGCACTCCCAGTCGCGTTCCGGGCCGAAGATCCGCTCGCAGAACAGACCGTCCTTCTCCGCCCGGTAGGTGCGGTAGTTGATCGTCTCGGGCTTCTTGACCTCACCGAACGACCAGCTCCGAATGTCGTTGGGCGACGCCAGTGTGACCTTCACACTTCCGTAGTCGTTGATCCGGTCGTAAATGCTTTCAATCATGAAAACGGTCCTTTAATCCGTTTCCGGGGATATCCTCGAACGTCCCGCCGCCACCGGCTGCGGGACATCGAGCTGCATTGGTATCGAGCCGCCGCTCTTCTTGAACCCCAACTCCTCGCAGAAGTCGACTTCGGTTCCATACGCGAGGGCGAACACGCGTTCCACGCCGTAGGCCCGAAGGGCATCGAGCACCCGGGTCGCCATCCCGTGGGCGATGCGCCGGTCGTCGTGCTCGATCCGACCGTCGACCCGGGTCACTGCGGCCGGCCCCTGATACTCGGGATCGAGCTTGCACTCTGCGAGGTACCCGTAGATCCCGTCGCTCGCCCCGCGGGCCACCCCGATCAGCCGACCGCCGTCCCGGACCGTCACCACACACACCGCTCGATCCAGCATTCGCGCGATCGCTTCAGACGATGCCAACGGCTCATGATTCTGCTGAACGTAGAATGCACACAACTCGGCGGCATCGACTTCCGTCACCACGTCGTACTGAATCTCCGCCATCGCACGCCCTTCCCCGGCGTCAGATCGCTCGTCTCTTCTCGAGCTGGATGTTCATCCCCAAACCGCGAATCTCGTTGCACAACACGTCGAAGCTGACCGGCGTGCCGGCCTCGAGCGTGTTCGCACCCTTGACCATCGACTCGTAGATCTTCGTCCGGCCTTCCACGTCGTCGCTCTTGACCGTGAGCAACTCCTGCAGGATGTACGCCGCCCCGTAGGCCTCCAGCCCCCACACCTCCATCTCACCGAACCGTTGTCCCCCCGTCCGGGCCTTGCCGCCCAACGGCTGCTGCGTGATCAGCGAGTACGGTCCGGTGGCCCGGGCGTGGATCTTGTCATCAACAAGGTGATGAAGCTTCATCATATAGATGTACCCGACGGTCACCTTCTGGTCGAGCGGCTGACCCGTACGCCCGTCGAAGAGTCCCACCTTGCCCCCCCGCGGCATCTCCACCAGCAACTCCTGGCTCCACCCGGCCTGACGCACGCCTTCGATATTCTCGCGCCGCTCGCGGACGCGCCCGTTCGCCTCCTCGACCGTAGCGTGGATCTCCTCCTCTTTCGCTCCGTCGAACACGGGCGCTACCGCCTGGAACCCCAGAATCGCCGCCGCCCAGCCCAGGTGCGTCTCCAGGATCTGCCCCACGTTCATCCGGCTCGGGACGCCGAGCGGGTTCAGTAGAATCTCGACCGAGGTTCCGTCTTCGAGGAACGGCATGTCCTCTTCCGGCAGAATCCGGGCGATCACGCCCTTGTTCCCGTGCCGTCCGGCCATCTTGTCACCCACCGAGAGCTGGCGTTTGGTGGCCACGTAGACCTTCACCATCTCCAGCACGCCCGAGGGCAACTCGTCACCCCGCTTCATCTGAGAGAGCTTCCGCTCGCGCTCCTCCTGCACCTCGTCCAGCCGAGGCCAGTACCGCTGAGCGATCTGCATGGCGCCCGCCCGCAACGAGGCCGGCTTGACCCACCGCAGCGTCCCTGACGCGTAGTGCTCTCCGAACGTCTCGACCTGCTCGAGCAGGACTTCGTTGATGTCGCTCTTGCCGACTTTCTGCTTGGTCGCGGGGTCGATCATCACGGTCCCCGTGACCGTCTCGATCTCCGAGCACATATCCCTGAAGATCGTGAGGGTCTTCTCGTCGCACTCCCGAGAGAACTCGCGCATCTGCTTCTGCAATGCCCGCTTCTGCTCGTCCGTCATGTGCACGCGCCGGCTGAACCGCTTCGCGTCGATGACAATGCCCTCTTCGCCCGCGGGCAGCTCGAGCGAGTCGTTCTTCACGTCTTCGCCCGCCCGGCCGAAGATCGCGTGCAGCAGCTTCTCCTCCGGACCCAGTTCGCTCTTCGACTTCGGCGACACCTTGCCCACGAGGATGTCACCCGGGCCCACCCTCGTTCCGACCCGAGCGATGCCGTGCTCATCCAGGTTGGCCAGTGCCTTTTCCGAAACGTTCGGGATGTCCCGGGTGAATTCCTCCTTGCCGAGCTTCGTCTCGCGAATCTCGATCTCGAACTCCTCGATGTGGATACTGGTGAATACATCCTCCTTCACCAGTTTTTCCGAGATCAGGATGGCATCTTCGAAGTTGTAGCCGTCGAACGTCATGAACGCGACGAGCACATTTCGGCCCAAGGCAAGCTGCCCGTGGTTCGTGGCCGGTCCATCGGCGATGATCTCACCGGCGTCGACCTTCTGCCCGACCGTGACCAGGGGCACCTGGTTGAGGCAAGTTCGCTCGTTGAGACCCTGGAACTTCCGCAGCACGTACTCCTCGGTCCGGTCGATCACGATCCGCTTGGCGTCGACCGCCGTCACCGTGCCGGGCTTGTCCGCCCGGACGAGCATGCCGCTGTTCCGGGCCACTTCGCGCTCGAGTCCCGTGGCCACGACCGGCGCTTCCGTGAGCAGCAGCGGCACGGCCTGCCGCTGCATGTTCGAGCCCATCAGCGCCCGGTTGGCGTCGTCGTGCTCGAGGAACGGAATCAGAGCTGCCGACACACCCACGGTCTGCTTGGGGGAGATGTCGACGAACTCGACGTCCTTGGACGCCAACTGGGACAGGTCCCCCTTGACCCTTGCCAGCACGTTGCCGGCTTTCAGCTTCGACTTGCCGTTCGTCTCGACGACTTCCGGCGGAGCGAGCACGTGCCGCATTTCCTCGTCGGCCCGCAAGTACTGGACCCCGCCGTTGACCTTGCCTCCGCGCACCTTCCGGTACGGGGTGATGAGAAACCCGTAGTCGTCGACGGTCGAGTAGATGCTGAGCGACGCGATCAGACCGATGTTCGTTCCTTCCGGCGTCTCGATGGGACAGATGCGCCCGTAGTGACTGATGTGCACGTCGCGAACCTCGAACCCGGCCCGCTTGCGGTTCAGCCCCCCGGGGCCCAGCGCCGACAGGCGCCGCTCGTGCGTCAGTTGGGACAGCGGATTGGTCTGATCCACGACTTGGCTCAGTTCGCCCCGCCCGAAGAAGAACTCGATCGCCGAAGAGATGCTCTTGGCGTTGACCAGTTCGGCGATGCGGCCCAACTCGTCGGCGTTCTTGAGGCTCATCCGCTCCTGGACCGTCCGCCGGAGCTTGAGGAACCCCTTGCGCAACTCATCCGAAGCCAACTCGTCGATCGTCCGCAGCCGGCGATTGCCCAGATGGTCGATGTCGTCCACGTCGCAACCGCCCTCGCCGCCTCGCAACAGCAGGAGGTACTTCAGCGAGTTGACGAAATCCTCGACCCGCAGGGTCATCTCGGTTTCCGCAACGTTCTGTTCGAACTTGCGGTTGAGACGGAAACGCCCCACCCGCCCGAGGCGGTAACGGTTCTCGTCGTAGAACTTCTCGTTGAACAGCTTGCGGGCCTTGTCCAGGTGCGGCGGGTTGCCCGGTCGGAGACGCCCGTACAGCTTGAGCAGCGCGTCCTCGTGATGCCGGCTGTTGTCCTCGGCCAGCGTGTTCAGGATCAACGGGTCGCTCGCCTTCTCGATCACCTCGACCGACTTGATGCCCGCCTCACTAAGGGCCGCCGCCCCGTCACCCACCTGACACCCTGCCTTGACCAATTCCTCGCCGCTCTCGGCGTCCACGAGATCGGACACAACGTACATCTCGGGCTTGAGGCTGCCGACCCGCACCGTCTTCGTCTTGTGGAATGCCTGGACGATGGCCTCGTTCGTCGAATAGGCCTCGTCCATCGCACGCAGGAACATGGTGGCGGGGATCTTGCCCGACTGGTCGATCCGCACCATCAGTACGTCTTTCTTGGTGACGTTGATCTCGATCCAGCTCCCGCGCTCGGGGATGATCCGGCAAGCATGCAGCGGATGGTCCCCCTCGGCCTGGTCCTTCACGAAGTCGACACCCGGACTGCGGTGAAGCTGCGAAACGAGCACCCGCTCGGCCCCATTGATGATGAACTCACCACCGCCGATCATCACCGGCAGCTCGCCGAGGTAGATCACATCCTCCTTGATTTCCTTGTTGTCCTTCCGTTCGAGCTTGACGTGAATCCGTAAGGGCATGCCGAACGTCAGGCGCAACTGCCGGCACTCGTCGGGCGTATAGCGCGGCTTGCCGAGGTCGTAGTAGAGGTAATCGAGTTGCATGTTCTCGTCGTAACTGACGATCGGGAACACCTCGCGCAGCAACGCCTCGAGGCCTTGTGGTTTGCGCTTCCGCGGGTCCAGGTCCGCCTGAAGGAATCGACCGTAGGCCTCGGTCTGAATGCGAATGAGGTTCGGGATTGGCAGCGCGTCTCCGACCTTCGAGTAGTCTCGCATGTCCTTGAGATGGAGCATTCCAACAAGCCCTTTCTCTCGCACCGCGTACACGGCGCAACAAAGCGGGAGCTCGCACCGACCCCGGCGCGCGCCGCCGCCTTTCACGTCTCCTGTCATGTTTTCAGGACGCGACCCGACGGGCGCCATCTGTTCGCGGCTGACTGTCCTCGATCAGCCGGGTCCCGCACCCGCAACGGTGGGATTCACTGCTACTTCAGCGCAATCGTGGCTCCGACTTCCTCGAGTTCGGCCTTGAGCTTCTCGGCGTCTTCCTTCGAAACGCCTTCCTTGACCGTCTTCGGTGCGCCGTCGACCAGGTCCTTGGCCTCCTTGAGGGCCAGTCCCGTAGCCGCCCGCACCACCTTGATGACCTGGATCTTCTTGTCGCCGAAGCCCTCGAGCACCACGTCGAAGGAGGTTTGCTCCTCCTCGGCCTCGGCCGCCCCGGCTCCCGCATCGGGCATCGCCGCCATCGCGACCGCCCCGGCCGCCGGCTCGATTCCGTGCTCTTCCTTCAGGTAGTCCGCCAAGTCCTGCGCCTGCTTCAGGGTCAGGCCGACGATCTTGTCCCCCAGGTCCTTGATGTCGGACGCGAATTCCTTTGCCGGTTCCTCTGCCATCTCGTTTCTAACTCCAACCCAGTTGCCTCATCGCCGCCGATAGCCTGGATCACTGTGACCCCGTTTAACCCCGAAGGGACAGTCGACAGCCGGATGATTTCGTTTCGTTCGTCTCTTCCCCCGGCTCGCGATGCGCCCGGCCCACCCCGATTGCGCCGTCCTTGCCCCGATACGCCCGTCTATGCGGCCTCCGCTTCGGGATCGCCGCCTTCGAGCCGATCGACCAGCGCCTTGATCCCACCGGCGATCCGTCCGCCGGGGCCGGTCAGACAGCCGGCCACGCGCCGGCCCGGTGACAGGGCGAGCATCACCACGTCCCCGAGCATCTCGACCCGCGACTTCATCTTGGCGATATCCGTCACCGGCACGAGGGTCTCATCACCGTCGAGAATCCCGTCTTTGAGCTCGAGCTTCGGGTATTCGCCGGCCAGGCGGACCAGTTCCTTGGCCACATCCACCACGGAGGCGTCACTCGTCACGAATGCGCACGGGCCGTTCAGACTTTTGACCAACGGCCCCAACGGGCCGTCGCCCAGCGCACGCCGGGTGAGGCGGTTCCGGACCACGTGCAACTCCATCGATCGCTCGATCAGTGCGCCGCGCAACCGATTGGCGGAGATCGCATCCATCCCCGACACGCTGACCACGCACACGCTATCCAGCTCGCCGTAGCGACCGGTCAGTTCTTTGGTTTCCAGGTCCTTGACCCGCTTGCTCATTGTCCTGCCTTCACTGTGGCTGGCGGCCTGACGTTCGACCGCGTCATGAATGCTCAGGTGGTGGTGGTCAGCCGACGGCCAGAAACACCGCCGGTGTCATCGTCCCCTTGAGCGTTGCCCGCTTGATGTACTGTCCCTTGGCCGCGGTCGGCCTGATCTTCTTCACATGCTCGATGAAGGCCTCGATGTTCTCTGTCAGGTCGCCCTCGGAGAAGGACACCTTGCCCACACCGGCGTGGAGGTTGCCCCCGTCGTCATTGCGGTACTCGATCTTGCCGGCCCCGTACTCCTTGACCGCAGTGGCCACGTCGGGCGTCACCGTCCCCGACTTCGGCGAGGGCATCTTGCCCTGCGGGCCGAGCACGCGCCCGAGCTTGCCGACCTTCCCCATCAGCGACGGATGGGCCACGGCCACGTCGAAGTCCGACCAGCCTCCCTGAATCTTGGACACCAACTCGTCGGCACCCACCTCGGTCGCCCCGGCTTCGCGCGCCGCATCCGCGTCCGGGCCCTCGCAAAACGCGATCACGCGCTTCGTCTTGCCGATCCCCTTGGGCAAAGACAGCGACCCCCGCAACATCTGATCCGCCTGCTTCGGGTCGATCCCGAGGTGCAGGATCAACTCGACCGTCTGATCGAACTTCGTGGTCGCCAACTTCTTGATCGTCGCCACCGCCTCCGTCAACGACACGGCGTCCTGGCTAACCTTCCCGGTGTCGGCCTTGTAGCGTTTGCTTCGTATCGCCATGTGATTACCCGTCCACCACTTCGATCCCGCAACTCCTCGCGGTGCCCATGATGATCTTGTCCGCTTGGTCGAGGTCGAACGCGTTGAGGTCCTCCATCTTGCGCTCGGCGATCTGCCGGACCTGAGCGCGTGTCACGTTCCCGACCTTCTCACGATTCGGCACGCCCGACCCCTTGGCCACCTGCGCCGCCTCCTTCAGCAGGACCGCCGCCGGCGGGCTCTTGACCACGAAGGTGAAGCTGCGGTCGGGGTGAACGAAGATTTCGCAGGGCACCAGCATCCCGTTCAGGCTGCGGGTCCGGTCGTTGAACTGCTGCACGAACTGCCCGATGTTGACCTGGTGTTGGCCGAGAGCCGGGCCGATCGGGGGAGCCGGCGTCGCCTGCCCACCCGGAGCCTGGATCTTGATCTTGGCTATCACTTGCTTTGCCATCGCCGCTACAAACGCTCCAGTTGCCAGTACTCGACGTCGACCGGCGTCGACCGACCGAAGATGGTCAACAGCACCGTCACCGTGCCGCTCTTCTCGTCGACGGAATCCACGTCGCCCTCGTAGTTCTCGAACGACCCCTCGCGGATCTTCACGCGGTCACCCTTGGTGTAGGGAACGGCCGATGCCGCCTCACCCGCGGCCGCCCGCTCCGCCGCCTCGAGCAGCTTCTGAACCTCGTGCTCGGCCATCGGCGTCGGCTTGCCGTCCGATCCGATGAAGTCACCGACCCCCATCGTCTCCTTGACCATGAACCACACGTGCTCGGGGATCGATCCGTCTTCCTCCGTGGCCATCTCGACCATCACGTAGCCGGGGTACAGCTTCCGCTCGAAGACCTTGGCCCGACCGCCCTTGATCCGCTTCTCCTTGACGGTCGGCACGAGAACGCGACCGACCGCCTCCTCGAGGGCTTCGATCTTGACCTTGCGATCCAGGGCCTCGCGAATCTGCTCCTCCTTGTTCGACGCCACCCGCAGCACGTACCAGTGCATTCCCTCGCGCGTCGGCGCGCCGACATCGTCCGCGTCGCCGGGCGGGTCCGCGCTCCCGGAACCGTCCGCAGTGCCGGACGCTCCCGAATCGCCGGACTCTTTCGAGTCGCCGGACGCTTCCGGACTTCCGGACTCATCCTGCTCGCCAGGCTCCTCCACTGCCGATGCCGTGGCCGTATCCACGACCTCATCGGCCGGCGCCTGTACGTCCGAAGTTTCCTCGCTCTCGGCGGTCATTTCGAACCCTCTAGTCCGAACCGAACAGCGTGTTCAGAATGCTTGGGGCTGCAGTCAGTACGCCGATACTGTTGAAGAAGAACATGAAAACCGTATCCACGACGAACAACAGCAGGCCCATCAACAGCACGAACACGACAACGATCTTCGTCGAACCGATCACCGTCGCCCGCGATGACCAGTTCACCTTCTTCATTTCGCCTTCGGTGGCGATCATGAAGTCGCAACTGCGGCGGTTCGCGCCGACCAGCCAGTAGGTCAGCAGGCCGAAGCCGAGAATCACGCCCAGGGCCACGCCATTCTGCGTGTACAAGGCCCAGACCTCGTCGGCCGGAAGCACACTGCCAAGCTGTTCGTGAACATAGTTCGCACCGGCCAGAATCAGGATTCCCGCCCCGATGGCCGTCCCCATCCGCGTGTAATAGCCCTGGCCGCGTTTGTACACCTCGAAGAAGCCGCGCCCGCGTGGTGGCGATGGCCGCCGCGGCCCCTGACCGTCCCCGCGATCCGCTCCGGTCGCCGGGGGCTCACCACCGCCGCCGTTGCCGGCGTCGACCATTGCCCCATCGGACTGCTCGTGGCCAACACCTTCGCCGGCATCCGGGTCGGCCTCGGCGGTTGCGGACCCTCCGCCGGTTGAGGACTCGACCGGCGGACGGCGTTTCTTCTTGGCTTTCTTTTTCGCCATGGCTCCTGCAACTCGCATCTCTTCGCCGGACGTCCCTGCCGGCGATTGCCGAACTCCGCTATCGGATGAGCGGCTTTGCCTTCCTCCGCCGCCACCCTGACAGGAGCGGAGGGAATTGAACCCCCAACCGCCGGTTTTGGAAACCGGTGCTCTGCCAATTGAGCTACGCTCCTCCCCGATGCCACATCACTTACGCTTGATTTTGTGCACCGTGCGGCGTCGCAGCCGGGGGCTGTACTTCTTGAGCTCCAGCTTCGGGACCCCCCCCTGTACGTTCACCTGCGTACGGTAGTTGAGGTCCTTGGTCTCCGTGCACTGCAGCCAGACCCATTCGCGCTTGGCAGCCTTGGCCATCTCTGGGAACCTCCGTTACAACGCGCCCCGACAAACCGCCGCACGCTCATCCGGCCGCCAGCACTTGACGCCGTCGCCTACTCCACCACCTTCGCCACGACGCCGGAACCGACGGTCCGCCCGCCCTCACGTACGGCGAAGCGAAGCCCCTGCTCCAGAGCGATGGGCTTGCCCAGCTCAACCTCCATCGTGATGTTGTCGCCTGGCATGCACATCTCCGCTCCGCGGAGCAGGTTCAGTGAGCCGGTGACGTCCGTCGTGCGGAAGTAGAACTGCGGACGATATCCGCTGAAGAACGGCGAATGCCGACCGCCCTCCTCCTTGGTCAGTACGTAGACCTCAGACTCGAACTTCGTGTGCGGCGTGATCGTGCCCGGCTTGGCCAGGACCTGGCCCCGCTCGAGATCCTTCCGCTCGACACCACGCAGGAGGCAGCCCACGTTGTCGCCGGCCTGACCGTCCTCAAGCGTCTTGTTGAACATCTCCACGCCCGTGACCGTCGTCTTGCGCGTCTCGCCCAAGCCGACGATCTCAACCTCGTCGCCGACCACGACCTTGCCGCGATCGATCCGGCCGGTGCCCACCGTGCCGCGACCCTTGATGCTGAACACATCCTCGACCGGCATCAGGAACGGCTTGTCCACGTCCCGTTCCGGCTCGGGGATGTAGCTGTCAATCGCGTCCATCAACTCGGCGATACACTTGCTCGCCTCCTCGTCGGTCGGATTCTCCATCGCCGCCTTGGCCGCCCCTTTGATCATGGGTATGTCGTCGCCGGGGAAGTCATACTTGCTCAGCAGCTCCCGAACCTCAAGCTCGACCAGATCCATCAACTCGGGATCATCGACGAGATCGACCTTGTTCAGGAAGACCACCAGCGCCGGCACGTTCACCTGACGGGCGAGCAGGATGTGCTCGCGCGTCTGGGGCATGGGGCCGTCCGCCGCCGACACCACCAGGATCGCGCCGTCCATCTGGGCCGCACCCGTGATCATGTTCTTCACGTAGTCGGCGTGGCCGGGACAATCCACGTGGGCGTAGTGCCGGTTGTCACTCTGGTACTCCACGTGAGCCGTCGAGATCGTGAGGATCTTCGAGGAGTCTCGTCGACCCTCTTTCTCCGACGCCTTGGCGACCTCGTCGTACGACGTCGCTTTGGCCAGACCCTTGTTCGCTGCAACCATGGTGATCGCAGCGGTCAACGTCGTCTTGCCATGATCGACGTGCCCGATGGTGCCGACATTTACGTGCGGCTTGGTCCGCTCAAAGACCGCCTTGGCCATTTCGTCATCATCCTCCACTCTTGCTGCGTCGACGATCATTCACCGACGCATGCCAGCTCACTACTCGAACAAACCACTACACGACCCCGCGCCTCCGGTGCCGAAGCCCGCCTCCGAACACGAAACGCACAGGCCCACACATCCCACCGTCCGCCATTCAGCGGATCACTCGGATCGAGGGATTGGTCACTGTCTCAACGCAGCGCGACAAAGCTGCTGATGGGACTCGAACCCATGACCTCGTCCTTACCAAGGACGCGCTCTACCGACTGAGCTACAGCAGCGGCAAAAGGCCCGCCGGTCTCGGATCCGAGCCTCCACGAGTCCCATAGCTTCTGAGTCTGTACCCCCCCTTCCCGGCGCACGGGCACCGGCAAAGACCAAGAGTATATCGCCCGCGCTGTCCGAGTCAAACCCTAAAAACCCCAATTCCCAGCCTGGCCCCGGGGCGCACGGGTCGCCCTCTGGACCCGCGCCGTCCGGAATCAACTCCGGATGGCGACTCGGCGCAGCGTCAATCGCTCACCCACCAGTCATGTCGGTTGGGCATCTCACGCGGCCCCTTGCCACTCGGACTCCACTGTGGATGCCCCGCGGGCGACGGGAATGCCACGTAAACGCCTTCCCAGGATGAAGTTACGCCAGCAGCGGCATGCAAGCCAGGCGGATCCGCGGTCAGGCGCTGATCGCCGCCCCGCCTTCACCTCGGGGATCCGAGGCTCCCACGAATCGGCCGCCCCGGCACAGGATGCACTGGACTCGGCCGAACGTGGAGTGATAGCTGTACGGGCTCCGCTCCACCTCGATGCCCCGATTGCGCAGATCGTGAACCGTCGTTTCGGGAACGCGGAACTCGCAGAACAGCGGCATGCCTTCACTGTGAAACCTTGGTTCGGCCACGCCCTCGAAGGGAGACATTCCGAAGTCCACAACATTGACGATCGCCTGCAACACGGCCGACGTCACCGACCAGCCCCCTGCCGCTCCCAGGACCAGCACCGGAGCACCGTCTCTGAAGAGGATGGTCGGGGCCAACGCGCTGGCGCGAGCTCGGCCCGGATCGTACGAGTTGTTTCGCCCCGGAAGCGGATCCATGAGACTGACCCCGTTGTTCCAGGAGAACCCCGTCCCCGGGACTACCACTCCGCTGTAGCTGGTCAACGTCTGCGTGAGCGTGACGCTGTTTCCCTCCCCATCCATCACACAGAGATGCGTGGTGCCGCCGGGCTTCATCAGCACCCGTTTGTCCGGAAGCTGGCCGGCTCTCACCTTCTCGGCAAGCTTTGCGCCGCATTCCTTCGAGATCAGCTCCTCCGTCGGCACGCTCTTGAATTCCGGATCGGCCAAGTGACTGAAACGGGTGACGGCGGCCCAGGCGAGTGCGCCGGCAAGGAATCGGGCGTGCTCGGGACCGTTGTGCTCCAGCCCGGCCAGGTCCAGGTGCTCGAGAATATTCAGCATCTGAAGGAGCATGACGCCGCCGGCGGGAGGCGGCGACGTGACGACCTCGTAGCCGCGATAGGTGCCACGCAACGGAGGCTCGCGCCGGACGCGGTATTCTTCGAGGTCCCCGCGGGTAACGAAAGCCCCGTTCTTCTCGAAGTCTTCAATGATCGTCCTTGCGAGCTTTCCGCGGTAGAAGTCGTCGGGGCCCTTCTCGATCAGCGTCTCGAGCGTCCTGGCCAGATCCGGATTCCGATAGAGGTCGCCACGTTGGAGGAGCCGACCGTCCTCCCGGAGCCACAGTTTCGCCGAATCGGGCGTCGCGCAGAAGATCTCCCGCGGAGACGGGAACTCGGGCAGGTACGCCTCCTTCAGGTACATGGCCAGGTATTCCGGCAAGGGGAACCCTTCTCGACAACATGCGATGCTCGGGGCCAGGAGCGACTCCCATGACATGGTGCAGTACCGACGATGGAGTTCGGCGAAGCCGGCCACCGTCCCGGGCGTCATGACCGAGGTGTAGCCGATGAGGCTGCGGTAGTCCTCGAACAACGCGAAATGCCAGACGTCGGTGTACCCCTTGACCGCATCCGCCCACATGTCGGGCGTCATCTTCGAGCCGATTCGCGGCCAGAACCCGAGGTGTTCGCTGTCTCCGCTTCTCGCGTCGTAGAGGGTCGCTCCACCCCATCCTCCGAGCCCACACTGAATCGGGTCGACCGCCATCTGCGTGAACCCGGCGGCGACGGCGGCGTCGAACGCATTGCCTCCGTCTCTCAGGACCTGCGCCCCAACCTCCGCCGCCATCCGTTCGGGAGCGACAACCATGCCCCCGCTCGAACGGTCTTCCTCGTTGCCGATGCGCTCACGATTGCCGTCAACCATTGCTGACTCCGTCTGTGCTGCGAATCACAGACACCGTCTGAACGCCTCTTGCGCGCTCGCCGGCTTCTACCAGAACCGCCAGTACAGGAAACCCCAGATCAAGACGAAAACCGCGCCCCAGAAACGCAGCCCGTGATACCAGGGCCGGCCCTCGGCACCATCGATGTTCTTCAGCAGAGCGGGCGTCCACAAGAACGGTTCCCACTCCGCCGGGCTGGGCGGTGTGGTGACCAGGGCCACCACAACCATCCCGAGCATGATCATGCACTGAGCGATGAAGGCAACGTACAGCCAGTGCAAGCTGATCCCCATTTCGGGCAGGCCGAGCGCGACCGCCAGTTGGATGATCAGTCCGCCGACGACGCCGAACAGGCCCGCGGCCCGGTTCGAGCGTTTCCAGAGGAACCCCATCAGGATCACGGAGATGAAGGGGGTCGACAGGTAGGTCACGCCGGTCTGGAAGTACTCGAAGAGCCCGACATGCCGGATTGTAGGCGCGCGATTCCGGCAACCACCAGCGCCGCCGCAGCCACGATCCGTCCGACGAAGACGGTCCGCGCATCGTCCGCTTCCGGTTTGATCAGCTTCCTGTAGACGTCCAGCGAGAAGATCGTTGCCGTCGAGTTGGCCAACGAACTGATCGTCGACATCACGGCGGCAAGGAGCCCGGTCAGCACGATGCCGCGCAATCCCCACTCCGGAGCCATGGTCTTGAGCGCGAGGGGAAAGGCCGTATCGGAGTTCTCCAACGGTTCGCCCATTCCCATCTCATGGATCCAATGGAAAACGATCAGACCCAGGAAGCACGTCACCAGCGGCCGGAACAGGTTGATGAAACAGGAGAAGAGGATGCCCATCATGCCGTCCCAGGTGGATCGGGCGCTGAGCACACGCTGGATCATGACCTGACTGCCGGCGGAGTAGAACAGGAACAGGCCGACGGTGGCGGCAAGGAATCCGAGGAACGGTGCCATTTCGTCGCCGGGTGGGTGATAGAGGTGGAATCGCTCCGGCCGGGCCTCGACCATCGCCGCCCATCCTCCGTCGATCCGCGAGAGGGCGACGAAGAACAGCAGGATGCCGCCGCCCAGCAGCATCACGCACTGCACGGCGTCGGTCCACATTACCGCCTTGAGCCCGCCCTGGACCGTGTACAGCGCGACGAGAGCTACGGTGACCCAGAGAACGGCATGGAAGTTCCACCCCGTCAGTTCCGCGAACGCCAAGCTGCCCCCGTACAGCACCGGCGGCATGTAGATGAAAACATAGGCGGCCAGCATCACCCAACTGTAGATGTCCGCACACCGCGGCCCGTAGCGCCGGGCCAGCAGGTCGGGGATCGTCGTGATGCGGCTCTTCAGGTAGAGCGGAACGAAGATGACAATGATGAAGAACTTGTTGGGAGCGAACCATTCCCAGTTGGCGAGCCCCATGCCGTGTTGATATGCGGCGCCCACGGTGCCGACGATCTGCTCGCTGGAGACGCTGGTGGCAACGAAGCCGGCCCCGATCATCCACCAGGGCATCTTCCCCGAGGCCAGGAAGTACCCCCGGGCGGACTTGTCCTGACCCTTCGAGGCCAACAGACCGACCACCACAATGACGGCGAGCGATCCGATGATGATTGCGATGTCTATGGAGTTCATCGCCAGGCGCTTTCGCCGGACCAAGGGTACCGGCCTCGCGGGCAATCAGTACGCAACGCGAACGTGCAAGCGTTCCGAATTCGGCTCGAGGCTTGCGCTTTCATCCTTCGGGTCGAAGTCCGTATGGGTCCGGCCGTTGACCGTAACCGCACGCATCGGCGTGCCCTTGGGATGACGCACGCGAATCACGATTCGATTCGGCGCGCTACCCGTGGGCGGATCGATGACGGCTTCAATGGCTCCGCTCGCAACGGCGGAGGTGATCGCGTAACTCACGCTACCGAACTTCGTCGGCACATTCTGCACACTCACCTTCATGCCGTCCTCGAGCCAGTTCCGCGTGACGAAGGGCGCCAGCCACAGGTCATCCCCTCGCTCCTGCACGAGCATGATCCGACTCTGACAGAGGAACCAGCCGGTCTCGTGCGTCTTGTTCCAGCCGCCCTGGTTGTGGAAATGCTCCCACAGCGAGAGGTTCTCACGACTGAGCAGCGAAGGGATCGTGTTGAAGTAGGATCGGAGGAACGGCTTGGCCTCGTCCCGCAGGCCGTAGATCTCAACGTTGCGCCGGTAGTAGGGCTGACACTTGTTGAACCCACCGAGATGGAACCAGGACTCGTGGTTGGTCCTGGTATCGTAATCGCCCAGCCCGCTGCGCAGAAACTCGACGCCCTCCATGTTCTCCAGCATCCAGGAGACTTCCTCGGTCCGGGGATCGATGATGTTGTTCACGACGAGATGGTGGGCCATCGCGTTCTTGCACCAGGCCCGGCTGCCGTCCTCGCCCGGGAAGAAGCCGCCCACCTCACCGAAGACGAAGAAGATCGGCGGGTATGCCGGCACCCAGGTGCCGTTGTCCAGCGGGACGACCGGGGAGCGGGCCTGCGTCCAACGATACGCGCGGAGGATGTCCCGGCGATACTGTTCGGCTTCTTCGGCGAGGGCCGCGGCCTCGGGATGGTCGATCTTGGCGAGCACGCGAGCGGCCTCGCGCAGGCCCGCACAGTAGTGCGCCGCCTGAAAGGCGGTATTCGTGAACCGGCCCCAGTCGGCGATGACTCCCGGCGGCGTCAAGCCGTAGTTGGGCGCCTTCCGGCCGTGCGCGTCGAGGCGCTTGGTCTTCTCGCGCTGTCGCACGATCCACCGGCAGAGCCGGGCCACCTCTGGGGCAACGCCCTTGAACCAAGCCATATCCTGCGTACGGTCCACGAACTCGGCCAACGTCCACAGGTGCCAGCCCGACCCCATCATCGTGTAGCCGGTGGTCAGGAATCCCTGCTCGTTGTAGCGTGCGATGAAGAAGTCCAAACCGCGCCGGGCGAAATCCTGATGACCCATCATGTTCATGCCGCGGATGATCGGCTGGCTCTCGCTCTCCAACGCCCCGTAGCGATCGGCGGAAGTCCAGACGTCGATCCGGCGACCGTTCTCCTCGTTGCCGGCCGCCAACATGCAATGCACTTGGGAAGCCCGGATGACGTTGGTCAGCAGCTCGTCGGGCAGGTCGATCCGAGCAGCCGGGGCCATGATGTCTTCCCAGTAGTCCTCCACCTTCTCGGCCCACCTGTCCGAGCCGCCGCGAAACAGAGTGCGCTCGTCCGGACGGAGTTTCCAGGCAGGGATGTAACCGACGCACCGAACCGTGGCTCCCGCAGGCAAGGTTCCGGCCAGGGTGGCCGCCTCAGCGTTCGTCGCGACTTTCAAGGGGGCCGCTTTGCTCGTGTCGATGAAGACGACCAGGCGCTCGTCCGCCGCGGCGAACACGCCTCCGTCGATCGACTGAAGCGGGACGCGTTGCTTCTTCTTCGCTTCTTTGAACACCGAAAGAACCACGGCCGCCTCGGCGTCCGTCGCCCGCGTGTTCTCGATCGTGTATTCGATCACGCACACGGCGCGCCGGCGCAACCAGTCGGGCGCGCCGGCGATCGGCGCGTCATCGACGGGAGCCACATAGGTGCGGTAGCGGTAGAGGAGCCCGTCTTCGTCAACGGTCGCGACCGGCATCGGCAGCCACTCGCCGTCAAGGTGCCGGCTTAGCTTCTCGTACTTGCCGTCGCCGAAGGTCGCATGGAGCTTGTACTCGAAGCGGCGGCTCTTGCGGTTGGTAGTGCCGTCGAACACAGCACTGGTTTGATCGTTCAGGTTGAAACCCACCACACCGTGACGATAGGCGACGAACTTGCGCTGGTCGCACGCCAGCGATAGCATCATCGGGCCACGGTCCTGGATCGGGTTGTGCACCACTTCCATGGCCTGGGCAAAGGTCTGCTCCGGCAGCTCCCGGACGCGCTGCAGGATGGTCTTCCGGCCGGCGATCTGTTCGAGGTACTCGCCGAGGCTGACGGGCGCCGGATCACGCGTGACGAAGAGTCCCCCGTGCGGGATGTAGACGCAGTCGTTGGTCAGCACGTCCTCGACGGCCACGCCGAACGCGGTCTGCGGCAACTTGAATCGAAGCACGGTCTGATCGGTCTTGCAGCGCTGCGTCCGCGCGTAACGCACGCGAAAGCGAAGCGGGCTTTGGGCGTGCCACGTGCGTTGCGTCGAGAACTCCCCGTCGTCCGAATCCAGGAACACGCCGTTGTAGATCTCGACCGGCACCGCCGCGTCGCCGACCAATGACCGGGCTTCGATGCGGATGTCGGCAGTCTTCCAGGTGGATCGGGTATGGGCCTCCAAGCCCGTCACGACGACCGGCTTGCTTGTGGCAGGAAAGATCCAGCGGATCTTGTCCGTGGGACGGCGACCGTCCTCATAGCCGATGCGCCACGTCCACGCGTCTTCGTTCTTCTCCGGGCGGGTCTCGAGCGGCTTCCAACTCCCCTGCCAACTCGATCGGCCGGTCCAAACCTGCAACCGCACGCCGTCGGGCACGCCGGCCTGATCGGCAAATCGTAACCCCACCCGCCGGAAGTAGCGGAACTCCCGCCATTCCAGGCCGATGCAGCCCGCGCCGTCCTTCGTCGCCGGGACGGTGTATGACCCGTCCGCCGCGGGAAGCAGTTCCTCGGTAACCGACAGGTCCTCGGCCGGGAACTCCTGAACGCGCGTCACCTTGGTTCCCTCCATGCGCTTCGGAGCCGACGTGACGACGCGCGCAAACGGCGCCACGTTGACGGCCGTCCTCGCCCGTTTCCGCTTCCCATCCGGGTCCGGCGTCAGGCGAGCATCGGCCCAGTCGGCGACGTCGCTGGTAATCCCGTCCCCGGCGTCGGTCACGACCAGCCGCAGCTCATCGGCCCCTTCGACGGAGACGGTGACCCTGCGCGGTGGATCGCTCTCCTTCATGATCGCGCTGTCGAACTGCTTCTCGTCGTCGACAAGGACTTGGAAGACAACCGAGCCGCGAGTGCCTCCCCCTTGCCATTGGACGCCGATGTCCGCCTCGAAGCGCTTGTATCCGCCCGACAGGTCGATCGTGAGCTCGCCGCGAGCGTGCATCCCGAGCCCGCGAGTGTACTTCTTGTCTTTGATGCGAAGCTTGCTGGCCGCGCGGTGCGAAGGCTTCACGGCCGTATTCAGGCCCAGCTTTCCCCAGGCTTGGTGCGGCGAGAGGATTCGCTCGACCAACGTATCGGCGATGTACTGCGCCTCCGGCGCGTCGGCGGCAGAACTCGTCGGACACAAGAACGACGAACACGCAAGCGAAGCGACTACGAACGGTAGAAACTCGGAGCATCTCGTGGTCATGGGGCGTTCTTCCTCTGCTGCGTTTCAACGAACCTCACTGCCGTGTCCGCCACTCCCATCACTCGATGTTGGCCCCCAGCGCCTCGGCGGCGGCCTCGAGATCGCCGGTACGAAACGCCTCGACGATGGCCACGTGCTCGGCGTGGATGTCCTTGGGGTCGGAGTAGTCCTGCTGCGTCAGCCGAAAATGCGATCGCACCCGGGCGACGATCGCCGACCAGATGGCCTCCAGATCAGGCATGCCGGCACGCCTGATGATCGAGCGGTGAAAGGCAATGTCCTGCTCGGCGATGGCGGGATAGTCACGAGCCTCGCACGCCGTCTCGAGACGGTCGAGGATCTCCTGCCATTGCCGGAAGTCCTCGTCGCCGAGGTCATCGAAGAATGAACTCAGCGCGAAGAGTTCGATCGTCCGCCGAATGGGAATGACGAACTGACGGATGGCGTCGCTGGCGTCGGGGGCCACGCGAACGCCGCAGTTCGGCCTGGCCTCCAGGAGTCCCTCTTGCGTCAACTGAAGCAAAGCCTCGCGAATCGGGGTCCGGCTGACTCTGAATCGGGCGGCCAAGCTGCTCTCGCTGATCCGCTGGCCTTGGACGAGCCTTCCGGACAGCACGTCATTTCGCAGCCGGTCGACGATCTGCTCCCGCAACCCGTGGACTAATTCACCCCGGTTGTCCATCCGGTTCCTCCGGTAACTTCACCCAGGCCGCTGCGGATGCACTCGGCCGGACCCACAGATTGTATATTGTGTACAATCCGCTTGCAAGTCCCCACCACCGAGGCCTGAGGGGGGTAGAAGAGGTGGCCGCGATGGGGCGGGTCTTATGAGATTTCCAGATCCGCCAACGGGAAATGCTGCTGGCAGCCGTACACGTCGCGGTCGGCGGGCGCACCCGAACTGGCCCCAGCCCGCGGCATCGACACCTTGATTGTGCGGATCAACTCGAACGGGCAGATGCGCACGGACGACGCCTCGACGCCGTAGAGTTCGGCAATCCGCTCCGCGGTGAAGTGATCGGCTGCGAGAACGCGCGCAAACGTCTCCGGGGCGTCGAACACCAGGTCAATCGTCAGCGTGAACGGGCCGGCGTTCTTGCTCCGGATCACCTTCGCGCAATCGTACAGGCGCACGCTCACAGCTCCTCCCACGCGACCGGAAACAACGCATCGCTCCGGCCGGTTTGCATGAGGTGATACACGAAGAACTCGTAGACCGGTCCGCCTTGGAAGTCGGACGGCGAGAACGGGAAGGCCAGGTTTCCCGCCGTCGTCTTGCGCCCTTCGAAGTGCTGATGCAGCGCCGTCGAGCGGGCCAGACTCAGCACCGTGTCGGCAAGCTCCTGCGTCGGGGCAACGGCCTCGATCACGATGCCGACTTCGCGCGGGAGTGCATCGAGTGGCGCTTCACGAGCGCCCAAGACCCCGTCGATCCCGTACTTGAGGAAGCGAAGCGAATACTCCTCGGGCCGGATGATGCCGCTCAGGTTCCCGCCGACGGCCTCCCGGACCCCACGTTCCAGTTGCTCGAGGTGCGTGATGACGGCGGGATCGCGGATGCCGGCCACTGCAATCGCGCGATACCCTCTCAGGGCCGCGCCCTCCAGCTTGACTGACTGTTTCTCGGGCGCAATCAGGCGCGCTCCGGAGACGCGAACGCCCCGCTCGCCATGTGCCTCGAAGGAGCAGCCTGTCAGGTCCACCTTGCCCTCCGGTTCATAGAAGCAGTCCGGGTCCGGTTGCTCATACAGGGAGTGGGCGGCCACCGAATCCGGGTAGCAGCGCTTCATCGGATTCGCGGGTTCGACGACGAAGTGGTCCTTCCTCAGGCGGCAGATCAGGGAGTCGTTGGCCCCGGCAGGTCGCGCACACAGGGTGCCGCATTCGGCGATCTTCGCGAGATGGAGCGCCAGTGCGGGGGAAAAACCGCGCATGATGGGAAGCGAGGCGAAGATCGCAGTGTCGCAGCAGCGTCCCGCCACGACGACATCGGCGCCGCCTTCGAGTGCTTCGATGATCGGGGGCGTTCCCATCTGGGCGACAATGTGAGTGCACTCGGAGACCTGCTGCTCGGTCAGTTCGCCGGCCGCCCCGCACGGCGTGATTCTGCCCTCGCGGAGTGATTCGAGCACGGTTTGGGCGGCGACGTCGGCGGAGATGATCGCGAGCTTGAAATGAAGCGCCCGGCTCCTGGCGATGTCGCGGAGCAAGTCCACGAACGAGCTGACGTGGGGTGCCGCACCCGACCCGCCGGCGGTGCCGATGATCAGAGGAATTCCCGCCCGCCGGGCCGCGCACAGGGCCAGGTCAAGATCACGCCTGAGCTGCAACGGCTTCAGAAACGAGGTCCCGCTGCCGAGGTAGTACGGCCCGGGATCGGTGGAGCCGCTGTCGACCCCCAGAAACCCAGGCCCCGCATCCAGCCCCCTGCGGAGGCTTGCTTCGGGATACCCGTACCCGAGCATCCCGCAGACCGACAGGAAACACATCTCGTCAGGCATCGTCCTGTCCTGCGCGATCGACGCCCTCGGCATTGACGTTGGTGAATTCGAAACCCTTGGGAATGCCGAGGCTCTCGTCGATGGATTCCATGCGTGACCCAACCTCAGCGTCCAGTTCTTCGAAGTAGTTGTTCCCCTGTGCGTCGATGCTCACGAAGAACGGGCCGAGTCGCACCACATCGAACACCCACGTCGCTTCGGTCTTGCCCAGTTCATCGAGGAAATGCACGCCGTGCACCCTCTTGACCTGCGGAACGAGCTGATTGCCGCAGATACCGATCTTGGTCAGGTGCACGCCGCCGACCTCGCGGAGGGCGTCGGCCGTACCCGGCCCCATGGTCGTCTTGCCGATCAGCGTTCGCAGCGCGAGCTTGCGGACCACGTCGCCGCCGTAACGCACGCACCGTATGCTGGAAGTCGGCTCGATGCAGACGATCTCCCACCCCGCGTCGCCGTGACGCATCACCGGCCCTACGTGGAAGAAGCAGTTGATTGCCTGGAAATCGAGCGGCGGAAGCGTGTTCTGCTCAATGGCGCGGATATGGAATCGGCTGCGCCCGGTGAAAACCATACCGCTAACCGTGACCATGCTGCCCAAGGACAGGCCGCGAGCCGCGTCCTCGGTCAAAGGAAGCTCGAGGTGCTGAATCGCGTCGCTCATCCGACCTCTCCCGAATAGGCGATCGCATTGTCGGCCGCAATCGAGGCCGACCAACGGCGCCCGACCAGACACTGTGCATTCACCGCGACGGGCAAGGCGGCGGTGTGTGTGGCCGCGGTCTCGATGTGCATGCCGATCACCACGTTGGTGCCCCGGGCGCCCATCGGGCCGAGACCCAGGCGGCGTGTCGCCTCCAGGAGTTTACCCTCCATCTCGGCGATTCGGGGATCGGGATGACTCACGCCCACCGGCCGCAGGATGGCCGCTTCCTTGGCCATGCGCATGCACAGATCCGAAGTCCCGCCGATCCCCACGCCAATGATCGCCGGGGGGCAGATCTTCCCCGCGTAGCATCCTGCTCGCACGCTCTCGATCACGAACTTCATGATGCCCGCATTCCCGTCGGCCGGGAACAGCATGCGGTAGAACGTCCCGAAGATCTCAGAGCCGCCTCCTTTGGGTGCGGCCACGATCTGCAAACCGTCCGCGTCGCCGCAGAAGGTCAGCTCCAGCTTGGGCATGCCGGGCCCCACGTTGTCGCCCGGGTTGGATCGGGTCAACGGATCAACCATCGTGGGCCGAAGGAAGCCGTCGCGAGTCGTACGCGCCGTGGCCGACCGCGCTGCGTCCCACAAGGCCCCGAATCCGCCTTCGATCTGCGTCCGGTTGCCCGCCGTGACGAAGAAGAGCGGGTAGCCGGTATCCCCGCAAACCAGCCCGTGCCCCTCACCGGCAAGTCGGGCGTTTTCCAGGCTGACCGAGAGATGCTGTTGCGTCAGCGCAGAGGTTTCTTCGGCCAGGGCCCCCTGCAGCGCCGCCTCGACATCGGGCGGCATCGTCGTCGCGGCCCGCCGCATCGCCTCGTACATGACGGCCTCGATGACCGCGTACGTAATCATCACCTACGCCTCCCGGAAAAAGGTGTCAGGATGGAATGCCATTAAGCTAAGCTGCATGTTGTTGTTCTAGCA
>CAYMME010000035.1:0-28779 GCA_964391465.1 uncultured Planctomycetales bacterium
AAGCCCTCAATTACCGTGATCCGAGGCCCCTCAGAATGCGCGAGCACTCACACCCGCGCCGCTCGGCGATCAACACGGGTTTCGACCAGCTCCGGCCGCTGTCGGTCGAGCGCAACCATTCCATGCACACGTTGGCCGCACTGATTGCCTCGAGTGGCCGTGCCCGCTGGAGGGTCAATCCCAACGACCCGTCGGCGAGCGTGTTGATCACGCCCCAGGCGGCGCTTCGAGCAACGGTGATTCGCTCAGCCGAGGTCAGCTTGCGATCTCCGTCTCTTGCGGTTTTCGCAGCTTTCGCGGACGTCAGTGCGGCCTCCATCAGGCCAATCCGCTGGAGATGCGGCGGCGAACCGTCCTCGGCGTTGAACCAGACCCGAACACGGCCGGCATCGACGAGCATCTGGGACGGATGGACCGAATGGTTACGGCCCACCCCCGCCGTGCCGAAGCTTCCCGGCGGCGGTGGCCCCAGCACCGGCCGGCCATCATTGACGTGTTTGAAGTGGAACCCGTCATCGCTGACGGCCGCATACATCTTCCACTCGCCGCCCTTGTCACCGCAGTACAGGAGGAAGAAGCGGAGGCCGTCGTGGTACACCGAGGGGCCGGTCTGGCCCTGACCTCCACCGATGAGCCCTTCAATCGGTTTGCCATCGTTCGCGCGAGTCCAGCGAATGCCGTCCGGACTGGTGGCCACGGCAAGAGTGTGGCGACCGTTGTAGGCGCTGTACCACATCATGAACCGCTCACCCACTCGGAGCACGTGCATGGCTCCGGTCTGAATGCTATCAACCGTGCCTTTGTCCCCGATGTCCAGGATCGGTCGTCCGCTGTTCGCGCGCGTCCAATGAATCCCGTCGTCGCTGGTGGCCAGACAGATGCGCTCGATCCGCACGTGGGCGGGAGTAAGCCCGAGGTCGCGAGCCTGCGATCCGTCGATCGCGGCGTACCACATCAGGTACCTCTTGCCCACGCGCAGCACGTACGGATGGGCCAGGCCCTTGGCGTCCGGGCTCCCCGGCGGGCCGAGATCCAGGACCGGCTCGCCATCGTTGGCTAGCGTCCAGAGGCGGCCGTCCGCGCTCTCCGCCAATCCGATCCGGTTCAGGTGGCCGTATGGCACATCGGGATCCTGGGTCGGCGTCCCGCCGACGAACCACATGCGGTAGGTCTTGCCGTCGAAGTCGACGGTGGGCGAGGTTGCGTACGCGCTGTTCCAGCGGCCCGACGGCCCGGCGTCCAGAACCGACTGCTTCGCCGCGCCACCCGGAACACGCTCAAACTGCGCCTCCACCAATGCCGGCACACCGGGTAGGCGCGCAGAATCCGTCTTCGCTTTCGGAGCGGCCGACCGCCCAGTATTCGCGCTCGCCCCCAGAACCAGCAACACGGCAATCGGCGGAATCACGGAACGCTTCATGGCGGTCTCCTCATGGAGTGTTGTCGCTGTCCTTGGCGGCATGGCCGATTACACCCCAGCGCAAGCCCCGCCCGCAAGTCTACGGTTTCTCAGCATCATTTCCCGGTGAGCTATCAGGGCGGGAATCCAGGAAGGCACGCGTTCGGTGTGCCTGCCAGGCGATCGTGCGGTACACGGTTCACCGGTGAGCCGACCTGAGTCAGTGAACGCAGGGAGGTTCCGAGCTTCGCAGGGGCTCAGTCCTTGGGCCGCCCGCAGACTTTCCCGTTCTTCCTTCGCAGTCCAAGTGCCACGAGCAGGACCGCCATGACACCGCCGGCGGGTTCCGGGACGACTGCGTCGACCCGAATCGTGGCCTCGCCGACAATCCAGGGGGGCGGGTCTCTGAGCGGGCCCATGTCCACATCATTAGTCGCTGGGACTCCGAGATCGGTGGGCGGCCACCAGGTGCGTATGTGCGTTGCCATTGGCCCCGGATTGCCGGTTGGCGCGGCAAGTTCCAAGTATAGTCGGATTCCGTCCACACGCAGGGGATCCGTCTCGATGAGCCCCGGGCCGGGCGTCACGAAGTCGGCCGCAAACGAACCCGTGAATGTTTGGCCCACCTCGGGCCAGAATGTCGGGGCGAGGAGAGTCTCTCCCAGAAGGCGCTCGGGACCACCCTCTGAGTCAATCACGCTCAGAGTGAACTCGAGTCCTCCCGCTGTCCCATCGTCGTTCGTTACGCTCAGCTCGCCGATCAGTCGCAGCGGTACGGCTCGCGCCGCTGCCGGCCCAGCCCAAAGCATCACCATGCAGAGATATGTCCACGTGCGCCTTCTTCGCATCATGCCAATCTCTCCTTTTTGTGATCGACTGGGATTCTCCATTTGCGCTGACTACGGCCATCATTCTATCGCACGGAGGGCCTCAATCCAACCGAACATCGCGGATTCCACCATGGATCCGCCTGCTCGGCTGATGATTCGTGCTTAGTCCGATGAGATCAGCCCCTCGATGGCCGGTTTGATCCAGCGAAGGTGTTCCCGTGCGGATTCGGAGTAGTTGTAGAAGAACACGGCATCGGCCCCGTTCTCGGCGGCCGCCTGGACGCATTGCCGGGCCTGTTCTGGGCCGTCGATGGGCATCGCACCGTCGGCGGGGGACTGTCCCAGGCAGAATCCCACGCGGAGTCGTTGGCCCGCAGAACAGTGCTCGCGCGCCTCACGCGTCAACCGGGCCACTTCGTCGGCGGCCTTGCCGTAGACTCCGATCACCTTCACGTCATACGTCGGGATGTTCTCGACGCCCTCCAATTCGGTCCCCGAGGGGCGAAGGCCTTCCCCGATCTCGCTGATCAACGTGGCGACCTGGTCGTCCAACACCGCCAGGTAGTCGGCCAGCTCCGGATGCTTTGCCTGGAATTGCTCCATGGTTTCGGGGAGGCCGCTGAGTTCCTTCCCGACTCCGGCGAGGTAGGTCTCGAGATGGTCCCGCACTACCTTTCGTACCACCTGGGCATCGATACCAATTGCTTCGGCTCGGGCGATATCGTGACCGGAAAAACTCACGTCCAGCAGGACTTCCTCCAACGGGCGCAAAGGTACGAGGACCCGCTCGTGGTGGTGACCGTGCCGTCGGCCGCGGTAGTTCGGCGCTTCGAGGAAGATCGACCGTAACGGGTAGTGCGAGGCGAGGTCCTTGGCGAGGGCTCGGAGATACGCCCGCACCGCGGGGCTAGCCGGGCAAAGCGCATGGGGGTAGCTGTCGCCGAAGGCGTTGCGCACCGTGTGCTCCGGATGCGCCAGGCCCAGGGGCGTGTTGTGGTTGCAGACCGTCCACGCCGTCAGGCGCAGGCCGAATCGCTCCAGGCGTTTGCCTACTTCGGCGAACCAGTCCGTCCGGGCTGCCATCCGGGCGACGCGGGGCTTCAGCGGCGTTCTCTCGTAGAATGACTCGGTCGGATGGAAGTAGGCCAGGCCGTCCTCCGGCATGATGCACTTGCGGCGCGGGTTGTGTGGCAGCACCAGCCAGCCGGCGTGGTAGACACTTGCCAGGTACAGCGAGGTGAGCCCCAACTCGGCCACGAACGCCAGCACCTCGTCGATTCCTTCATCGTCGAGGTCCCAGGCGAACAGGCAAATGGCCGCGTCGTTCATCGTGGCATCCTATTCGTCCTGATAGCCATTGGGGCAGTCCTTGCGCACGACCAGGCGCTGACCCTGGGACGCTTGGTCGAGGCGCTCGGCATCCGCTTCGGGCAGGCTCCAGTCCGCAGCGGCGAAGTTCTCGCGGACGCGCTCCGGCGTGTCGCTACCGATGATCACCGCGTTGACCACGGATAGCCGCAGGCACCAGGCCATCGCGACCTGGGTGGGGGTCTTGTCGTTGCGAGCGCCCGCGTCGATCAGAGTCTCGATGACGCGATCGACCTGCGGGGTCATTGCGGCTTCGTAGTTGTACGGTCCGCTGTGCCAGGACGTGCCCGGCGGAGGCGGTTGGCCGAGGCGATAGCGCCCCGAGAGCAGCCCGATGGCCGTGGCCGCGAAGACGGTAATGCCCACGCCGCGCCGCTCGCAGTAGGGCACGAGCTCGTCCTCGATGCGGCGGTCGAGAAGACTGTAGAGAACCTGGTTGCACGCGAAGCGGGCGAGCCCGCGCTGCTCGCTGCAGAAAAGCGCCTCGCACAGGCGCCAGCTCTCGAAGTTACTGCAACCGGGATGGCGCACCTTGCCCTGCTTGACCAGAGCATCCATCGCTCCGAGCGTTTCGTCGATTGGCGTGTCCGGGTCGGGGAAGTGGCACAGAAGGAAGTCCACGTAGTCGGTGTTCAGTCGTCTGAGGCTTTCCTCGCAGGAGGCGTGAATCTCCTTGCGCCCCAGACCGCCGCCCGTTTGCGCGCCCTCCATACGTGCCCCCACCTTGGTGGAAACGACGAGCCGATCGCGCCGACCCTCGAGTGCCTTGCCTACCACATGCTCGGAGAATCCGTCCCGGTACACGTTGGCGCAATCGATGAAGTTACATCCCGCCTCGATCGCGGCCTCGATCGCGGCGAGGCAGGTGGCCTCGTCCGCCTCGCTCCGGAAGACCGTGCCCAAGCAAAGGCGCGACACGCGCAGGTCGGTCGATCCGAGAGTTGTGTATTGCATGCCCAGACCTTCCCACGGTGCCCGCCGCGCGAGGCCGCAATCCGCCACGCGGCGCGGCTCGTTCCTCACTTCTCTCTACTCGAAGGTTCGGGCCGCTTCCAGCATGGCCAGGTAGTTCTCGATGGGGATGGTGTCGGCGACCCAGTTGCCCACGCCGAGGGCGAAGCCGCCGCCGGGCACACACACCTCCAGAATCTCGCGGATGTACGGACCCACCTGCTCCGGCCGGGCGCGGGTGATGAAGTCCACGTCGACGCCGCCGAGCAGGGCGACGCGGTCGCCCCAGCGTGTCTTGCTGACCGTGATCGGCTCGATCACGTCTTGGGTCGAATGCCGGGCGTCGATGCCCACGGTTTCGATCAGGTCTTCCATGATAGCCTCAACCTGACCGCACACATGCAAGAAGCCCAGTTTGCCTCGCTCGTGAGCGGCCCGGATGACGCGCCGTTGCCAGGGGAGGAACAGCTCGCGCAAGTCGTCGGGCCGGATCAGCGTGCTGGTCTTGTGGCCCATGTCGTCGCCGATGTTGATCGCGCCGAAGCGCGTGAAGTCGCAGAGGGTCTCGGCAACCTGAACGTATAAGGTGCCGACCTTCTCCGCGACCGCGCGCACCAGGTCCCGGTCCTCATAGAGCTTGAGGCACAGCGGCTCGAAGCCAATCAGGTTGCAGACCTGCTGAAAGAGGTAGGTCAGGGCGGTCATGGCGATGTCGTCGGGGAGGTTGTGTTCGAACCACTCGGCCGACGACAGGTCCACATCCCCGATTCGCGGCCAGGGGTATTCCTCGAAGTCCTTCCAGGTCTGGATGGGGCCGACGGCCGGCGGCGGCGCGGTGGTGCTTCTCGGAAGTCCGCGCCAGACGATGCCGCCCGGGAAGATGCGCATGAACTCGTGCCCGAGGAACTGCTTGAGGCGGATCTCGCGGCGCAGGGAGAAATGCGGATCGCTCTCGTCCAGGCCGGCACACAGGTCGAAGCGATCGCATAGGGCCTGCTTGGTGAGCGGCTCCTCGCCGTGTTCGAAGTAGAAGACCCGGGACGGCGTACCCTTCCGGCGGATGTTGGCCACCGCGGCCTCGAGGTCGAGCTCGACCGGGTGCTGACGCAGCACGTCGCTCATGCCGACTCGCCTCTGAGGAGCTGCATATCCAGCGGATACTTGCCGTACTTCTGTCCGGCCCGCACCATGGCCAGGTAGTTCTCCGGCTTGACGCTCGAGTGGATGCTGTTGCTCGAGCAAAGGATCATGCCGCCGCCCGGCCCGCCCGCGGCGATGCACTCACGCACTGCCTTCTCGACGTCCTCGACCGTGCCGTGACTGAGCAGCGCGCCGCAGTCGATGTTGCCGGCCAGGCACACGCGGTCGCCGCAGTGCGCCTTCACCTCGGCCATGTCCATGCCCGCCACCGGTTCGATCGGGTTGAGTGCGTCCGGCTCTGCGTCCAGGATCATGTCCAGGATCAGCCACAGGTTGCCGTCGCTGTGTTTGAGGCACAGGGCACCGCCTTCGTGGATTGCGTCGATCATCTTGCGCAGGCGCGGCTGGATGAACTCCTCGAAGTGGGCCGGGGACATCATGGGCCCGTGGTTGTGAGCGTAGTCGTCTCCGAGCGAGATGATCTCGGCTCCGGCGCGGATCGCCCGCCGAATCATGGCGATGTTCGCGTCGAGCACCTTGTCCAGCAGCGCGTGCGCGAATTCGGGGTCGGCGGCGAAACTGAGCAGCAGGTTGTCCAGACCCGTGAGGTACGCCGACCACATGAAGGCGGCGCGGTGGTGCACCATGATGGCCTTCTTGCCCTTGAAGCGCTCGACCAGAGAGGGCAACAGGCCCAGCCGCCAGGGAGCTTCCGGGGCAGGTGGCTCGTAGGTCTTGATGTCCTCGATGGTCTCGATCGGGCCCTTCACGGGATGGAACAGGGCTTCGGGGGTCGTCTCGTAGAACACGCCCCATTCGTCGTAGTGACCCTGTGCGCTCCGGTCCCGCAGTCGGAACTCTAGGCCGCAGCAGACCGCGTCCAGCCCGATGGCCTCGCAGAAGTCGCCGACCTCGCAAGCGTCGGGAAAGAGTGCCCGGCGGATCCTCTCGTCGACGAGGCCCTCAATGACCGGTACGCGGTCCGGTTCCTCGTTTCGCATCGCGGTCAGGACGCGTTCGGCTGAGTTCATTGTTTCCTCCGCAGCTCAGGTCCTTCGATAGACGGTGCCGGCAGGGTTCAGCAGTCCCCAGCACAGTGCCGCCGCAACATATACCACGGCGAAGCCGACGAGCACCAGAGCCCAGTTCCCGTCCGTCAGTTCGACGAACCACGCGACCACGACGGGGCAGACGGCTGCCCCGATGTTGCCGGTCATGTTCATGATGCTGAACACCGTCGAGACGTGCTCGCCTCCCATGTCGATGGTGATTGCGTACGTGCACGGTCCGCCGAACGCGGCAATGAAGCACCCTGCGGTGAGCAACAGCACCGCCGTCATCGTGTCATGTGCGAAATAGGCGGCGAGCACGAGACCTCCACATCCCAGCATGCTCAGCATGGCGACACCCTGTCGACTGAGCCGTCTACTGCCGGTGCGCTTCCAGATCCAATCGACGAGCACACCGCCGATTGGACTGCCCACGACAACGGCCAGCAACGGGAGCATCGTCAGGTAGCCGGATTTCGCCAGCGGAACGCCCCGCGTCTCCTGCAGGAATGTAGGGAACCAACTGGCGTAGAAGATGTACCCGAAGGTGCGCAGGAACTGCTGGCCGCAGATCAGCCCGAGGCTCGGGCTCGTGCAGAGCGCCCGCCACGGCGCGGGCTCGGGTTTCTTTGCGGCGGACCGTTGTTCCGACGGCGCCGAATCGGTTTCTCGAATGACGAGGAGTTCGGCTTCGTTGACGGAGCGATGCTGCTCGGGTCGGTCGCGAAACCACACGTAGAACCACACGGCCCAGGGAATGCCGGGGAGGCCGCAAATCACGAAAACCCACGGCCAGGGGACCTTGTGGTCGAGCAGCCACCCGGTCAGCGCCACCGCCACTGCACCGCCGATCGACATAAAGCTCGCCAGCGCGCCGCCGGGCAGCCCCCGCCGTGACGCGGGAAACCAGTATCCGAACGTGCTGGCCGAGCAGGGGAAGAGGCCGGCCTGGGCTGCGCCGCCGATCGCCCGGGCGATGACCAGAGACCAGAACCCTCCGGCGAGCCCCATCATGGCCGTCGCCACCGACCAGACGACGGCGTACAAGGTGATTGCCCGCCGGCTGCCCCAGACGTGCCCCAACCATCCGCCCGGAAGCTGACAGCCCGCGTAGGTAATGAAGAACGCCCCCATCACCCAGCCCATCTCCTCCAGGCTCAACTGAAGGTCATCGCGAATCGTCTTCTCGGCAACCGCGATGCAGTTGCGCCCGAGGTACGCGACCAACGCCGCCACGCAAAACGCGGTCAACACGCCGTAGCGCACGATGCCGGCGGTGCCAATCGAATGGGTGGGGTCCGACGATTGTCGAGCCATACGCGTCACTCATACCAGGACGGGGGTGTGGAAGGTAGTCTTGGCGTCTGTGGAGCCGTGATAACGGAAGCGGAATTCTCCCGTGAGTTCGCAACGCTTGACAAGTGCGGGGAACCAACCGAAACCACGCACCGCAGGCGTGGCCGAACTCGGCCGCCCGCTTTCCGATCATCGAGTGAGGTGCGCGTGATGGGCGTGATCTTCCACGATTGCCGGCTTGTCGACGGGATTCGCGACGTTCCGCGGGATCGTTGTGATGTCGTCGTCGAGGGTGATCGCATCGTTGCGATTGAGAACACCAACTCGCGGTCGCCAGGTGAACACACCGTCGTGTCCTGTGCGGGTTGTACTCTGTTGCCCGGGCTGATCGATTGCCATGCCCATTACCTCATCGACCCGCGGGCGTCGTCGCCGTTCGATCAGGTGCGTGTCGCGTCGGATGCGATGACGATCCTGCGCGGGGCCCGCAACGCGCGCTCGGCGCTGGAGGCGGGCGTCACCACGACGCGCGACGCGGGCGCGCCTCGCCAGTTGAACTTCGCATTGCGCGACGGCATCGCATCCGGGCTGATTCCGGGGCCGCGCATCCTGGCTCCGGGTCTTGCCGTCACGATCACGGGCGGACATGGCCAGGTGTTCGGGCGCGAGGCGGACGGCATCGACGAACTGAGAAAGGCCGCGCGGGAGCAGATGCGCGACGGGGCGGACGTGATCAAGATCGTGGCCAGCGAGGCGGCCATGCTGACAGCGGCCGAGGCCGGGGTCGAAGAGCTCGCGGCCGAGGAGATCGCGGCACTCGTGGCCGAGGCTCGGCGGCGCGGTCTGCGGATCTTCAGCCATGCCCAGAACTCGACTTCCGTGATTCGCTCGGCCCGCGCTGGCGTCGACAGCGTGGAGCACGCCTTTCTCGCCGACCCGCAAGCCATTGGCGTGCTGGCCGACTGTGGGACCGC
Source organism: uncultured Planctomycetales bacterium (assembly GCA_964391465.1). Lineage (GTDB taxonomy): Bacteria > Planctomycetota > Phycisphaerae > UBA1845 > CAYMME01 > CAYMME01. The sequence continues at coordinate 9,008 of CAYMME010000035.1, forward strand.
GCTTGTGCCTACGCTGACGGTGACGGCCGCGACCCTCGAACAACCCGACCTCGCGCCGGACTACCGCCGACGCATGCTCGATATCCAGGAGTCGCACTGGGCTTCGTGTGAGGAGGCCATCCGACAAGGGGTCAATGTCGTGGCCGGTACCGATTGCGGCGTGCCCGGCATCCTGCCCGACATGCTGTGGCGCGAGATCGTCCTGTTGCACGAGCGCGGGCTGTCAAGAATGGACGCCCTGCGTGCGGCCACATCACGGGCTGCGGAACTGCTCGGCGTTGAAGCGGACGTCGGCAGCATCGAGACGGGCAAGCAGGCGGATATGATCCTCGTCCGGGGCAATCCGCTCGACGATTTGCGCTGCCTCGGCACGACTGATCTGGTCATGAAGGCCGGTGTCATCGTCCATCGACGCAGCGCGTGCGACCCCGACACCCCTGCCACATCGTGATGCCGTTCAGCGTCGACGGGACGGCGCCAGCAGCTATTCCGTCCGCGGCGGGATCTCCACCGGATAGACGGGCCGCGTGCGCTGTCGGTATTCCAGTTGCGTGAAATCGTGCGTGTGCACGGCCTGGGCGTCGACGCTGTGAATCGATCCGGCAATGGGCTCGAAGCCCGAGCGGAAGTGCACGGCGGACTTCAAGCCGATGTAGCGCATGGCCGCACAGTCGATACCCAGCGTGCGAGCGAACGCCATGTCGACGGGTTGCTCCCGGGCCGTCACCACCACCACCGAGACGCCGTCTTTGCGAAGCCACGCCGACGGTCCCAGGTCGCCGGTGAGCCCGGCGTACATGGGTCCGTCGTAGCGGAAGCGGCCGTCGGAGACGGCCACCACCTCGAATCCCGCGCGGATCGGCGGCCCCTGGATCGGATCCGATCTCCCACCCAGCTCCACCGTGATGCGGGCACCCGCGCCGGCCCCGTGCGTCTGCTCGACCACATCCACATCCACCATGTACAGCACCAACGCATCCTGGAGCCTCAACTCGAGGAACGTGCGAAGGACCTCGGTCGAGTCGCCCGGAGCGCCGCCGCCCGTGTTGTCGGCATGGTCGGCCAGCAGAATGGGGTACCGTCCGATCTGCTCTGCCTCGGCCAAGGCGTCGCGGACGGACACCGGCTTGCGGTACCAGCGCTGCCGGTTCTCCCATACCCACACGCCAAGCTCGTCCGCCGTTGCCTGGGCCAATTCGCGATTCCCGTCGGCCACCACCACCACCGACGCGCCGACGTGGGGCACGTCGGCCCAAGGGAAGCCGGTGGCCAGGGTCACCGACAGGATTCCTTCGCGTTCTTCGAGTGCGTGGACACGGCGCATCGCTTCGTCCATCGGGGGGTGAGAAGTGATCTGACACGCTGCGTTCCAGAACAAGGGTAGTTGCTCAATCGCCGTCACCGGACGGATCTCGCCGCCCAGCGTGGCGACGATCATGTCGGCCGCCTCCCGTCCGCGCTCGGCCATGTCTATGTGTGGGTAGGTATCGAAGCCGATGATCGCGTCCGCCGCTTCCACGCGGTGCGGGGTGTGATTCCCGTGCAGATCGAACGTCACGATGATGGGGCGGTCCGGCCCGAGCGCCTCGCGCACGGCCGCGATGAAATCTCCGTCGCCGTCGGCGATGTCTTCCACCACCATCGCCCCGTGCATGTCGAGCAGCGCGCCGTCGACCGGTCCTCCCTCCGATTCCGCGGCCCGGAGCCGATCGAGGAATTCCGCCTTCAGTGCGTCGTAGTCCGCCTGACGGACGACACCGCTTGGGTACGCGAACGCCCACAAGAGCGGCACCGGCTCGAAGCCGTGCTGTTCGGCCCCGGCCAGGAAGCCGCCGGTGCAGATGTTCGTGCCGCGGAAGCGATCGGTGATCGCCTCGCCGCGAAACAGGCCGAAGCCCGTCTCGAAGTCCCGCACCGTCGTACGAGACTTCGCGAAGCTGCTCGACTCGTGTGATATCCCCCCGATCGCGATTCGCATGGGTGTATGCTCCGGCGAGCCTCCGCCGCGCAATGATATCGATTCCTGCGGTCTCCTGGGCCGGAATACACCTAGTGTAGTGTCTCGGGCAGACTGCATTTTTTCCGAACCGCGACCGTGAGGGAGCGGCAATGCTTCGCCTTACCGCGGCCGCTTCCTAACGGGCGCGGTTCGGATCAGACAAGCCTCGCCAACTCTGAGACACCACACTAGCGAGGAAGCGGCTCGGGTCTCATCGCTTCTTGCTGCCCGCGTGCACGAGGTGTGTCGCCACGCCAAGGAACGATTCGGCCGATTCCGCGATGGTTTCCGTCAGCGTCGGGTGAGGGTGAATGCTGTCGGCGACGTCCCGAGCGACCGCACCCATCTCGATGGCCAGCACGCCTTCGGCGATCAGTTCACCGGCGCCGACGCCCACGATGCCGACGCCGAGAAGGCGCTCGGTCTCCGGGTCGAAGATGAGCTTGGTGGAGCCGTCGGTGCGTCCGAGGGTTACGGCTCGCCCGGAGGCGGCCCAGGGGAAGCGGGCCACCTTCACGCTGCGCTCGCGAGCCTTGGCCTCGGTCTCCGTCAGACCGCACCAGGCGATCTCGGGATCGGTGAAGACAATGGCGGGGATGGCGACGTTATCGAATGACGCCGGCTCTCCGGCGATTACCTCGACGGCGACCTTGGCTTCGCGCGAAGCCTTGTGGGCGAGCATGGGCTCACCGGCCACGTCCCCGATCGCGAAGACATGCGGGTCGTCGGTTCGCTGCTCGCGGGTCACGGCGACGAACCCTTTCTCATCCAACTGGATGTGGGTGTTCTCCAAGCCGAGATCTTGCGTGTTGGGACGACGCCCGACCGCTACGAGCACACGGTCGAACGTCTGCGCCTGCGCGCCCGCGGCGCCGTCGAGGGCGGCCGTGACGCCGTTGTCGGTTGCGGACAGGTGCGTGACGCGCGTGTTGAGGTGGATGGCCTCGAACTGCTCGCGAAGGCGTTTCTGCACAGGGCGGACGAGATCCCGGTCGGCGCCGGGCAGCAGCCCGTCCGTCAACTCCACGACAGTAACACGCGCCCCGAGCGCGGCGTACGCGGTGCCCACCTCCAGCCCGATGTAACCGCCGCCGACGATCAGCAGCGTTTCGGGTATCTCGGGAAGCTCGAGTGCGTCCGTGGAGTCCATGACGCGTGCGTCGCCGATGTCGAACACGTCCGGAATCGCAGGCGACGACCCCGTGGCGAGAATGGCGTGCTCGTATCGCAGCTTCCGGGGCGCTCCCCCGGACGCACCCTTCTCGTGCAGGGCAAGCGTTTCGGAATCGACAAAGGTCGCCCGCGCGTGGACAAGATTCACCTTGCGGCGTCGACACAACTCCTCGACTCCGCCCGCGAGCCGACCGACGACATCGTTCTGGGTCCAGTTCCGCATGCGCTCGAGGTCGATCTCCGGCTCGGCGAAGGCGAGGCCGAAATGCCGGGCTTCACGCGTCTCGTTGATCAACCGGGCCATGTGGAGAAGCGCTTTGGAGGGAATGCAGCCGCGGTGCAGACACACACCGCCGGGTCGGGGCTCGGCGGTGACCAGGGTCACGGAGAGGCCGAGGTCTGCGGCCAGGAACGCCGCCGCATAGCCGCCCGGACCCGCCCCGATCACTGCCACTTGCGTCTGTGAGACGTCAGCGTGGGCCATTGAATTCCTTTCGTGGTCGTGTGGATCGCTCACGCATCGAGCCACAGGCGGACAGGATCCGAGAGCATCTCCGCCACCATGCGCAAGAACCGTGCCCCATCGGCACCGTCGATGACCCGGTGGTCGTAGGACAGGCTGAGCGGCAGCATCAGACGTACCTGCGGGACTCCGTTGACGATCACCTGTTCCTGCCGCCCTCGTGCGATTCCCAGGATGGCGACTTCGGGATAGTACACGATGGGTGAGAACCCGGTGCCGCCGATCCCGCCGAGGTTCGAGATGGTGAAGGTTCCGCCGCGCAACTGCTCCAGGGCGAGCTTCCGCGCGCGTGCCTGCCCGGACATCTCGTCCAGCACCGTCGCCAGTTCGAGGACGGATTGGCGGTCGGCGTCGCGAATGACGGGGACGAGGAGCCCGTGTTCGGTGTCGACCGCGACGCCAATGTTGTAGTACTGCTTGAGAATGAGTTCTTCGCAGTCGGGGTCGAAGCTGGCGTTGAAGTGCGGGTACGCCTTCAGGGCGGCCACGACGGCTCGGACCGCCATGACCGTGACGGTGATCTTGGCCGGCGCGTCGGAGTGTCGCCGCATGTAGCGTCGGCGCCCGGCTTCGAGTTCGGTGATGTCGGCCGTGTCGTACTGCGTGACGTGAGGCACGAGGCGCCAGGCGAGGCTCATGGCTTCGGCGGTCTTGCGACGAATGCCCGATAGGCGCCGTCGCTCGATCGGCCCCCACTGTGAGAAGTCGGGCAGGGGCGCGGCGGTGGCCTCCGGCCGAACCCCGGGTTCGGACATGCGTTGCCGCACGAACGTCTGGACATCCTCGGTGGTGATGCGTCCCGCCCGAGCGGTGCCGCGCACAAGAGTCAGGTCGACACCCAACTCTCGGGCGAGCCGGCGCACGGCCGGCCCGGCCGGCACCGGAGGCAGGTCGGCACTCGCTGCCTCTGTGCTGACGGAGGCGCTCGCCGCCTCGGTCGCTGCCGGTGCGACGGGCGCAGTCGGTTCGGACGCCTTCTCTTCGACGGGCGCCGGCGGCGGTGGCTGTCTCTTCGGTGGGGCCTCTGGCGCCGGCTGGGTGCTCCGATCGGCGTCCGCTCTGGCCGGTGCCTGACCGTCACCTTCGAGCGTGAGCAGCAGGGCGCCGACGGGAACGCGATCGCCGGTCTTCACGTGCAGCTTCGCGACGCGGCCGGCATGGGGGCAGGGCACCTCGACAACGGCCTTGTCCGTCTCGATCTCGATGACGTGCTGTCCCGATTCAACGACCGCCCCTTCCTCGACGAGGACGGCCACCAGCTCTCCCGCTTCGATGTTTTCACCGAGTTCGGGCAGCTTGAATTCGATTGCCATCGGCAGTCCACTCCGTCTTGCTGGGTCGCGGATCCTAGTGTTGCGCGCCTCGGCTCATACTGCAACGGGGTCGGGCTTCTCTGGGTCGATCCCGAAATCGGCGATCGCCTTCGCCACCGTCTCCGCATCAATACGGCCTTCGGCACGCAAGGCCTGGAGGGCGGCAATGGTAACGCACTCCGCATCAACTTCGAAGAACCGACGCAGGTCGGACCGAGCGTCACTGCGTCCGAAGCCGTCGGTGCCCATTGTCACGAATCGCCCCGGTACCCAGGGGCCGATCTGCTCCGGGACGAGCCGCATGTAGTCGGTCGCAGCGATGAACGGCCCCGACGTGCCTTCCAGCGTCCGCTCGAGGTAGCTGGTGCGCGGCGTCTCGGTCGGATGCAGCCGGTTCCAGCGTTCGGCGGCCATGGCGTCACGACGTAGTTCCTTGTAGCTCGTCACGCTCCAGGCGTCGCTGCCGATGCCGAAGCGGTCGGCGAGCAACTCCTGTGCCCGCATCACTTCGCGAAGAATCGCTCCGCTGCCGAGAAGCTGTACGTGCGGGCGGTCGGCCTCGGTCTCCCGGCGGCTCACAGGGTGCATCCCGCGCAGAATCCCCTCGGCCGCGTCAGCGGGCATCGCGGGCATCGGGTAAGGCTCGTTTCCGAGCGTGATGTAGTAGAAGACCGACTCTTGAGCGCGATACATGCGGCGGATGCCGTCCTGGAGCAGCACGGCAATCTCGTAGGCGTAGGCCGGATCGTAAGCCAGGAGGTTGGGCACGGTGGTCGCGAGCAGATGGCTGTGGCCGTCCTGGTGCTGCAAGCCCTCGCCGGCGAGGGTGGTGCGTCCCGCGGTGCCGCCGAGCAGGAACCCCTTGGCCCGGGCGTCCGCAGCCGCCCAGATCTGGTCGCCGATGCGCTGGAAGCCGAACATCGAGTAGAAGATGAACACCGGAATCATGTTGATCCCGTGCGTGGCGTACGCAGTGCCGGCCGCGATGAACGACGCGATCGAACCGGCTTCGGTGATGCCCTCCTCGAGGATCTGTCCGTTCTTTGCCTCGTGGTAGTAAAGGACGGTTTCCGCGTCGACCGGCTCGTAGAGCTGACCGACGTGGGAGTAAATGCCGCATTGCCTGAACAGCGCGTCCATCCCGAACGTGCGGGCCTCGTCGGGCACAATCGGGACGAGGAGCTTGCCGATCTTGGGATCGCGCAGAAGGCGGCTGAGCATTCGCACCGCGGCCATGGTCGTCGCGACCTCACGGCCGTCGCTGCCGCCCAGGAACTCCTTGAACGCGTCGAGCGGCGGCGCTTCCACGGGCATGGGCACCATCGGTCGCCCGGGCACGTAACCGCCGAGGGCTTTGCGCCGCTCGTGTAGATAGCGCATCTCCGGACTGTCATCGGGGAAACGGTGAAACGGAATCCCTGTGGTGAGGTCGTCGTCGGAGATTGGGATGCCGAACCGGCTGCGGAACTCCCGCAGCTCTTCCTCGTTGAGCTTCTTCTGCTGGTGGGTGATGTTGCGACCTTCGCCGGCCTCGCCGAGCCCGTAACCCTTGATGGTCTTGGCCAGGATGACGCTCGGGGCCCCGGTGTGGTTCACGGCTGCCTCGTAGGCCGCGTACACCTTCTCGGGGTCGTGCCCGCCGCGCCGCATCCTGCGGATCTGTTCGTCGGAGAGCGACTCGGCCAGTTTCCGCAGTGTGGGCGAGGTCCCGAAGAAGTGCTCGCGCGTGTAGGCCCCCGACTCGACCGAGTACTTCTGATACTGACCGTCGACCACTTCGCCCATGCGCGCGACAAGTTCGCCGGTCTCGTCGCGGGCGAGCAGCGGGTCCCAGTCGTCGCCCCAGATGACCTTGATCGCGTTCCAGCCGGCCCCTCGGAACGCCGCTTCCAGCTCTTGGATGATCTTGCCGTTGCCCCGCACGGGCCCGTCGAGTCGCTGGAGATTGCAGTTCACGACGAAAATCAGGTTGTCGAGCTGCTCGCGCGACGCGAGGGTGATGGCCCCGAGCGTCTCCGGCTCGTCGCTCTCACCGTCGCCGACGAAGCACCAGACGTGCGAGCCGGACGTGTCCTTGATCCCGCGATCGTGAAGGTAGCGATTGAAGCGGGCCTGGTAGATGGCCATGATGGGGGCCAAGCCCATCGAGACCGTGGGAAACTCCCAGAAGGTCTGCATCAGCCACGGGTGAGGATACGACGACAGTCCACCCGAGGGGGCGAGTTCGCGACGGAAGTTCTCGAGCTGCTGCTCGGTGAGGCGTCCTTCGAGGAACGCCCGCGCGTAGACGCCGGGTGACGCGTGACCCTGGAAGTAGATCTGGTCGCCCGAAAAGTCCTCTCCCTTGGCCCGGAAGAAGTGCTGGAATCCGACCTCGAGGAGCGTGGCCGCCGAGGCGTAGGTGGAGATGTGTCCACCGATGCCGGGAGAAGCGGCATTGGCCCGCACGACCATCGCCATGGCGTTCCAGCGGATGATCGCCTTGATTCGCCGCTCGATTTCCCGGCTGCCCGGGTAGCGGGGCTGCCGATCGAGGGGAATCGTGTTGATGTAGGGCGTGTTCGCTGCATACGGAAGAGCGACACCCTTGCCGGCCGCACGATCGCGCAACTGGGTCAGCAGGTATCCGGCACGCTCCGGGCCCTCTCGGTGCAGCACGTCGTCGAAAGCGTCGAGCCATTCCTGCGTCTCTGCCCGGTCAGCATCATGGTCTTGCACGCGCACAACCTCCCTTGCCATCTCTGTCGCTTCTTGCCGACTCGCGCCACACGGGTCCCGAAACCTTGACACGCGGCAGCGGCCACCGGCCGCGTCGCTTCGCGGCCCTGTACGTCGGTAGCCACCGCAAGTCAAGAGCGGTGCGTATGAGGCTGCGCAGGTTACGACGAGATGGGGCGCGCTAACACCAGCGGCGACTGCCGAAAAGACGTCGAGCCGAAGTCGCTCCGAAGCAAGACGATACCCGGTTCGGCAGGCCTACACGCGGCCGTTTGCACTGCGTCCGGTTCGGGGCCTTCTTCTAACGGACCCCGTGCCCGGGGCGACGACCTGGCCGGTGCGAAGCGGGTCGGCGGTTACCCGACGGGCTTCTCGCTGAGCATTTCGCGCTTCTTCGCGACCTCTTTGAATTCGTCGGCGGTGGGGAGCGGGTCCTTCTGCGCGTCGATCACCGGCCACTCCGCCGCCAGCCGCGCATTCAGCTCCGCATACTCGGCCCACTCTTCCGGCAGCTCTTCTTCCGGGAAGATGGCGCGGACCGGGCACTCGTCCACGCATAGACCGCAGTCGATGCACGTCTCGGGATCGATGACCAACATGTTCTCGCCTTCGTGGAAGCAGTCCACGGGGCATACGGCGACACAATCCGTGTACTTGCACTTGACGCAAGGCTCTGCGACGTAATGTGACATCGCTCATTCTCCGTCCGGATCGGGTCCGCGTCGCTGCAAACGCGACCTCGATCTACCTGTGAAATACCTGACTCTCGGCTAGCGCCTCGGCAGCTTCGTGAACGACTCGTCTCTCGGGTTTGTCACCCAGGGGCGAAGGCGCCGGATCGACCGGAATGGGGCACCCCGGCCTCATGCCGGATCGGGACCGACTGCGACGGCCACCCCGCGCACCGCTCCCGCAACGGCTATCGTCGCGGTTGCGGGATACGAACGCGATTTCCGGGCCCCGCCGCCGACTGCGGTGGGAATGATGGGAATGACCGGCATCCGGGAACGACAGGCTCCCCTGACTGGATGATGCTGCCCGCACGGGAGGGACGACAGAGACACGGCTCGTCTCTCGCCCGCCGGGCATGCGACCAAAAGGCAGCGAGCACACCGGGATGGTTACCCCGGCCGCGTGGGCTCCTGGGTTTCCACCGACACGATGTGCCGAAGGGAGATCACCTGCACGTCTTCCGCAAGTGCAGCATGCGGCCGACCGACACGGAACACGTACAAACCCAGGCGGGCGATGTAGCACAAACCCGGATTCAGGATGTCGACGGTTCGGCCGTCGGCGAGATGGAGTCGCAACGGGATGAACGGATCGCGCTCGAGCTCAGCCGCGAGTGTTTCCGGATTCATATCTGGAGTATACCCGAACAGTCGGCGGCCGCCAAGACACGCCAGGCCATGACCGCCGAGGGTTCCATTGGCGGCGTCCGTTTACCCCACGTGCTTCTCACCGGAGTGGCAGCCGCGTCCATTTCGAGATCGGCACGTTGGCGGAGTGCGGGGCCTTGTGGGCCTCCACGCTACCGTCCTCGAAGGCCCGGAACACAACGAATATGCGTTGATCCTGCACGGCGGTCACGCCGACGCATTTGACGCCGGCAGTTCGTGCCTGGGCCTCGGCCGGCCGGCTGAAGGTCGTGCTCAGGTGCCCGAGCACCAGGCCGACCGCACAGAAGAGCAGCGGCAGCCACCAACTTCGCCCGTTTCCGCTCGATCCTCGCACGTCCATCGGTCACCATCCTTTCATTTCCTCGACAACGTCGACACCATCGCCGCCCCCACAAGACAGATCGCTGCCGCGATCAGCCCCGAGCCCACGTGCGGTGAATCCCCTGTGAGAAGGACACACAGCACGGTCGCAGCGATCAGCACGCCGATCCAAGTGCGGCTGCGTTTCGATTCTCGTTCTTGTTGCTCCATTGTTACCGTCCTTTCGAGAAAGTGACCGAGTCGTCACGAGGCGTCAGATCTGTTCAGTGCTCGTCCTGCCGGCACGGCTCGTCGTCCCGCGGCTCCGGAGATCACACGGCCAGGGCGCACAACGCCGCCGACGCCGAAACGGCGATGCCTGCGGAAAACCTCTAGGAAGTGCTTCGGCAATGTCGAGCAGTACCGGCCAGCGGCCGTCGCAGTGCGGACAACGCCGCAAGCGATGGCTCTAATTCAGTTGCAGGTGGCTGAAGTGTTACCTTTCGTCATTCGTCATTCCCCGTCACGGACATGATCCGCAGCCAATTGAGACACGTGTTGAGCTTGGGGGCCTCGGTGCCCATGTCGACTGTCAACCGTCCGTCCGTTACGTCAACCGCCACCGTATTGGTGTAGAACTGACCGGCCTTCGTGTCCTGACCGCGAGCCGCGGCGATACCTTCGACCGTTACGACCTGGCCGGGTTGGTCGTGGCCCGCGTCGCCGACGCAGATCGTTACTCGGTACCGTCCGTTCTCTACGACGCATTCCCAGCGGTCGGTCTTCCGCGTGAAGAGGAACGTGTCGCGTGCCGGATCGGCGTCTTTCCCGCGCCGGCGGTTGTTGGCTGAGATGTCGGCAGTCCAGCCGAATCCGCGATCGACTTCGAACTTCAGGCCGTGATCGTTCACGTAGCCGCCCACCGGCTTCGAGCCGCGACCGGTGAAGTTGAATCGCCGGAGCGTCGACGGGTCGAGCCGCACGCGGTCGGCGACGCCGTCGTTGTTGCCGTCAGGATCGAGGATGTCGGGCAGACTGTCGTTGTCGCGATCGAACGGCAATGCGTCGTCGAGATCAGATAGCCCGTCTTCGTCGCTATCGTGACCGGGCGTCAGATACGCCGCACCAGGCCGGCGCGTCCGCTCCGCTTCTTCACCGATGGCCGCCCACAGAGCGACGACGAACTGGGAGCGGGTCACTCCATTGCCCGAAGCGGCCCCCTGCGGCGGGAGCGCGGTCGTCGGCCAACTCAGGGCCTTGAAGAGCGCGCGGACCGTGGCGGCGCCGGACGGGCGATCGGGATGGAAGCGCGGCTCCACCGGCAGCAGTTTCCATCGGGCAAGTGACTCGACGGCGGCGTAGTCGGGGTCGAGCACATCCACATCGCGGAAGGCTGCGGCGCCTGCGTTCGTAGCGTAGTCGTAGTCGTCGTAGCGGCCGACGCTCAGGGCGGCGAGGGTCACCGCCCGCGCGACTTCGCGGCGAGTCACGGGGCGGTCGGGCTGGAAGTCCTGGAGCCCCGGATCGCCCGGAAGAATCGCGCGGATGGCCAACTGATTGGCGGCCACGAAGCAGTCGGCGTCGGGCGGCAGGTCGTGGTAGGGCCAGAGCAGTACGCCGGGCACCTTCTCGCCCGTGCGCGAATCAACGGGCGGACTGACGAGCAGCGTTTGGACCCGGCGCACGCGAGCGAAGCCCTTCGCGACGTCGCGCGGGCGGATGCCGTCGCGCAGGCACACGGCCGCGATCGTCCCGGACGCCTGTCCGGCGAGCATGCCGTGCCCGTGCAGTCGCACGGCCGATGAGACAATGCTCGTGTAGCCCAGGTTCTTGCCCGCTACGAGCAGACCGTCGGTCTTGACCGGTACGAGGCTGCGGAGCGGAAAGCCCGCCCGATCGGTGTGCGTGCCCCAGTTGCGGTAGCTCGAATGGATGTGTGCCCACGGGCCGGTGTTGTCGCCGCCGAGGAAGATGCGCCGGGTCGGGTGGAAGTCAATGTTGAACTGATAGCCGAAGAGATTGTCGGGCACCATGTGATCGGCCCACGACTGGACGCCGTCGGTATCGCGGATGTCCTGCTCGCGCAGCACATACAGCGCCTCGGTGCGGAGCCCTTCGCGAATGTAGGGCTTGAGCGGCATGCGATCGGGCGTGTCGAACTCGTCGGTGAGCTTCATGTTGCGGAACGAAACGGCCTGATCCGGCTGCTTGTCGTGCACGGTCGTCTGCAAATGATACAGCATGCCCAGGGCGTGGTGCCGCGCGTCACGAAACACGAGTTCACGCTGCTGCGGCGTCATGTCGACGAGGTTCTTCTTCGACGCCCCCGGCTCGTTGACTTCGAGTTGGTCGACGACGTACTTGGGGAAGTTGTACGTCGGATAGTCCTGCAACGGCCAGTTGACGAGGATCACTTCGCTGCCGGCCGTGAGGCTGTTGTGCCGCCGGTCGACGAGGCGGCGGTGCGTGTAGACCGACGGCGTCTCGCCGTACGGACCGTTCGCCATGGTGCTGTCCCGCCAAGCCGGGGCGAACGGACCCATCGTGCCCTTGGGCCAGCCGACCTGCTTGTATTCGTCCCGCGTCGCGATGGTCGCCCCAAAGTACTTCCGCACGTCGTAGTACGGAGGCTTGTCGATCACGGCGGGCGTGTCGCTCTCGCGCAGGACCATGCAGTAGGTAATGGGGTTCATCTCGTTCGGCCGGACCTTCTTGCGGTCGGTCGGAGCGCCGGGCTCGCCGAAGCGCGAGCGCAGGTCGGGCCCGACCATGTACGCCGCCCCACTAAGCCGAACGACATCGCCCCAGTCGGACGCATCGATGACCAGCTTCGCTCGTACCACCAGCCGCTCGCTCGCGTTGCCCGTCGAGCGAAACGTCACCCCACGCACGGCCCCGTCCTTGACCTGCACTTGCACCGGGATGTGGTTCTCGAACAGCCGAATGGGTCCGCCGTTCGCCTTCAAGTACGGGGCGATCAGGTTGCGAAACAGCCGCTCGGTGGCGTGCGGCTCGCAGGTTGTCCACGCGCAGAACGAGTTCCCGGGCCGGGCGAGGCCGTACTTGTCCCGCGCGTGAGCTTCGATGCGGTCCATGATCTCGAGGAACATGCCGCTGCGGGGAAACGGCACGCGTTTGCCCTTGTAGATGGTCCACTCGTCGACCGCGCAAAGCCCTTCAGCCGTGAACTGCCCCCCAAGCCAATCGATATCATTGACCAGAGCGATCGACGGTACGCCCAGGCGCGCTGCCTGCACGGCGGCGGCGACCGCCGACTCCGATCCTCCTACGACGAGTAGGTCCATGTCGACGGGCTTCGCCGGCGCGCTGGTCACGAGCAGTATCATCAGGCAAGCGTGCATCGACTCTCCAATTCGCGGGTTTCGGCCCTGTGGGTGACCCGCGGCTTCAGCCGCGGTGGGCGCGATTGTGCGTTTGCGAATCGTGTTCCCGACCTCTCAAGAGGCGGGGCACCCAACCGCAAGTTCTCGTTACGACGATTTCGCATCGATTTGCACAACCCATTGCGGCCCAAGCGGCAACGTCATCTCGGCGCCGACGGTCAATGCCGCCCATCCTGCGGCGCGCGGAGGGGCATCCAGGTACAGCCTCTCGATCCGTGCTGCAGTCTCAGCAATGGGTCTGATGACGCCGTCAACTGCGACTTCGGGCTCCGCCTGCAACCAAGAGACGAAACGCGAAACCCTCTCAAGGGCGTCGTCAGTCCCCAGCGTTTCGGCCGCCAGTATCCGCTCCCGCAAAGCTGGCTCAAGCTCTTTGAGTGAGTCGACCTGCGTCGCAGCCCGGCTTTCCAGGAGCCAAGCATCGGCAAGATCGAGGCGCCGAGTGCGCGGGAAGGCATCCGCACGGGGTAAACTCGCTACTGCTTCGCCGCATTGATTCCAGGCGCCGGCGGGGACGACCACCGCCCCGTGGTGCTGAATGGGCGGCGCAACCTCGTACAGTGTTCGCTCAGACTCGTCTCGTTCCCCCAAACAAGGTCTGGTCCAAAGCAAATGGTCGCCAAGTCTGGAGACGGTTGCGTAGCCGCCTGTTGAACAACCCGTGCAGCCGCACTCTTCGCACAGGAGCACTTGGACGGGGGTTTGGCTCCACTCCACCCACTCGAGTGAGTTGGACAATACCACTTCCTCGTGCACGAACTTCGTCCAGCGTACTGACTGCTGACCCGAACGAGAAAGATCCGGGGTCCAGGCGACGAGTTGTGGTGTGCTGCACAGAATCACGTCCTGTCCTTGCTGACCACCGCTGGGCAGTCCGACGCGAATCCGAGTTCAGAAATCACGTCCCCCGCGGCTGAAGCCACGGGCCACCCAACTTGCCGTTTCGATGATGACGGGCTCCTATGGCTTCTCCTCCACGAGCGACACACAGACGAGTTCATGATCATCGCGGGCGTACACGTTCGTACCGGCGTACGCGGGGTGGGCCCACGTACGGCCGATGATCTTCGTGCGCGATTGCTCTTGGTATCCGATCGGGTTCAGTCGGGCCAGGATCAGCTCGCCCTCGGCGTTCAGGATGATCGCGCGGTCGGCATCACCGAGCCAGACCATGGTGGCCTGCGGGTTGCGATCCCGGGGCGTCATCCGGTTGCCGTCGTCCCACAGCTTCCGACCGGTCGCCAACTCGAAGCAGACCAGCCCTTCGCGCTTGTCGAGCAGGTACACGTGCCCGTCGCGGTACAGCGGCTGGGACATCAGCCCGCGAAGGTGGCGGTTTTCTTCCCAGATCAGTTTCGCGTCGGTCGGCGAAGGCCCCAGCCGGATGGCTTTCGTGCCGTCCCAGTACCCGCTAACGAGCACGATGCCCTCTCGAAGGATCGGCGTAGCGATGGAGACGCCCAGCCTCGACTTGTAAGGCACACTCCAGTACGGCTTGCCCGTCTCCGGATCGAGGCCGTGCACGTTCTCCGGCGTCCAGACGATGAGCTGTGGCCCGCTTTCGCTATCGATCCGCACCGGCGTCGCATACCCGGCCGAGTCGGGAAGACTGCGCCAGATCTCCTTGCCGGTCCACAAGTCCAACGCCATCACGCAGCCGTCCGGCTCGGCCCCGGTGTGAACGATGACTCGATTTCCGTCGATCAGCGGCGAGGCGGCGAGGCCCCACTTCGGCACGCGGGCTTGGTGCTCGCGCACCATTTCCTTCGCCCAGACGACCTTCCCGGTTCCCGCGTCGATGCAGTGCACGTGCCCAACCGCACCGAGTGTGTAGACGCGCCCGGCGGCAACGGTCGGGGCCGCCCGGGGCCCGTTGTCGTGGTCCATGTCGCCGTAGCGGGCGCCGTAAGCGTGCGTCCAGAGCGGCTTCCCGGTCGCCGCGTCGAAGCAGAGGACGCGTTCCTCGTCGGCGTCCTTCGTAGGACGATCCATCGTATAGACGCGTCCGTTCGCAACAGTTACCCCAGCGTGCCCCCCGCCGATCGCCTGCCGCCAGACGCGCCGGAGCCCGGCAGCCGGCCACTGTTCGGACAGCTTCGGCGCGTTCCACGTACCGTCCCCGCGCGGCCCCCGCCACCGCGGCCAATCCTCGGCCCGCGCCGATGCGGCCGTGACAGACAGCAGCGCCGTCAAAACGATACACAACGCTCGATCGCGCAAGTGAACCTCCGTTCGTCACCAAGCCGGGGGCCCCATCCCTGATCCCGGCGTACGCCGGGGTTTGTCAGGGGTGGGGGACAGAATGCGGGCCGCTCGCGTCAGCATCATGTGGGCCCTCGATCGGTCCCCCACCCTTCGCATACTGCCGCGAAGGATGGGGCACCCGCCGTTGCGTGCACCGCCGGCAGTCGATTTCGCTTCCCGTTCCACCATGCGTCACGTATCATGCGTGCAAACCGGCGGGCTGTACAGCGGAGGTGACTCATGTCCGACTATACGCGAAGGCAGTTTCTCAAGACGGCTGTGGCCGGTGCGGTGGCAACCGTTGCCGTGCCCGGATGCGCCACGCTCGATGGCGGGTCGTCACAGGGTGTCGCGCAACGCAAGCTGACGGCGACCGACTGGGTGCCGCTGGGCAAGACCGGCCTGAAGATTCCGCGGCTGGGCATGGGCACCGGCTCGAACGGCGGAAGCGTGCAGAAGAAGCTGGGCCAAGAAGGCTTCGACCGACTCGTGCGCTATGCGTTCGACAACGGCGTGCGCTACATCGACACCGCCGAGAGCTACGCCACGCACGGGATGCTCGCCGCGCCGCTGAAGGACCTGCCGCGCGAGAAGCTCTACATCCAGTCGAAGATCCGACCCAAGGACCATCCCGACGCACTGGCCGAGGTCGACCGCCAACGCAAGGTACTCGGCACGGACTACATCGATTCGGTCCTCGTGCACTGCGTCAAGACGACGACCTGGGCCGACGAGTTCAAAGCCATGTGCGACGGCCTGTCCGAAGCCAAGCAGCGCAAGTGGATTCGCGGCCACGGGGCGTCGTGCCACGGGTTGCCCGGACTCGAGGGCGTCGCCGGCTGCCAGTGGTGCGAGGTCAATCTCTGCCGGGTCAACCCGCAGGGCAAGCACACGGACGGCACGACCGGCGAGTGGGATGAGCCGGGCAACGTGCCCGCCGCGGTCACGAACATCCGGAAGATCCACGAGGCCGGCCGCGGCGTCATCGGCATGAAGATCATCGGCAACGGGGACTTCACCGACGCCGCCGACCGAGAGCGGTCGATTCAGTACGCCATGCACCAAGACTGGATCGACGCAGTCGTCATCGGGTTCCAGAGCCCGGCCGAAATCGACGAGGCCCTCGAGCGCATCAACCGCGCCCTGGCCGACCGCGTGCGGGCGTAGCCTGCCACGGGTGCCAGGCGGCCCGTCCGCCAGTGCCCACGAACAGCAAGAGCACGGGCAGGCGAGCTGCCCGTGGCACCCGGCTCGCGATTGCTGCATGTCGCCCACTCTGCGGGTCAGACGAACGCACCCCGCGCGAAAACCCACGTGATGCCGTACACTGATCCTCGGGCGGGGGAGGCCGCCACCGCGCTGCGGTGCGCGTTCGCCTTGTGGGATCTGTCCGGGTGAAGTGGACTCTGCCGCGTTTCGCGTTGTTCCTGGCCGTCGCGCTGACGGTCTGGCTGTGGCCGTCCGTTTTCGGCGGCAAGGTCCTCCTGCCGCTCGACATCCTCACCCACAACCCGCCGCACACGCCCGAGACCGACGCTCCGATCCACAACGCTCTGATCGGCGATGTGCTCGTCGAAAACTACACCTGGAAACTGTTCCAGCGTGAGGCTCTCGCTGCCGGCGATCTGCCGCTGTGGAACCCGTACACCTTCTGCGGCCACCCGCTGTACACGACCGGCCAAGCCTCGACGTTCTACCCACTCAACCTGATCTTCCTGCTGGTGCCGCTGCCGCAAGCGTACGTGGTCTTCACCTGGCTCCATCTCTTCCTCGGCGGCCTGTTCACCTACCTGTTCTTCCGCCGGATCGAGATCGGCCCGTTCGGGGCCGCCGTGGGCGGGGTCGTCTTCGCCATGAGCGGCTTGCTCGCCGTTCGCTTCATCTGGCCGATGTTCATCGGTTCCGCGATCTGGTTGCCGCTCATGCTGCTTTGGGTCTACGCAATGGCCGAACCGCGGCCGCTTGAGCGAAAGCTGGGCGGCATCGGCCTCGGCGCGCTACTCTTCGCCCAACCGATTCTGTCCGGGTTCTACGAGATCGCGTTCTACGCGTTCATCGCCTGCGGGCTGTATGCGATCGCGCAATGCATCCGGCTCGCCGTCCGCTACCGGGCCGTGCGATTGTGCGGCGTCTACCTCGGCAAGACGATCGCCGTCTGCATCCTGGCTGCCGTGATCGCGGCCCCGCAACTGCTGCCGTTCTTCGAGGTCATGCAGCGCAACATCCGCGCCGGACAAGGCGATTACCAGACGGCAGTCCGCGCCGCCCTCGAAGGGCACGAGATGCTGAATCTGGTCATCCCCGACGCCCTGGGCAACCCCGCCAAGCACGAGGCCTTCGATCTGCGGACCCGAACGTGGCATCCGATCAAGGCGCGCAACAACGCGGATTCCTACTACTTCGGCGACAGCGCGGTGGGCAAGAACTACGTTTCGGTCGGGTTCTACTTCGGAGTGGTTCCGCTGGCGCTGGCGCTGGCCGGAATCCGCGCTGCGAACCGAGAGAAATGGTTCTTCTGGTTCCTGCTGGCGGTGGCCCTCGCCTTTGCCGTAGGCACGCCCATCTACACCCTCTTCTACCACCTCGTGCCCGGGGCCGAGCAGGTCCGCACGCCGTTCCGGTGGATGTACCTCGTGGTCTTCTCCGGGTGCTACCTCGCCGCCGTCGGAGCACAGCACTGGCACGACCACCTCCACCGCCCCGTCGGGCGGGTCTCGCGCGTCGTTGCCGGGGCGGCGGCAGTCGTTTCGGCTGTCGTTCTCGCAATCGTGCTCGTGCTCCTGTTCGCACCGGGACCGGTCGAGCGTCTGGCGGACAGTCTCCTCGCGGCGAACAAACTCGCAGCCAGCGTGTTCAAGGATTCGGCCGACCTGGCCGGGCTGTTGTGGACCAACGGCCTGCGCTTCGCCGTCTTCTGTCTTGCCGCAACCGTGTGCGCCGGCCTCTGCCACTGGCGGGCGTGGGGACCGCGCGGCGCGACGATCGCCTCGGTTGCCTGCATCACACTCGTCGCCGTCGACCTCGGTCAGGCCACCTACGCCTTCAACACGCATGCCGATCCGAAGCTGCTGGAAGCCAGGTCCGAGATCCTCGAGCGGCTTGAGCAGGACGACGGACTGTTCCGCATCGCCCGCTATGGTCCGGCGCAGGTGCTCCACCCCAACCTGCCGACGCTCTACGGGCTCCAGGACGTGGGCGGGTACGACTCCATCATCCTCAGCGACTATGCGGCCTTCCTGGGCGCGATCGAGTACCAGAAGCATCTGCCGTACAACATCATCATGACGTTCGAGCGCAAGCCGGCACTGAACTCACCGCTGCTGCCCTTGCTCAACATCCGCTACGTGCTCGCGACCCGGTCGTTCAGGCACCCTGATTGGGAGCCGATCGCGCGTGAGGGTCGCGTGCGGCTCTATCGCATCCGCGAAGAGAAGGCGATGCCTCGCGCCTTCCTCGTTGGACAGATCGAGCCCGTCGACTCCGTCGAGCAGGCCATCGAGCGGCTGAAACGCCGCGAGGTCGACGTCAGGAAGACGGCAACGGTGCAGCCCGTCGGCAACGATGCGCCAGAGGTTGCGCGACTCGTCGATGGCCCCACCACGGAAGAGCCAAAAGCCGCCACGATCACGCACTATGGCGCGTCCTCCGTCAAGTTGCAGACCGCGTCCGACCATCGCCGACTGCTCGTACTCTGCGACGTGTACTATCCGGGCTGGAGCGCGTACGTGGACGGTGACCGAACCGAGATCGTGATCGCCGACGGGATCTTTCGCGGCGTGTCGGTGCCGCCCGGTAAGCACGAGGTCGAGTTCCGCTTCGAGCCGCTGCCGTTTCGTTTTGGTCGCCTGCTCGCCGGGGCATGCCTCGTCTTGCTCGCCGCGTCGACGATCGCCGGTCAAGTACGCAAAGACGGCGCTGCAACGCCGACCGACCGCACCAGTGGCGCCGACCCTGACCTCGGAACCAGACGCGACGCAATGAACGCATCCCTCTCGATCGTCGTCCCAGCTTACAACGAAGAGGCGTGTATCCGCGCCTCGCTCGACCAGATCATGCAGTTCGCCCGCGCGTACTCCGGTGGAGCGGACATCATCGTCGTAGACGACGGGTCGGTCGACACGACAGCCGCGATCGTAGCCGCAGTCCGCGACCGCGCGGGCGGGAACGATCCGCCCCTACAGCTCATCCGTCATGAGGGCAACCGGGGCAAAGGGGCGAGTGTCCGCACCGGCTTCGCGCATGCCCGCGGCGAGATCGTGATGTTCACCGACGCCGATCTTTCCGCCCCAATCACGGAGGCCCCGCGGCTGATCCAGCCAATCGTCGAAGGCACGTACGACGTAACCGTCGGGTCCCGCGCCCTCGATCGCTCGCTGATCGGCGTGCATCAGTCCGCATTCCGTGAGAACGGCGGCAAGCTCTTCAATCTCATCGTTCGCAGCCTGACCGGCCTGGCGATTCGCGACACCCAGTGCGGCTTCAAGGCGTTTCGTCGCGAGGCCATCGCTCCGGCCTTCACGATGCAACGTCTGGATGGGTTCGCGTTCGATGTCGAGTTGCTCTACCTCGCGGCCCGCAAGCTCAACCTGCGCCTCCGTGAAGTGCCCGTCCAGTGGAACCATGCGGACAACAGCAGCGTCTCCATGCTCCGGGACGGACCACGAGCCGTGTTCGACATCTGCCGCATCCGCTGGTACG
>CAYMME010000036.1:0-28689 GCA_964391465.1 uncultured Planctomycetales bacterium
CGGCGGCATGATGGGCGGCCGTGGCGGCGGCGGCATGATGGGCGGCCGCGGCGGTGGTGGAATGAGGGGCGGCGGCGGTGGTGGCGGCGGCGGCGATACCACGCGTGAGGACCTCGTCGACGAGATCCTCGAGCTGTTGCGTGAGACCATCAACCCGGACACGTGGCGCGAAGGCGGGGGCGACATCGGCGCGATTGCCGAGTTGAACGGGCAGTTGATCGTCACGCAGACGGCCGACGCACACGAGCAAATGATGGACCTGCTCCGTCAGCTCCGCGAGGCCAAGCGGATGGCGATTTCCGTCGAGGGGCGTTTCCTGACGATCACGACGAACTTCCTGGAAGAGACGGGGGTCGACCTGGACGTGGTGCTGAACAGCGGCAATGCGGGGTGGGACAACGCCCTCACGTCGCAGGGCACCCCGATGGTTGATCCCTCCTCGGGGGCCCAGATTCTCATTCCCAGGGAGCTCACCCGCGCCGGCTTCATCCCGAATGTTCCAGGAGGATTAGGCTCGACGATGTCTAGCGGAGCGGGTGTCCCGATGCAGCCCTACCAGCAGGCGGGGCTCGTCCCCCCCGTGGGCTCGATCCTCCCGCAATCCGGCAACACCACGCCTCTTCCGATCACGCAGAACACCCTGGGGCTCGTGGCACCCTCGGCCACCGGCATCCCGGGCAGTTGGGGTGACCGGGTAGCCGATTCCCCGGCGATGCAGATCTTCGGGAGTTTCCTGGACAATCTGCAGGTCGACTTCCTGATCCGGGCGACGCAGGCGGACCGACGCGCCACCGTGCTCGAGGCGCCGAGGCTGGTGATCCCGAACGCCGAGACCCAGTTCGCGACGATCTCCGACGGCGCGCAGCAGAACTTTGTCGGCAGCGGCAGCGCCGTGGTCGCGTCCGGCGTCGCGGTCGTCCAACCGCAGGTGTCCCCGCGGATGTTCGGGCGAGAGCTTTCGATTCGCGGATGGATCAGTGCGGATCGCCGGTACGTCACGCTGGACGTCCGGCTGGAGACGTCGGCGTTCATCGGCGTGACGGTGTTCGAGGCAGTCTCTCCCGTGTCCAATGAGCGGGGAAGCGTCGGCGGATTCACGCTCCACTTGCCGGAAGTTCAGACCACGACCAACGACACGCGGGTGGCGGTTCCGGACGGCGGCACGCTGTTGCTCGGTGGAATCCGGCGCACGGCGGAAATACAGATGGAGGCCGGCCCCCCGATTCTCTCGAAGATCCCGGTAATCAAGCGAGCGTTCTCGAACCGATCGCAGGTCAAGGATGAGATCACGACGCTCATTCTCCTGACGCCGAAGATCATGATCCAGCGCGAGCTGGAAGAGGAGGCGTTCCCCGAACTGACTTCCTCCGAGGCGCGTTAGGCGGCGCCACGCGTCGCGCCGCCTCCCTGTCGCGGCGACGTTCCGCCCTCCGGTGTCGCGTCGCTGCGGATGGGTGTCCGTCACACGCACCCTGCGCCGGCGACCACACTTGACTCGCCCCAAAGGACGGGTGTGGTTATTGTACCTGCCTGTTGGGTCCAGCAGCCACTGGGCGCGCGGGGTCGATCGATGAGACACGCCATATTTTTGATCGCCATACTAGCGATCCCCGCAGGCGGCTGCGCGGCGAGCCGCGAGGCTCCTGAGGCAACGGCGCGTGCCCGGCCAACCACACCGCGCCCGGCGGCCAGCGCCCCGACCTCCAGACCCGCAGCCTACCGTCCGGGAGTCCGCATCAAGTGGGCCACCCGGGAGATCGAGGTTGACGCGGAAGTCGTCTTGCGCGAGGGGCCGCTGGAACTCCTCGCGTGCAGCCCTCAGACCAAGGAGCACGAAAGCCTTCTCCGGGTGAACGCCAGGCCGCTGCACGTCTATGAAGCGATGGGGCTCGTCGGGCTGGCGCCGGGCCGGACCGTGGCCTGGGACGAAGAGGCCCAGCGCGTGATTCCCCCTTCAGGTGAGCCGCTTTCGCTGCGAATTCGGTATCGCGACGGATCGAAGGTGCGGATCGTGTCGGCGCACGAATGGCTGCGGGAAACGACAGGGGCGAACCCTCGCCCGGCCCCGCCGATCTCCTGGGTCTTCGCCGGTTCGCAGCGACTCGAGGACGGCACGTTCTTCGCAGACATGGACGGCACTGTCGTGACGGTGGTCGACTTCTCCAGTGCGCTGATCGCGGTGGCGAGTCATCACTCGGCGGACAACGCCGAGTTGTGGATCGAGCCGTTCACCGAGCGCATCCCCGCGGTGAACACGAAGTGCGTTCTGCTCATCCGGGCAGGCTCAGCGAAGCCGGCGCGCGACCTCGACACTCCCGCCAGGGAGTGAGAAAGCGAGGAACGCACGGATCGACGCGGGGTCGACGTATGCGGTGGCGCCGGGTTGCCCGGACGGGACCGATACTCCCCGCACGGCCGGATGGACGGACGCGGGCGGTCTGGACCAGCCGTGCGACGATGACGGCGAGGAAGAGTAAGCCCGCCCGGCGATGCAGCCGACAATGGATCTGGTGTTGTCCCGTCCGGCGCGTTGCGGATGGGTCGCGTTCCGGCGACGGATCGCACGTCAAAGGTGCAATTGCCGCGGCCGGGTGATCCGAGCTGCAGAGGAACCGAGGACATGAGCAGTTATCTGGTTACGGGCGGGGCCGGCTTTATCGGGTCACACCTGGTCGTACACCTGGTGGAAGCGGGGCACGATGTCCGCGTGCTGGACAACCTGGCCACGGGGAGGCGAGAGAATCTGTCCGGCGTGATTGACAAGATCGATTTCGTCGAGGGAGACCTGCGCCAGCCCGAGGATTGCGCCCGCGCCTGCCGCGATGTCGAGGTGGTCTTTCACGAGGGCGCGATTCCGTCGGTGCCCACGTCGGTGGAGGACCCAATCGCGTCGCACGAGTCCAACATCAACGGAACGTTCAACGTGCTGCTTGCGGCCCGCGAGGCCGGTTGCCGGCGCGTGGTCTACGCGGCCAGCAGCTCCGCCTATGGTGGGGTAGCGACGCTCCCGTCCAACGAGAAACAACTGCCGTGTCCGATGAGCCCGTACGCAGTGAACAAGCTCGTGGGCGAATACTACGGTCGAGCTTTCACCGAGTGCTACGATCTGGACACCGTTTCTCTGCGGTACTTCAACGTATTCGGCCCGCGCCAGGATCCCAAGAGCACGTATGCGGCCGCGATCCCCGCGTTCGTGACAGCCGTGCTGCGCAACGAACCGCCGACCGTGTACGGCGACGGCGAGCAGACTCGCGACTTCTGCTACATCGAAAACGTCGTGCACGCCAACGTGCTGGCGGCCGAAGCGAAGCGGTGCGGCGGCGCGGTGGTCAACGTCGCGTGCGGAGAACGCGTGTCGGTGAACCAAGTCATCGGACGTATCAATGAACTGCTCGGCAAGAACGTCAAGCCGACGTACATCGCCGAGCGGGCGGGCGACGTGAAGCACTCGATGGCGGACATCGGAGCCGCCCGCAAGCTGCTGGGGTATGAGCCTCACGTCCTCTTCGATGAGGGGCTGCGACGGGCGATCTCCTGGTACACCGAGAACCTCGGCTGACCCGTCCCTGATCGGCGCGTCAAACGCATCACACGCGGCGAACCTCACACGGTTTTCGGGGGGTGGGGCGGCCCTTGCGGCGGCCGGGGGCGTTCGGTACTATCGCGGCCCAAGTGGTGGGGGGAGCTTTCCGACGCAGTACCCCGTAGCGAGACATGAATCACCAGGGAGAATCGGGCTCACAGGAAATGGCAATGATTAAAGCAACGAATATCAAATGGCACGAGACCCACGCCGGGCGCGACGAGCGTGAGCGGCTCCTGGAGCAGCAGGGAGTAACGCTCTGGCTGACCGGACTTCCGGGATCGGGCAAGAGCACGGTGGCCTACACGGTCGAGCACGCGCTGGTGCAACGAGGGCACCTGGCGTACGTACTGGACGGGGACAATGTCCGCCACGGGCTGAACAGGAACCTGGGCTTTTCACCCGAAGACCGCAACGAGAACATCCGCCGGATCGGGGAGGTGGCCAAGCTGTTCGCCGACGCGTCGGCCCTCACGCTGACGAGCTTCATCAGCCCCTACCGCGCGGATCGAGACTTGGTGCGAGAGATTCACGAGAAGGACAATCTGCCCTTCGTCGAGATCTACATCGCGGCCCCGCTGGACGTGTGCGAAGAGCGCGATCCCAAGGGGCTATACAAGAAGGCCCGAGCCGGTGAGATCCCCGAATTCACCGGCGTCTCGGCCCCCTACGAAGAACCGCTCAATCCGGAGTTGGTGGTCAACACGGCCGAGTGCACCCCGCAGGAAGCGACGGTGCGCATCCTGAGATACCTCGAGGAGCGCGATCTGCTCCACTTACCGGAGGAGTGATGTCGATTGCCAAGGGATTCGGGGCGGCCGGAGACGGCCGGGTGGACGACACCGCCGCTCTGCAGCACGCGGTTGACGACGGCGACGGGGTGCTGGAACTCACCAAGGGGACGTACCGGATCACCAAGCCGATCGTGCTCGACACAACGAAGCACGGCTATCTCGGTGTCCGGGGAGATCAGGGCACGGCCCGTGTGGTGATGGACGGTCCCGGCCCCGCGTTCTTCGTGGTCGGGGATCACCAGGGGACCGCCCATCCCGACTCCGTGAAACCGCACACGTGGGACCGGGAGCGGCTCCCGATCCTGAGCGGCTTCGAGATCGTCGGGGCACACGCCGAGGCGGACGGAATCCGTCTGCTGCGGACGATGAAGACGCTCATCCGCAACGTCGCCGTTCGCGAGTGCCGATACGGGATCCACCTGGTCGAGCGGAATCGCAACTTCATCCTGGCCGAATCGCACTTGTACCGCTGCTCGGACACCGGATTGTTCTTCGATCGGGTCAATCTCCATCAAGCCAACGTCGTGGGCAGCCACATCAGCTACAACCGAAGGGCCGGCATTCGCCAGCTCGACGGCGACGTGCACAACATCCAGATCACAGGCAACGACATCGAGTACAACTACCTTGCCGAGGAGGGGCTGTCGGGCGAGATCGTGCTCGAAGCGCCCAACGGCATCACGAGCGAGTACACGATCGTCAGCAACACCATCCAGGCCCGGCCGGTGTCGAAAGACGCAAACATCGTCATCGTCGGCAAAGAGGAAGACCCGCCGAGCTCGGCCCGGGTCATGACGATCACCGGCAATGTCATCGGCCATCGGGACAAGTGCATCGACATTCGCAACGGGCAGCGCATCGTGATCTCGGGCAATACGATGTACGGCGGCACCACACTCAGCACGCGTCTGAGGAACTGCATCCACGTGACCGTCAGCGGCAACACGATCGCCTCCCGGCCGTACGGTCACGACGACAAGGCACGCGACGGACTCGTGCTCGAGGGTTGCGTGGGTTGTGCGGTCACCGGCAACGTCATGAACAACAGCCGGTACGGTGATGCGACCGCCGGAGGCTGCGTGACGTTGCGAGATTGCCGCGACACCAGCGTGGCGTCGTGCCAGATCCTCGATCCGCAGTTCCGGGGTGTGCATCTGCACAACACGGTCCGCTGCACGGTGACCGGCAACACAATCGCGGACCGGGGCGAGAAGCGTCAGATGGTAGCCGCCGTCGATGTGACCGGCACCGGCAGCAACAATGTCGTCCAATCCAACGCGGTGAGCCAAGGCACGAAGGCCGCCATCTCCTGCGACCCCGCCCGCGGGGCCGTTCTGCACAACACCGTCTGGGCGTAGGCCGAGAGGGTTCCCCCGCAACGATCGAGCCGCGCCGTGGCGTGAACCAGTACGATAGGGTCCAGGGTTCGGGATTCAGGGTCCAGGAGCTACCCCTCTGTCTCCTGGCCCCTGCGTCCTGTCTTCTCTGCCCCGGCCGTTGAGGGAAGCGGTGAGACCGGGTAAACTTGGACGCTTTGCGTGTGCGCGGGGAAGCCGCCTGATGAAGCTTACTGATATTCTCTCGCCCGGTTGTGTGAAGGTGCCGCTCGAGGCGAGCGGCAAGGCCGAGGTGATCGAGGAGCTGGTCGATCTGCTGAACGCCAACGGGCTGGTGGGCAATCGCGACCTGCTGCTCGAGCAGGTGCTGGCGCGGGAGGAGACGCGGACAACCGGAATCGGCCACGGGCTGGCCATTCCTCACGGCAAGTGCGAGGCGGTCAAGACGCTGGTGATGGCCGTGGGCAAGCCAGCCGAACCGATCGACTTCGCCAGCATCGACCGCGAGCCGGTGAACATGGTGGTGCTGCTTGCGAGCCCGGCCGACCAGACCGGTCCCCACATCCAGGCCCTGGCCCGTATCAGCCGACTCATGCTGATGGACAAGTTCCGCTCGGCCCTCGCCCGGGCCCAGTCTGCCGACGAACTCTACGGGATCATAGCCGGATACGAAGGGTGACGATCACGCCACGACCTGTTCAATCGTAACCCGAAGGTGCTTCTGGCGGTGACCGGTCTTGCGCCGGTAACCCTTGCGCCGCCTGAGCTTGTGGATGTAGATCTTCTCGCCCTTCACCTCGCCCCCGAGGCGCGCTACGACCTTGGCCCCGTCGACGATGGGGGCTCCAACCTTGTGCTCGTCGCCGGAGATCATCAGGACCCGATCGAACTCGATCTGCTGCTGACCCTCGCCAAGCGGCCGGAGGTCGACGTCGATGACGTCGCCCGGAGATACTTTGTATTGCCGACTACCGTCTTCGAAGATTGCGTACACTGTGCTCGTCTCCGGTGCCCTACACGCGAAACGACCCATGATCGCGATTTTCCGGCCGCCGTCAAGAGCACGGCTCCTGAGGGTGCAAGGTGTCAGCGCGCTGGATGCCGCATTCTTCGCCCCGGCGCACCGGGATTGCGGAGGGTGGGGAACGGACCTCACTTTCGAGTCAGTCCCCCACCCTTGCCCTGCCTTTCGGCGGGCCAAGGATGGGGCACCCCGCGGATCAAGGATGGGACACCCGCCGCCGTTTCGGTTGACTGGCCCCCCCTGCTCCGACTAGAATCGGAGCGTGACTATTGC
Organism: uncultured Planctomycetales bacterium; assembly: GCA_964391465.1. GTDB lineage: Bacteria > Planctomycetota > Phycisphaerae > UBA1845 > CAYMME01 > CAYMME01. The sequence continues at coordinate 7,012 of CAYMME010000036.1, forward strand.
GTGATGTGAATTGTTCTCAGTCGCGAAGCAAGGAGCGTTCCGGCAGTGCCGACAGTGGTTGAACGGGAGCAGCTCGAGGAGCTGGCGGAGGAGATCTTCGCCCTGACGCAAATGGACTGGGCGGCTCGGCCGCAGGTCCGGCGGCGGCCGGAACACGATATTTCGGAATCGGAGTTTCTTTCACTCGACGCCCTGGCCCGGTCCGATTCGATGACCGTGGGCGAGTTGCAGAAGCGGGTGGGCGTGCTCCCGGCCCAGATGTCACGGATCGTCCGCTCACTGGAGAACAAGCCGGACGAGGCGATGATTTCCTGCGCGATCAACCCCACCGACAAGCGCAAGATCGACGTGTCGATCACTGAGGCCGGCCGCAAGGCCGTCACCGCCTACCGGTCCGCGAAGCTGGCCGGCATCACTGAGGTCCTGACCGACTTGTCCGAGTCGGACCGGGCCGAGTTCATCCGGATCCTGAGGGTGATTCGGACCCAGATCACCGAACGATCCCGCCACGGATCACGTTGAAAAGAAACTGAGCGATGAAGGATGAGAGATGAGCTTGGCGCTCATCGGTCATCCCCCACCGCTCAGGCTTGGTTCCACTACGACTGTCGTTGCCCGCCGAGGCCGGGCTCACGGGCCGCTGACGATACCCTGGGGCACGAGGCTGTTCGTCCCGGCGTTGTTGCCGTAGATGAGGTAGGCCTCACCCGCATCAGGCCTGCGCTGCGTCGGTGCCTCGGGATCGATGAAGTCGGCCTCGGGGTTACCGATCATGATGTCGTCGAACCCGTCGCCGTCCATGTCGCCGACGAAAGCCGCATTGGAGGGGGCGGCCTCATCAAGCGAGCTGAGTTGGTACGGGCTGATGAAAACGGCGCCCGGCACGTACGGGTCGAGGAGGCCGTTCACGTTGCTGTCTTCGCCGGCATCGAGCACACCGTTGCCGTTGGTGTCTTCGTACGGTCGACCGACCAGATCCAGTGTGATCACCCGGTTGGCGTCGAGATGCGGCCCACCGAAGATCAGGTACACAACACCGCGGCGAACCAGACCGCCGGCGACGCGTGTCTCACCGGGAGCCGTGATCAGGAGATCGCCGAATCCATCGCCGTTGAAGTCGCCGGCCGTCGAGGCGTTAGCACCCGCCCGGGCGCCGGGATGGGCACCGTAGAACCGAATGCCCCGCAGCTCGGGGGTGGCAAGCTCACTGGCGAGAAAGTCGCCGGTGACCTGCTGGCCGCCGAAGAGCACGGCGACCATTCCGCTGTCGACGCCCTTGGGCCCGTCCGCGTCCCCGCTGGCGATGAGGACATCCTCGATACGGTCGCCGTTGAAGTCCTGCACGCTCTCCTGCCATGAGCCGAAGTGATCATGGGGTTGATCCCCAAAGATGCGAACACTTGGTGGGCGCGGAGCTTGAGCGTTGTTCAGGTCACTAAGCCGCAAGTTCCCGACCGTCAGCCGGCCGTAGAGGATGTACGCAGCGCCCACGTCGGGCCAGTCGCCGTGATCGGCGAACGGTGCGCCAACGAGGAGGTCGCCGGGACCGTCCAGGTTAAAATCGCCGGCCGAACGCCCTCCACCCAACTCATCTGACGCTTTCTCGCCCGCGACCTCGAAGAACGCAGGCCCGGTCAGCGCCCTTACCGTGCACAAGCCGTCGCAGCCGTCCGGGAAGTCGCCGCACAAGCAGCAGAAGGGGTCCCAGGGGTTGTCACCGGCGAAGGCCGGGAAGAACGGGAAGCTCATCGTCCCGTTCTCGTCACCGTCGATCGAGGAAATGCGCGATCCACGGGAGTGAACGCTGGTAAGGAGGTTGATCCAGTCCTGCCCGAAGAAGACGATGACGTTCCCTTCGTAGAACCGGCTTCCGCCCAGCCGTCCGTCAACTCCGGGAAACTCGCCAGAGATGTCGCCGTCCGTCGGGAGGTGCGGGTGGGCTCGGAATAGCGGGTCGATTGACGGCAGCAGCGCCGGATACTGAGAGCGCCAGTACTCGATGTCGAGCATGTTCTTCGGGGCCGAGATGACCAACTCGGGAATGCCGTCGCTGTTAACGTCATGCAGGACGTCGACGGTCTGGCCCCAGTGTGCGTTCACTGTCGCCGCCCCGGGTTGTGCGATCGGGTTCAGGGCGGGAAAGCCCGGGCTCCCCGTCTCGCAGACGGTGATCGGCCAAGCGGCGTCAAGGCCGCCGGTAACTTGGTTGATGTCACGTGGATCGAAGATGCACGGCTGCCAGCGAGCGCCATTTCGCCCCCCTCCCTGGCCTGCGTTCCCAAGAGCAATGACGGAGCCGCTGCCGCCGCCAAACCCGCTGCTCGAGACGAGAGAAACGAAGCCCAGGCTCTCCCCCCCGGGAGGCCCATCGGGACCGACACCATCGTTGAATGCATCTGAGATATTCTGGCCGAAGGGGTCGCAGTAGATGGCCCTGTTGCTCGGGTCGCAGGAGAGGTCGGCCGGATCGTCGTCCCGGCCGTTCGACAAGCCGTCCACGTGCGGTAGCCCGAACACCAGTTCGGGGAGCGCGTCCGCGTCACTCGTGTCGATGTTCGGGATGGCAACGACATCCGTGATTCCCTCGGTTCTCGGAAGCTCATTCGGTGGATTCTGGACGCTCGGAGGCGGGGCGGTGAAAACATGCCCCCGGATGAGCGACCCGATGCTGTTGACGTTGATGTCCCCACCGAAGCGCTCGCCGTCCCGGCCGAAGAGCAGCCAAGCCTCGCCGATGTTGGCCCGACCGAACGGAATCCCGAACCGGGCGATGATACAGCAGTCTTCGATGCCGTCGCCGTCGGCATCCGTCACCGTGCGGACGCGGCTGCCGGTCATGGCTCCAGGATTGAAGCCCAGCCAGCGAGCGCCCATGATCGTCTTGCCCACGCCGGCGAGGTCGACGGTGCCGGAGGCCATCCCCAACACGCGGATCAAACCCGGGGCGTAGCGATGCACGGGCGGGTTGACCCCGTCCGAAACCGTGACACGCACGTAGTAGGGATCGCCGCTCTCGCGGACGGGGACCTGGGACACGTCGACGGTTAGCGTGTAGGTACCGGCGTCGGTCACCAAGCGGGGGTTGGCGTTCTCAACCGTATTGGGAAGAACGATCACGCCGGACTCGGCAGGGTCCGCGGGATTATCGTTGTCGGGATCGTTGTCCTTGTCGAACAACACGACAAGCTCGGCGTCGAAGTCGTCGGCGTCAGCAGCCTGCCAAGTGATGACGAGCGTATCGCCCTGGGCGACGCCGCTGTCGACGTCCGGGGTCAGCACGGCGAGCGTCGGCGGAGTGTTCCGCGGCCCGGTGCCCGGCGGCACGACGGAAATCAATCCCGGTGCCTGTACCTGCACGATGGAATTGACCGCGTCCGAGATCCGGGCCCGCACGATGTAGTTGCCGTACTGAAGCGTGGCGGTGTCCAGGATGTAACGATCGTGCTGGAACCCGTCGCCATCCTCGAGCCGGTCGGAGACGAGGGACACCTCGTTCCCGCTGTTGGGGATGCCGTCACGATCGAGCGTAACCTCGATGACCGCGTTGTTGTCCGGATCGACGTCGTCCCACTCGACGAGAACCTGAAGTCCACGGTCGACGACGAGGTCGCGACTGGGCTGGACAAAGGTCAGCGTGGGCGCAACGTTGTCGGCAGCGTCGCCGAGCACCGGCCGCCCGCTGCTGTCGGTGAGACCGGCGTTGGGATCCAGCGCAGTGAGCGGGACCCCGCCGCAGTTGCCGCCCATCCAGGCGAGAAGGCTGCCTCCAAGCATGAGCAGCACAAACGCGTTCAGTCGAGCCAATCGATGTGTATGCCCCGTCCGTTCCATAGAATGACGACTCCTTGAGACGGCTCCGGTCCGCGACCGCCCGAACCCGTGGCCTGCCTCCGACTGCCCGCTTGTCCCCACTGGTTAAACCGCCGGGTGTTTCGTATTCGCGGGGTGCCTACCTGTAGCCATACGCCCCACTCCGACGCTCCATTCTAGAGAGCGCCTACGTGACCCGTCAAGCTTGGGTTCTCAATGGCCGCCTTCCTTGGCCCTGTAACCAGCGGACTTTACGGGCGCACGATCGCTTCGGACGGTTTGCGGGCCCGCGCCCGCGTGGGTCTAATGTACTGGCATGAGCCACCTGGTCATCAAAGCCGAACGAACGCCGAACCCGAACGCGATCAAGTTCTGCGCGACCCGTCGGCTCAACTCCGGTCCGGCCCGCAACTTCCACAGCGCCGGGGCCGCCCAGGACGACCCCGTCGCGTCTCGGCTATTCGTGCTCCGGGGCGTGGTGGGAGTGATGTTCCTGGACGATTTCTGCTGCGTGAGCCAGGACGGAACGGCCGACTGGGACGAGCTGATTCCGAAAATCGAGGCGGTCCTGTACGAGACGTACGAGGCGATGTAGGGGTCCCTGGTAGTCCGTTATGGCTACCATTGCGGGTCGGGGGGGGCGGTGGCTTCGGCCGTGGGGGACGCGATTGGGCAGGTGAAATCGTATTCCCCACCTCCGACGAGGTGGGCCGCCCGTGCAACCACAACCTGCAAACTGGACGGCGACGAGTAGCTCGTGCGGTGTCCCAGAGTTGCCGGCGCGTATCTGATCCGAACCTCGGCCGCTCCCTCACGGTCGCGGTTCGGAAAGAATGCAATCTGCCTGAGACATTACGCTAGGGCGTCGGCGCGGGGGGAAGATTTCGGAGCACGCCCGATATCAAAACGACAATGGCGGCGAGGGCCAGATTGACGGCGAGCCACCGCCGGGGAGCCCGCCGGAGAAACGCAAGGGTCCCACCACGGCCGGTCAGGCCGATGCTCAAGGCGAACACCAGCAGAGCGACGACCATCTTGATGCCGGCCAGCGCGTGATAGAGGGCCTGGCCCGAGTGCAGCTCCGTCATCGCCCGATAGTAGTTGTACGCCCCCGAGAGCAGCAGCAGGCCCACGCAAGCGTGGACGACTTTCCTCCACCGTGTGAGCAGATGGCTCCGTAGCGACGCGTGAGCGTCGTCTTCAAGGGTCCGCGTCGCCGACGGCATCAGCACCAAGCGTATGAAGAACATCCCGCCCACGGCCACGATGGCCGCACCGACGTGGGCCCAACGACTGATGATGGGAAGGATCATGTCCATGTGCGAACTCCAGTATTGCTATGCGCTCCCCCTGCAGGTCGACAACGTGGACGGCATGGACGTAGTGGACGACCCACATTCCACCCGCTCCCGCCCGGGTGGCGATTGCCCCGCCGTGCGCTCCTCACGCGTTCGCACCCTTCTGACTTCTCACTTCTCACTTCTAGCCTTCCCGGCCCCCAACGCGTCGCCGCCAGACGACATCTGCTGCGAAGGTACCTGCGCCTCGGCTCGTGCGTCTGTGTTGCAGCCGGGCTGGTGCGGCCTACAATGATCGCACCTCTGGTCGTTCGTGTACCAGTCCCATCGCAACCCGACACGCACGGAGAACAGGACACGTGAGCAAGACCCGCCCCGACACGAGCAGTCAGCCCGCGACAGCACTCGGTGAGCACCCCTTCCCGGTGATCAACCCCTCGCAGCTCGGCGGCATCGAGACTTCGGTGCTGGACGACGGTCCGGGGCGGGGCGTGCGCATCGCATGGGTGAACACCGGCGGCGGGCTGCGGTACAAGGTGGTCATCGACCGCGGGCTCGACATCGCGGACGCCGAGTTCCTCGGGCAGTCGCTGACGTGGCACTCGCTGACGGGCGTGACGGCCCCGAACCGTGCCTACGAACGCGGACTCGACTGGCTGCGGGGGTTTTACGGCGGACTGGTGGTCGGTTGCGGACCGATGTCCGTCGGGGCGCCGTGCACCGACAACGAGCAGGAGCTGAGTCTGCACGGCACGCACTCGAACACGCCGGCGGCGGTGGAGTTCATCACGTCGCCGGACCCGGCCCGCGGGCGGTACGAGATGAACATCACGGGCGTGGTGCGGACGGCCCGGGTCTTCGGGCCCAACGTGGAGCTGCGGCGCACGATCTCGTCGACGCTCGGCGAGCCGACGCTCCGCATCTACGACCAGTTCCTCAACCGCGGCAACCAAGCCGTGGACCACGGGTGGCTGCTCCATATCAACTTCGGCTACCCGCTGCTCGAAGCCGGCGAGAGCGTGTACTGCTACGATGGCGAGCTCACGCCCCGGCCGGGCGACGCGGTGTCGATCGCGAAACGCAAACGCTACCAGGATGCCCCGACCGAACCGCTCGACGAGCACCGCGGGGCGGGGGAGGACTTCCAGTACGTCGACCCCAATGCCGACGCCGAAGGCAACGTGCTCTGCGGCGTGGTCAACCGGAAGCGTGGGTTCGGTATCGAACTCCGCTACTCGAACAAGGACTACCCGCGCCTGGGCAACTGGCAGCACTGGGGTCCGAGCGGCTCGTGGGTAGGGGCGCTCGAGCCCATGAACTGCGGCGTCGAAGGCCGCAAGATCGACCGCGAGCGCGGCTGGCTCGACAAGCTGGAACCCGGGCAGATCAAGGAATACCGGTGCGAGATCACCGCAACGAACGACGGTGATGCCCTCGACCGGTTGGTGAAGCTCAACAGGTAATCACCGCCCAAGCCACGCGGGTGCGCGGGCGTCCCGCGCGGGTGCCCCATCCTTGGTTCGCCGAAGGCGAGACTAAGGTGGGGGACTGATGAGCGCGCGCGTTGTCCGCCCCTACCCTTCGCAAACTGCCGCGAAGGATGGGGCACCCGCGCCACCTGTCACGTTCCGTACCCCCCACGAATGCGAGCTGCCAGTGGTCTCTGCGTGTTGTGAATCGTACATTTGCGTGGCGCCGGGGCGGAGGCGGTGTACGTCCGGTAAGCTCGGGGGAAGGTGGCATGAAACGGATCTGTTCGCTCTTCACAGGAAAGCCGCGGTTGCGGGAGGGCGCTTCGGCCTGCGTGGTGGGAGTGGCCGCAGGGTTGGTCATTTTCGCGCTGGCCGACAACCAGCCCGTGCAGCACCGGCGCGCGGCAGGGCCACAGCGTTTCTCGCACGGACGGTCAATCGACACGGCCGCGGTGCGGCAGGCGTTGGAGAGCGGTGAGTACACGGACGTGGCCCGGTGGGCCGTGGACCAGTACATGGCGCGGGGGGACAGCTTCGTAGCGGAGGTACGCGAGGCGGCGCGGGCGAACGAGGCGACCGCGATCGCCATGCCCGAATTCGACAAAGCGGCCCTTCGCACGGCGCTCGGGCTCAGTCGGTAGACTCGCGTCCACACGCAACAGGCGCGGGTCACGCGTTCCTGTCTCGGCGGGGTGAGCATCGACCATTGAGTCAGTGAGGCAGCTCGACGTTGCAGACGCCGCGTTGCCCGGGATTGAACCGGTTGCCGGAGAAGCTGAAGTTGCCTGGGTCCAGCTTGGGGCCGAGGTACACGGCGTAGTTGTAGCGCGGCGCAGCGGGGCCGGACGCGTGATCACGGCCGGAATCGTAGATGAGGTTGCCTTGGACCACCACGTCGCTGAGGGGTGGGTTTTCGGGGAGCGGGCCGGATTCGAACTGGAGCACGCTGCGCGAATCGGAGCCCTTCCAGTTGTGGAAATCGTAGCCGTAGCCGAAGTCTGAGAAGACGTTGTTCGCAATGAGATTGCCGCGGGTGGCATTCGGCCTCGTTGCGGGCTTGCCCTGCTCGCCCTCGGTCTTGCCCCGGCCTTCGTGAGAAGCCGTGCCCGGCTGCATGATCAGCCCCCACAGGTCGTTGTGCGAGACGTTGTTGTTGGTGATGACGACGTTACGCGATCCATGCATGCACTTGATGCCCACGAAAGCATGGTGAATCACGTTGCCGGTGAACGTGACGTGATCGGCGTGGATGTCGACGCCCTGGGCAGCGTTCTCGATCATGTTTCCGCGGATGAGCACATGGTTCGTGGACGTCGGGCTGGTGACGACGATGGCCGAGCCCTGGTGCCAGTGGGGTGCGTAGTCGCCGGGCGGCGCGAATCGGCCCTTGCGGGTCGGCTTTCGGCCTTCGGTGAGCCGGCCGAGCCCGTGCTTGTTCTTGGCCTCCTCAGTCGGATAGATGTTGTGCTCGACGATGGCGTTGTTGAGGACCATCATGTCGGAGCTGGTCTTGATGATGATCCCGTCGCCGAGGATCACGCGGAAGGCGTACCCGTACAGCTCGCTGGTGGTGCGATCGTCGATGCCGATCCGCTTGTAGTTCGTGATCTCGCACCCCTCGATCCGGCCGTGGTGGCTGTCGTGCACGCGAATGGACGCGTTGCTGCTGCGGTTGTCGATGATGCGCAGGTTGGTCAGGCGCAGGCGGTCGCAGCGGATCGCTCGGACGGCGTCGCGCTGCGTTTCGCGCTTGCCCTCGGGGCGAGTCAGCGTCAGCGACTCGATGCGCACGCCGGCCGCGTCCTGGATGTCGATGATTCCGGCCTCCGGGTTGGTCTGGATGATCGTGCCGTGGCCGTGCAAGCCGGTGTTGTCCGTGCGGATGACCAGCGGCCGATCAATGCGGTGCTCACCGGGCGGGACGTGGACCATCCGCCCTGGATTGGCGTCGATCGCCGCCTGGATAGACGTGGCGGCGTGCGTCGGGCCGACGACGATGTTGATCCCGGTCGCGGCCGCGAGAAGCGCGACGATGCGGACACGAATGCGAGAGTGTCGGTTCTTCAAGTGAGGGTCTCCACGGTTTGCCGACCTCGAGCGGCGCTGCCGACCTGCCCATCCTTAACCGATCCGCGCTAGCGTGGGTATGGGTGCCGCGGATCCCGACGTACGTCGTGACCGGGAGTACTCGAAGCCGAATCCACTTGGATCAGAGGCGGATGCCGGCTCTACCGGCATCCCACGCTCCCTCACGGTCGCGTCTCGGTACCGCATACACCTCGCTGATGTTGAGACACTACACCGACATTCGAGCGGCGAGGGGACGCCGAAACGCGCGTCTGTCAGTGGGTGTGGGTTGTCGCGGACATTGCGCGTTTCGCGCTCTGACGCTCCGGTTCGGTCATGGGTCGGATCTCGAAGAGTTCCTCGACGCGGTGCCCGACAATCTCGCGCGAGATGGCCTCGAGCCGATCCGGTGTGATGCCGGCCAGGATCCCGCGAAGTCGATCGGTGAGCCGATACACGAACGCGGCGAAGTCGGCATCCCCTTCGGCGCGTCGGATCACGCACACGACGGGCGGTTTGTCCGACGCCTCGGCCGGCGGCCACGCGAAGCGGATGTTCCGTTTGCCCATGGTCGCGCCGGTGCTGGTCTGCAATCCGTCGAGGATGCACGAGAACGGTTGGCGCTGCTGATCGGGGTGCGAGTAGCAGATGACGTCGAGCCCCCAGGGCAGGGGCGACTCGAGGCGTTTGCGTGCGTCTTCTCCGATGATTGCCCCGACGGTCACCCACGGACCCAGATGGCCGTGGAATTCGCCGGCCCGGGCGAGCCAGTCGGGGTCCGACGCCCGGCGGGTGTAGGAATGGAGCACGCTGGCACCTCCGGCCGCCGGTTGCGGCGACGTTCCCGAGGACAGTGGCCCCGACGGCGCGCAACCCGCGGCCACAAGCATGTTTGCGAGGACTCCCGCAAGCGGATGATGATACCGTACCGGTCTCATGAGCTGAACTCCCATTTCTGCGACGGAGAGGCCGGTCGCGCTCCGGTCCGTCCGTGGGTTGACAACCCGCCGTTTCGCGGTACGCTGGGTGCGTGCTACGAATACTGGGATCGTAACACGAGCTGGTGCTTTCCGCAAAACGGGAAGGAATGACATTTTGCAGGAACGTGGAAAGGAGAGTCAGAATGCGCGGTAGGAAACAGGCTTTGGGAATCGTGGCGGCGGCGCTGCTGGCCGGGGTCGCGACGGCCGGGGCGCAGGAGCCGGATTGGGGGTCCATGTCCTACACGCAGCACTCGGCGTATCAGGCCGTCGATGCTGATGGGTTCGGGACGTTCCCGGTGGGGGCCGGACCCGTCAAGATGCAGGGCATCATCCTTCATGATCCGGCGGACATGCTCGACACGACGCCGGGAGCCCCCGTGTACATGGGCGGGCAGTGGCAACTCTTCGTCCAAGCCGTTGAGCCCGGCGATTCTGGCGGCACGTGCCTCTGGATGGGGCAGTACATCGGCAAGATCTACGGCACCCACCCCGAGGGGAGTTACAGCGACGCCGAGTGGCTCGCCGAGCTGGACCGGCTGAACCACGACCCGACGACCGGCCGGCCGTTCCAGCCGGGGGATTGGGTGGAGGTAAGGGCCCGGGCGCCGGGTCTGCACTACAAGGGCAAGACCAACATCAACGAGCAGCACTTCAACGTCCCGGAAGCCGACTTCGACGTCCATCTGCTGGAAGCGAACCACGGCCTGCCCGCGCCGCCGTGGCTCCGTCTGGACGATCTCAAGGACGAGTACAACGACTTCATCTTCGACGACCAGCGACTGGTCGGGCCCGAACGCTACCAGGGCACGTTGGTGCGGATCCTGGACGTCGAGTTCGTGAATACGATCGGGTGGGGTCCCGGTGCCGAGTTGACGATCACCGACGGCGTCGGACGCACGTTCCGCGTGATGCTCGGGCTCGGAGCGGGCTTCGGCACGCATGACCCGCCCACCGAGCCGTTCGACCTCATCGCAATCATGGATCAAGAAGACGACAATGGGGACGACGGATTGAAGGAAGGGTATCGGCTGTGGGTGACGGATTACGACGGTATCCAGTTTGTCCGACCGGTGCCGGCGCTCTCGCCGTGGGCGATCGGCGTGATGACGCTGTTGACAGCGGTGGCGGGCGTGATGCGCATCCGCCGGCTGCGGCACGCAACGCAATGACCCGTGCGGCTTCGCGGCGACGGCTCGGGGCATTCACGCTGATCGAGTTGCTCGTCGTCGTGAGCATCATCGCACTGCTGGTCGCCATCCTGCTGCCGGCCCAGCAACGGGCTCGCGTGCAGGCGCGCATCGTCCGCGTACACGGAGATCTCCGGCAAATCACCAACGCTCTCGAGGTCTACGCTTCGTACAACCACGAGCAGGTACCGCCGACGCGATCCGCCTGCGGTACAAACGTCCACTACCAGTTGCCGGTCGAGCTGGCGAAGCAGGGCCATCTGCCCAAGAGCAAGAGTCTCATCCCGCAGGCCCACATGCTTGACCTGTTCGACCCGAAACACACGTACAAGTACGTCGCGCCGGGAGGGATCTGGTTCAACGGCACGTTCTTCGACTATCCGGGAAGCACGTGGCGACCGCGGGCCAAGATCTGGGTGCCGGACGACTTCCCGCACTGCCACAGCGAGGACGGCCAGTACTTCGCAAACCGAGCGGACGAGCGCAAGAGCCCGGCCCAGTACGCCATCTGGAGCGTCGGTCCGCGGGCCCCGTCGCCGAAGCTGCCCACGCGGGCCGGGTCGAGCGAAGTCGACGAGACGAAGCTTCCTCTGCCCGCGGCCTATTGGCTGAAGAACAGCGCTGATACGGGCCTGATCGCGCACTTCGTCGACCGACACGGCTTGGTGTACAGAAGTCCGTGACACTGAGCTGCCGGTGGCCGATCCACCGCATTGTTCGAGCAATCCTCGCGTGGCCCTCAGCGTGAACGGCGCGCAGCCCAGACCGCAGCGGCGGCAATGGCGGCGGTCTCGGTGCGCAGGATGCCGGGGGCGAGGCGAACCGCGACGGCACCGGCGGCAACGGCAGCGTCCTGCTCCTCGTCGTCGAAGCCGCCTTCCGGACCTACGAGGGCAAGGACCCCGGCCGACGGTTTCGTCCGGTCCCAGACTTCGCCGACCGGGGCCGCGCGGTCGGACAACGACGCAAGCAGGATCGTGTCGAAGTCGCTGCTTCCGACGAGCACATCGGCGAAGGGCACCGGGGCGGCCATCTCGGGCAGGAATGGCTGATGCGACTGCTTGGCCGCCTCGACGGCGGTGCGTTGCCAGCCGGGCACGCGGGTTGCGTCCGGGCGGACGACGCTGCGGTGGGTGATCATGGGCCACACCGCCGAGACCGAAAGCTCGGTCGCCTTCTCGATCAGCACGTCCTGTCGCTTGCCCTTGGGCATGGCCACGGCGAGCGTGAGCCGGCCGGGCGGACGGTCGTGCGTGATGCGCGATTCGACCGCTACCTCAACGTCGTGTCGATCGACGCGAACGATCGTGCATCGTGCTTCGGTTCCCGCACCGTCGAAGAGCACGATCTCATCGCCCACCTTCAAGCGCCGGGCGGCGCGAATGTGGTGAGCCTCGTCGCCGGTGACGACCACGCGATCTCCTTCGATCGGTGAGTGGTGGAACCAAGGTGCTGCAGTGTCGGTACTCACGAGCTTCGCCCTCGATCCGCGGCCACTGATCCAACATCGTACGCGATCTCGATCGCCGTTGCGCGACGGCGCCGGAACCTTGATGTATCCAATTCCGAACCGCGCCCGTGAGGAAGCGGCCAGAGTCGGTAGGGTGCCCCAGCCTTCGCGGCAGTCTGCGAAGTCTGAGGGACGGACACCCTCGGCGCGATCGGTCCCCCACCCTTGTTCCGCCTGTCGGCGAACCAAGGATGGGGCACCCGGCCACAAGCAGACGGAATCCACCCCTCCTCCAACGGCGACGGAAGACCAACGTTCTGTCCCACCGCAGCCGCTTCCTCACGGGCGCGGTTCGGACCAGACTCGCTTCGCCCACCGTGAGACATACACCGGTTTCTGGGGGGGCTGACACATTGCGGCAATCCGTCCCCCACCCTTGTCCCGCCTGTCGGCGAACCAAGGATGGGGCACCCTGCCACTAATAGGGCACCCTGCTACGACGCCAATTCGCGCAGGATCGCGCAGCCGCGGCGGATGGCGTCCTGGTCCGTGGCGTACGAGATGCGGAAGTGCGTGTCCTGCTCGGAGAAGACGTTGCCCGGGATGATCAGTACGTTACGCCCGATGGCCTGCTCGACGAACGCGGTAGCGGTCTCGTGGGCCGGCGGCGTCTCCGGGAACACGTAGAACCCACCCGACGGGCGGGTGAACTTGAACGTACCGGCCAGTTCGTCGCAGACCAGGTCGCGGCGGCGACGATAGGTCTCGACGTGCTCGGTGATGTCGTAGTCCATGGCCGCCAGGCCGGCGTGCTGCACCATCGACGGGGCACACACGAACGTGTACTGCTGGAGCTTGGTCATCTCCTCGATGATCCGGGCCGGGCCGGCCGCATAGCCCAGTCGCCAGCCGGTCATGCCGTACCCCTTCGCGAACCCGCGCAGCAGCAGCGTGCGCTCCGGGGCCAGCGGAACGAGGCTCGGACACGGACCGTCGAAGCTGAGCTGCGTGTAGATCTCGTCGGAGATCAGCAGCAGGTTGTGCCGACGGGCGATCTCAGCCGCGGACCGCAGCGCGTCTTCGCCCAGCACCACGCCGGTCGGGTTCGACGGCGAGTTGATCATGAGGATCTTCGTGCGCTCGGTGATCGCGGCCTCGACGCGCTCGGTCGGGAAACCGAAGTCCGGGTAGCTGCTGACCATCACCGGCTGGGCTCCGACCAGCTTGACCAGGTGCCGGTACGACACGAAGTACGGATCGAGGAAGATCACCTCGTCACCGGGATTGACACACGTCAGCAGCGCAAGCGTCAGCCCGCCCGACACACCGGAGACGATCAGGACCTTGCCGTCGAAGCCAATCTCGGCCGCGAGTTCGGCGGCGATGCGCTCGCGCAGCGGCGCAATGCCCTGCGTAACGGTGTACCCGTTGGCCCCGCGCCGGATCGCGTCGATCGCAGCCGCCTTGACCGGCTCGTCGACATCGTAGTCGGGCTGGCCGATCGAGAAGTTGATCGGGTCCTTCACGTTGGCCGACAGGTCGAACATCTTGCGGATGCCCGAGGCATCGATCGAGTGGGCGCGGTCGGAGACGAAGGCGGAGGCATCGAAAGGAGATGGCTTGCTCATGGGCGGAAGTATAGCACGCGCGACGAAAATGACGAATGACGAAGTCCCCGCTCGCGCTCGCACACGCTGCGGTGTTCTGCATTCGTCATTCGGGCTTCGTCATTCTTTCGTCATTCGTCATTCGACATTAGTCATTGGGATGCGACCACGACGCGCAGCTCGTGTCCGCCATCCGCCGAGGCCATCTCGTAGTAGTAGAACCGTTTCCCGTTCGCATCCACCACATCGATGTATCGCAGCGCGCCCGTGGCGTGCGGGGAAACGAGAATCGGGCCGTCGGGCGTGCGGGTGCGGAACGCGCGCAGGTTGTTGCTGACGGCCAGGCCGGTTCGCTCCTCGTAGTTCTCCTCGACGCTCGCCGAACCGTCGTAGAATCCGACGAACTCCCCGCCTTCAGCCCACAGTGTGCTCACGCGCCGGGCGTACTTGTCCCAGGCATCGGAACCCGGGTCGGGATGCATCACGTCGCCGAGCCATTCCCAGGCGACACCGTCATCGCTGCGGGCGATGGCCGTGCACGAGAGCGACAGCCCGGTGTTGTAGATGTCGGACGTGCCGTGCATGGCCTCGGCCGTGATGTCCGTCGAAGGCGTGGGGATGTAGCTCAGCAGCATCCAGTGGGTGCCGTCGATTACGACAACCTTGGGATCCTTGACCCCCTCGACGCCGAGTGCGCCGGCCGTGAACAGCGGCTCGCGTGCGGCCGGGTCGAGATCCTCAACCGTCGCCGCCTCGATCCGATCGAGGCGCCAGCGCCCGTCGGCGCCGTCGACGTAACTGACGTAGTGGCACCACCGGCCGTCGCGCGTGCGGACCAGACAACACCGCTCGATGCTTGTCGAGTTGAACTGGGCCTTCTCGGCCCGCCAGACGTCCTCGAACCGGATGCCGTCCGTGCTCACGGCAATCCGCGTCTCGCCGCCGCGGTCGGGCTCGACGCCGCGGGGCCGACGCAACCGGTAGGCGAGGTAGAACTTCGCGGAGTCGCGGTCGTGCCATACGGTCGGTGCCCCGGCCCAGTACCCCGCCCCCTCAGCGGGCGGCCGCCGGATCACCGTACCTGCCGTTGGATCGAAGAACGTGTCCATGGTGTTGTCCTGTTTACGTTTGCATGGACTTACCCGTAGGATGGCGAAACGTCAACGCATTGATGCCTAGCGACATGAGCCAACTGATCCCAAACCGCCTTCTCTTCCGCTTCGAGATTCCGCTTCGGTACATGCCACGGTGTCCGGACATCGACGGCGTGCTGGAGGAGTGGGACGACGCGCACCTGCTGCCGCCGCTGGGGGATCTGGACGATGCCAATACGTTCGCAGATGTGTTCGCGGGGTGGAACGAGGTCGGTTTACATGTTGCGGTGCGGGTGGTGGGCAAGCACGAGCTTCCGCACTGTGATCCGAAGGTCTTCTGGAAGAGCGACAACCTGCGGCTCATGACCGACATGCGCGACACGCGGAACATCAAGCGGGCGACGGCGTTCTGCCAGCACTTCTACTTCCTGCCCGCGGGCGGCGGACGGAACGGGACGGAGCCGGTGGCCGGGTCGGCCCGAGTGCAGCGAGCCCAGAACCACGCCCCGCTCGTCGGGCCGGGCCGCATTGCGGTGGCCTCGGTGGTGTCCAAGGAAGGGTACACGCTCGAGGCCACGATCCCGGCCGACTGCCTGGCCGGCTTCGACCCCACCGAGCATCCGCGCATCGGCCTTTACTACATGCTCGAAGACCGGGAACTGGGGCAGCAGTACCTCACCGTCGGCGACGATCTTTACTGGCACGTCGACCCGAGCACCTGGGCCGTCGCCCGACTCACGCACGGGCGCGACGATCCAGACTCCTGATCCGAACCGCAACAGGCGAGAAGTACCGGGTGCCATGCCCAAGCGCAGCGCCGGCATGCATGACGTCGCGAATGCATACGACGTGGCCCTGTGCATGGCGGCGCCCGGCCCGCTGACCCGGGCCCGGCTTGGCCATGGCACGCGCCGCGTTCAACGGCGGGCTGAGCCAACTGTACTCCGGATGCGAACGACAACCGCACACAACAGGAGCAGGCCGAGGGCAGCCCGGCCCCACGTCGAGAGCACCGGAACGTCCAGGCCCGTGGTACACGGCGGCAAGTCCGGCGGATCGCCGGGAGCGGTCCAGGCCAGGACGAACTGCCGGTAGTCGGTGCAGTCGATGTCGCCGTCGCCGTCGAAGTCGCCGGGCTCGCACCCATCGGCGATCTGGCCTCCGGAGCCGCTGACGCACAGCTCGAATTCCGCGAAGTCGGCCTCGTCCACCGCGTCGTCGCCTGTGTAATCGCCGACGCGGAGCGCGACCTCCGACGCGGACGTACGAAGGATCCACTGGTTGGGATCGAACTGCAACGCGGTCGGCGTGCCGCTCACCGGAACCGCGAAGTATTGTGAGCGCTCGTCGTTCCACGCCGTCACCGTCTCCGGACTGCCACCGATGGTCACGACGAGATCGACGGGCATGACAAACACGTCCGGGTAGCTGGCCGATTGGACCTGATTGATGCGCACATGCAGGTAATCCTGGCCGTTCACCTTGACCGCATCCCATCCGTATTGGTAGGCCGGTGCCCCGATCTGGTAGACCCACTGATCGAAGAACCACGTGAGGTCCTGACCGTACGTGGCCGACGCGACCGCGACCAGATCATCGGTGGTCGCGGCGGAGTGCTCGTAGGCGGCCCGGTAGTCGGCAAGGATCTGGAAGAACATCGCGTCGCCGACGACGTGTCGGAACTGGTGCAGCACCCAGCATCCCTTGTGGTAGGAATAGGTTGTACTGAAGATCCGGCTGACGTTGCCGGTGTCGGGCGGGTAGACGTACACTGAGCTTCCCACGGAGCTCGGCTTGTGCGTCAGCACCGCGTTCAGGTAGGCAGTCGGGTTGGGGGTCCCCGTCTTGAACTCCTCCCACAGGCACTCGCCGTACGTGGCGAAGCCTTCGTTGAGCCAGATGTCGCTCCAGGTCTCGCAGGTGATCGCATCGCCCCACCACTGGTGGGCCAGTTCGTGGGCGGTCAGGCTCTCGCTGAACCCGAAGCTGCCGCTGCCCTGCCCGGACATGGTCTGATGCTCCATGCCGCCGCCGAACGGGAAGTTGTACAGCCCGTACTTCTCCTCGACGAAGGGGTACTCCCCATAGAGCGGGGCGAAGGTCGCCAGCATGTCGACGCATTTCTCCCACTTGGTCCGGTTCGTGCCGGTGTCCACTTCGGGATAGATGTAGAACTCGACCGGCATCGTGCCGGCGCCATGAACGTAGTCCTGCGTCCACGTGTTGTAGTTCGTGGTCGCAAAGCTGACGAGGTACGGCACGATTGGGTAGGCGCTGGACCAGTTGTACCGGTTCCTGCCGCCACCGAGGGCGTCCACGCTTTGGAGCAATCCGCTGGACGGCACGGAGTAGTCGTTGGGGGCGATAACGGAGAAGTCGACGGTGGCCTTGTCGGAGTTGTCGCCCGGCACGTACACGTCGCCGTCCTTGACCGGCCACCACGTGTAGGCGAAGTAGGGTTCACTCAACGTAGCCACAACGGGGGTGCCCGAGTGGGTGCGCACTTCGATCGAACCGAAGCCGCCGGAAACCGACGTGCCGGTGTAGGCGATCGTCAGAGTGAAGACCTCGTCGAGCCCGTAGGCGCGGTCAAGCGTGGCCGTGCGCGTCGTCGTGCTGTCGGTCGTGACCGTGGTTGGCGTCACGTCGTTCACCAGGGCGCTGGTGATCGTGTACTGACTGCGCAAACGAAACGTGAACTGCGACAGCGCGGCGGACTTCGACTGAATCGTCATCCGGTTGGTACCGGTGATCGTGCAGTTGTTGCTGCCCGGGTTGAGATTGGAGACCTCGATCTCGAGGTCGTAGTGCAGCACGTCGGTGTCGGCCATGGCCTCGAGGTAGTCGGCCTCGGGCCGGGCCTCGGTGTCGACGAGGAGGCGAGCCGCCATCGCCTGCGCCTTGCCGCAGCCCAGGATCGGCGGTTCAGATTCGTCGTCCGAACCCGATGCGGGGCGGACAATCGCACCGACCCCAACGACCAGACACGCGGCAAGCAGGAACGGTCGGACCGAATGGCAGGAAGCCAAGCGACGAGAGCCTTGCATCATCTACCCCTCCAAAGCACGATTGTAGGCAGCGCAAGCGTACGCTACGCCTATCAGTCTAGCCAAACCCGACCTCGAGGCAAAACCGTCAGGTCTGGCGTCGGGCCGTGCGCCTTTCGCCGTCGCCGATACGGTGAGCCCCTCGCCGGTCAGCGTTCGAGGGGTTTCTGCGGCGGTTTCTCGGGGGCGCGGCGCGGGGCTTTCTCGATCTCGGTGATGAGGTTCCCGCGACGCCAAACGCGAACGGCGCCGGTGGACTCGGAAAGCGTGATGGCCATCGACTTGGTGGCCGCAGTGATGGCGGCGGCGGCGGCGTGACGAGCCCCGAGCCCCTGAGGCAGCGACTCGCCGGCCAGGCCCGACCGGAGCGTGGTGCCGGCCGAGACAATCACTCCGTTGCCCTTGATCGTGAACGCGCCGTCCAGCGTGCAGAAGTTCTTGACCGTCTCACGCATCGCATCGTCGAGGACGTTGCGCTCTTTCTCGGTGTAGCCCTTGAACGGGTTGATCATGTTCTGTTGCGCGTACTTGGCCACTTCACGTTGGTTGCCGATCACGAAGATCGCACCGACCGGCTTGCCCTCGTGCCCCTCGTTGGCCAGCTCCAATGCGATGGTCAGTACCCGCTCGAAAACGACCCGCCGGATGTGCTCGGTAAGTTCCGGCTGCTCGACCGATTGGAAGATCTCGTACTCCTCCCCGACGCTCATGACCACGATCGTATCCAGCGGCTTGCCGATGATGCCGGAAAGGAACACGAACGTGTCGCTGGGCGCAAGCAGTCGCTGGGAGAAGGCCATCAGCACGGCCATCTTGATCTGATCCATCCGCGTCAGCTTGAAGTTGGGGACCGATACCACCTTGTTGGTCAGTTCCTGGGCCCGCTCGCGGTCGTCGTCGCTACGCGCCAGCAGGATCAGTTGCGGCGAGCCCTTTTTCAGAGCTGTGAGGCCGTCCGGATCGTCGATTGCATCGACGTAGGCGAGCAGGGCCTTGGCCTTCACGCTCTTGGCGATCGAGATCGCGGACTCGACCATCGTGACAGAGAAGTCGTTGTCGGTGGCCATACGAGCGACAGGTCCGGGCGCGGTTATTTGTGACGCACTCCGCGTTCAACTATACTTTCGGACATGAGAAGGCTCAAGTTGAGCACGGCCACGGCGGTGCTGACGGTCGCCGCAATCACCCGAGCCGAACTGCCACCTCCGGCCCCGGCGCCGGAGGTTTCGGACCTTGACCAGAGCTACCTGCTGCGTGCGGTCCGCCGAGCCACCGAGGCCGCCGCGAGCGGCCGGGCCGAGTACCGCCCGCCGTTCGTGCCGGAGGGGATGCGGTCGCGGTTCTGCCGCGCCGCGGTAACGCTACGCAGGGGCGGTCGCCTGCAAGGCGTGGGATCCTCGGCCCCCCGCCAGATCGTGGAGGCATGCCTGGAGGCCGCTCGCACCGCCGCCGCCGACCCGCGATTCCAGGCCGGTGACAGAACGAAGACGCTCCGAGCCTGCACCATTGGCATCGAGTTGATCGGCGAGATCCAGGAGTTGGGCACGCCTCTGGACGAAGACGCGAAGCTGCGGGACGCGGTTGAGCCCGGCATCGACGGGCTGGGCCTCCATCTCGGCGACCGCGAGCTGTGCCTCACACCGGGCGACATGATCGCCTACGGGCTGCTGTCGATGTCGGGCGCGGTGACGACGCGTCGGTACAAGGTGTACCCGGCGGCGGTGTGGCTGCGAAAGCGCGGTCGGGAACTGGTGGGCGAGCACCCCACCGAAGGAGTCATACCCTCGGAGTGGCGCACTTTCCGTTTTCGGACGACGCACTTCGTCGAACGCGAGCCCGGTGGACCACCGGTGTCGTTGCGGCGCGGCGTCGTTCCGGTCGAACCCGAGGCCGTCACGGCCCAAGCCCTCGATGATGCCATCGATCGCCTGGGGCGCTACCTGCATTACCGCCAGATCAGCACCCACTTGTTCAGTTACGAGTACCTTCCGGCTACCGACGAGTACAGCCCCGAGGACAGCATTGTCCGCCAGGCGGGCGCCCTATGGGGTCTGGCTCGCTACGCGCGGTGGAGCGGACGGAAGGACGTGCTGGACGCGACCACCAACGGGCTCCGGCAACTCGGCCGGGTCACGATGTCGCTGGCGGGGAACCCCGACTTGTTGTTCCTGGGCAGTTTCGGCGCGATCAACCCGGTCGAGTTGACGGCGCAGTACACCCTGGCCCTGGTCAATCATACGGACGACAAGCAGTTCGCAAACGCTCGGTCCAAGTTCGTCGCGGGAATGATCACGCTGCAGCAGAAGGGGGGGATGCTGCGCGAGGTGTACCCTCCCGGCGACCCGATGCCCAATCCGGTCGCGCAAGCGGGCGGCCCCGGGCTGGCGCTGTTGGCGATGGCCCGGTGGCACGACCAAACCGGAGCCAAGAACAAGCGCATCCCGAAGGTGTTTGAGAACGCGTTTGCGTTCTACCGGAAGCTTTTTCGCGGGCAGCCGATGGTGGCGCTCGCGGCGTGGCAGAGCCAGGCCTATGCGGTGATGGCTCGGTTGACCCACAACGACGACTACGCCGCCTACGTGTACGAGCTGACCGATCGGGTTGCTGAGCAGCAACTCACGAAGGCAGGCGGGGCCGAGATCGAACTGCGTGGCGGCATCGTGGAGACATCACCGGGCCTGCCCGGCTTCGGAACCGGTGCGTGCCTCCAGGGCTTCGCCGACGCCTTGGAACTGGCTCGTCATCGCGGAGACGGCCGTCGAGCCGAGAGATACGAGGCCCTCGTGCGCCGTGCGACCCGTTTCGTCATGCAATTGATGGTCCGCCCCGAGGAGTGTTACTATATTCTCTCGCCGAAAGATGCCGTCGACGGCGTCCGCACCACGCTGATCGACCCGCGCCTCCGCATCGACAACTGTCAGCACGCCCTGATCGGACTGATGAAAGCCCGCGAAGCACTCTTCGGAAAACGCCCCTCGACTGCTACAATGGAACGACGCTAACTCGGTGTGCGCATCGATTCGATGTCGAATGCCATCAGGAGGGTCTGCCTTGAGTTATCGGGTCTTCGTTTATTGCGGATGCGGTCTTCTCGTTGCGCTCATGGCGCCCGCCGACGCCGGTGCGTTCGACGTAACTCTGTTCGCCACGGGAGACACGCACTACGGGGAGCCGGGCATCGACCCGAGCAACAAGGCTCAGATCGCGGCGATGAACGGGCTGCCGGGAACGCCCTACCCATCGGCGATCGGCGGGGTGGTGGACACGCCGGTCGGGGTGCTCGTCGCGGGCGACCTCACCGAGGACGGGAAGCTCCACGAGTGGGACGCCTTCGTGGCGGATTACGGACTGGACGGGACGGACGGCCTGCTGAGCTACCCCGTCTACGAGTGCGCGGGCAATCATGACGAGCACGGAGGTGGGGTGCCGGTGCAGAGCGATATCGTCGCCCGCCACGGCAGCCTTGCGTACGGGGTCGACTTCGGACTCCTGTATGTGAATAGCCTGGACACGTACCCCGACAGCTCCAACCGCAAGGCCCTCAGGCGAAACCTGCTCAACGTGGGGTTCGATCGACCGATCCTGTTGTTCCATCACTACGGTTTCGACTCCTTCTCATCCAACGGCTGGTGGTCCGCCGAAGAACGCGAGGCCTACCGACGG
>CAYMME010000037.1:0-28019 GCA_964391465.1 uncultured Planctomycetales bacterium
CGGAAGGATACGGATTTCCGGCCTAAGTTGCAACACTTATTTTGTCGCAGACCCTAAACGTCGTTGGTCAACACGCCGGCGCAGACATTGTAGTCGCTGCTGAGCGAGGACATCGTGGCCGCGAACATGGCGGCGATGATCAGGCCCAGCAGCCCGGTGGGCAGCAACTCCGCGCAAAGCACGGCGTAGACCTGCCCGACGTCTTCGACGCCCGTGAGGAACTGCCGGCCGGCCATAGCCGGAACGAAGAGCGCCGGGGCCGTCACCAGATAGAGCCCCACGACCAGCCATCCCACCTTGAGCGCATCCCTTTCCTTCGGTACGCAGTAGTAGCGCTGGATGAGCGACCACTGGAGCCCGCAGTACACGAGGCCGACGAGCAAGGCCGTGGAACCGACATAGGCCCATCCGTACTCGTCGGTAGTCAGCCGGAAGAAGCCCTCGGGCGCGTTGTGGATGAAGCCCTGAATGCCGCCTGCCCTCGCGATCGAGAGCGGCAACAGGATGACGACGGCCGCCACCATGACGATGAACTGCACGCAGTCCGTGACCGTCACC
Organism: uncultured Planctomycetales bacterium; assembly: GCA_964391465.1. Classification (GTDB taxonomy): domain Bacteria; phylum Planctomycetota; class Phycisphaerae; order UBA1845; family CAYMME01; genus CAYMME01. The sequence goes on from CAYMME010000037.1 coordinate 559, forward strand.
GCCCAGAGCCCCCCCAGGAGCGTGTAGATCATCATGATCAGGCCGGACCACAGGATCGTCTCCCGCATTCCGAGCCCGAGGCCGCCCGAAATGAAGAACCCGATCGCCACGAGCTTCATGGCGTCGTCGATGATTCTGACCGGGAGCCCGTGCCAGGCGAACAGTTGCCGCATCGTCGCGCTGTAGCGCAGCTCGAGGTACTCGACCGGACTGTCCACCCGAGCCCGACGCCAACGCTTGGCCAGCAAGAGCACGCTCGCGAGGGTGGCCGGGACGACCGTCCACCAGATGGTGACCGCGACCCACCCGTACTGATAGGCGAGCCCCGAGTAGAGGACGATCGCGAACACGCTGAAGCTGCTCATATAGTAACGACACGCCGCTCAGCCACCACGGGATGCGGTTGCCGCCGCTGAAGTAGTCCTTGAGTCCGCGGGCGTGACGGTAGAAGTACGCGCCGATCCCCAGCATCAGCACGAAGTAGCCGACAAGAATCGCGTAGTCCGGTCCGAGCAACTGGGTCGCGGCAAGGATCATCGGCGTGTGAGGTGCTCCTTCAGGCCAATCGGTGCTGAGAACGTCCGCGACAGAGGCACAGGCTATTCGCGGATTAGCCGCTTCGGGTTACGGCAGAGAATCGCGTCCCGGTCGTCGTCACTCAGGTTGAGCAGGTCCATCAGCCCCAGGCGATATCCGACGGAGTCATCGTAGGTGAAGCCGTGGTCGCTGCCCCACAAGAGCCGGCTCTTATCGCACCGGGAAACGAGCTGATCGAGGGCGGCGACATGCGGACTGCACAGGCAGCCCCAGAGGTTCTCCGTGTGATTCATCGCGGCGATCGCCTCGCGCCAGTGGTCGAGCAGGCCCAGATGCCCCAGGATGAACACGGTCTGCGGGTGGCGCCGGGCGAGCAACGCAATCTGCGAGGGCAGCGAGAACGGCGGCGTGCCGTCGTGGAACAGCACCGGCACGCCGTACGCGCCGGCCACATCGCACGCCTTGTCCATGACCGCCGAGCTCGGGCTGGTCCCCTGCAACCAGGGATGAAACTTGACCCCGCGGAACTTCAGCACGTGGAGACATCGTTCGAGTTCCGCCAGTGCCTCTCGCTCGTAGTACGGATGCACCGTGCAGAACGGGATCATGCGTCCATCGGACTTGGCACACGCCGCGGCCACTTCGTCGTTGTCGCGGGTGATCTTCCCTGCGTGTACGAGACCGGCGTGGGGCAGCACGAACGCGTGCGTGACGCCGTGGCGGTCCAGCACGGTCAGCCACTTCGACGGATCATGCCCGTCACGAGACTGGTATCCCTCGCCCCAGTGCGTGTGACAGTCGAAGATCACGCCGAGCCCTCCTCGATCAGCCGAGCGAGGTTGCCGCCGTACGTGCCGGGGTGCGCCGCGATCGGCCAATGCTCGTCGAGATGCCGCAGCTCGAAGGCGAGTGAGTTGCGTGGGGCGGACGAACCGAAGACGAGTCGTGTCTCATCGACCAAGGCCGCGTAGGCCGGGACCACCCACGGGCGCACGAAGCTGACCTCCAACCATACGTTGGCCGGAATCGCCTTCAGGATGGCCGCCATGTCGTGGGCGTAGTCGGTGCTACCGCAGTGGCCCATGATGAACGGTACCCGCGGATGTTGTGTCGCCAGGACTACGAGTTGGGTCGGCGCACTGGAGGAATGCGGACCGGTATGCACGTACACGGGCACGCGGAGGTCGGCGGCCGCTTGCAGGAGCGGATCCGTGACCTCGTCGGTGAGCATGAACCCCTGGACCGCGGGGACGAGCACGAGCATCTTCGCTCCCGCCTCCACGACCTGCTCGAGAAGTCGGCACCCCTCGTCACCGAACCATGGATTCACGGTGCAGGCCGGAATGAAGCGTCCCGCTGAGTCGTCGGCCATCCGCAGCATTCGCTCGTTGCCTGATCGATTGTTGACCGCGATCTCGCGGTCTTCCGGGGCAATGACGGCTTGGGCGATGTTGGCCGCGTCCATCTGTTCGAGCAGATCACCGGCGCGCAGCTGCGTCTCGCGCTCCGTTCCGGGCGTGCAGTAGCCGTCGATGATCCCAGACATTGGCACCCCTACCCGACGCCGGACTTCGGCGACTCGGCCGGTTCGGCACTCTGACCACTGAGACGTTCGTGCAGATCGCCGCCCAGCGTCTCCAGGACGCGCAGCACCGGGTCGAACACCTCGGCCACGGCGAGGGCGTCCTGCTTTCGACCCTTCTCGTGAGGGCAGCGGCCGACCGTGTTCGCAAACTGCCGCATGCCCTGACAGTCGTCGTGGGCGAGAACCATTCCGCCGATTCGTTCGAGCACGTCCTCCGCCTGGAGCGGCTGTCCGAACCGGACGCGGCCGTAGCTGGTGAGCGTCGCGTCGTGGAAGTTCTTGACGATCCTCTCCAGCTCGTTGCGGATGAGCCAGTCGGTTTCGAACCAGGGAATGCGTTCTCCGTAGAACAGCAATCGCCCCTTCATCAGCCGGCAGAACCGTGCCCCCTCGTGGAAGCGTCCGGCCGCGTCCGAGGCAACCGCGGCCGTCTTCGACCGAAGCTGCTCGGGCGAGTCGGACGGATCAACCTCGATCAGGGTCACGTGATCGGCGAGGGCCGCGTAGACCTCGCGCAGGTACGCATCGAGCATGCTCTCGATCTCGCGTAGGCGAGGCTCCTCGTAGTACTCGGGGATCTCGTAGTGGCGGTCCACCGCATCGAGGCACGTGTCGATGACCTGCGGATTCGGGAACACCTCTCGCGCCGTCCGCATCGCCTCGAGCTTTCCGCGAACGCCTCGACGCTCGACGAGCGAGACGGCGGACTGCACCGGCGGAACGAAATAGTGCATGAAGCGGCTGTGCAGCGGGTACTTGCTCTCCCAGCGCCCGACGTTCACGGCCGGGTCGATGCCGCGCTGGTACGGTCCGTAGTAGGTGGCGAACCGCTTGAGGTGAAACAGCTCGTCGCGCGGCGACCATGGCTTGTCGCCCAGGTACTGACGGACGGATGCCAGCAGCGACTCGTCGCCCCGGTAGAACGTCCACTGCTGGATTTCGGGGTAGTAGAGCAACGGATCGGTCACTTCGGCCGCGGTGAGATTCAGCCCGGGCAGATGCTCCAGGATTCGCGCCCATCTCGGTTGTTCGCGGGCCAAGCGCGTGTGCACCCGGCCGACGGCCAGCGACATGTGCGCCCAGTCCTCGATCGTGGTGTCTTCCGCGGTCAGGAAGCGGGTGTCGAAATCCGAGAGACCGGGGACGAGATCCTCGAACCGCCACTTGCCGGCAATCGCACGCAGCTTAGGGCACGTCTCCCGACACTTCTCGAAGTAGGTGTCAATGAACTCCTCGAAATCGTTGGCCGGCGGCGGCTCGAAGTTCACGGGGAGACCTCCCGCCCGCTCTCGGCGCTTCGGTAGATGGCATCGAGCAGGGTGTTGGTCTTCGCGGCCTCGGGGATCGGCACGATGGGGTCATGCCCCTCGAGGACGGCCCGATTGAAGTCCTCGACGAGCGGCACATGGACGTTGTCTGCGTTGGGCATGTCCAACTGCTCGACATCGCGGCCGACGGTCTTGGTCACCTTGCCGGCGTCGGCGGGCTCCCATTTGATAGCGGCCGACGACCCGACGACTTCGAACACGTGCGCCCAGGTTTGCGAGTTCCAGCCAAAGGTCGCAATGACCTGAGCCCCGTTCGTGAGTTGCATGACGATTGCCGAGCTGTCCTCGACCTCGTACGGCTGCACCCGCGTTTGAACGCGGGCGAACACGCGGAGTGGCAGACCGAAGAGGCCGATGAGGAGGTCGAACATGTGCGACCCCATGTCCGGCAGCGGCCCGCCCCCGCTGCGAGCCTTGATGACATGCCAATGGCGCGGACTGCCCGGCTCGGGGTTGTACCAACTCCGGTAGGCCATCGAGACCAGGACCACGTCGCCGAACTCGCCGTCGCTCAGCGTACGCCGAAGGTGGGCGTAGCGCGGGAAGCAGCGTCGGTAGTAGGCACAGCCGGAGCGCACGTTCACCGCCGCGGCGGCCCGTACGATCCGGTCGGCATCGGCTCCGCTGACGGCGAGAGGTTTCTCGACGAGTACATGCTTGCCCGCCTCGAGGGCGACGATCGCCTCATCGACGTGCCGATCCACGGGCGTTGTGACGTAGACGGCCTGGGCACGCGTCGTCGCCACGGCCTCGCGCAAGTTGTCGTACACCTCCGGCACGTTGTGTTCGCCGGCAATGGCCTCCGCGCGATCGCGTCCGCCGCAAATCCCGACGAGCCGACCGCCCCGCGCGGACGCCAGCGCCGATGCGACCCGCTTGCGCGCGATGTCGCTCGTTCCTACCAGGAGCCAGTCGACGTGATCCGCCATCGTCACCACCTACGTCATGCCACGGGGCCACGCCGTTACTTCAGCTCGGCGATGCTCTCTTTGATTGACCAAGCGACGTACTCGAGATCCTCGTCGGTGGACTGAGCGAAGACCGGCAAGCTCAGCACTTGCGTGGCCGCCTTCTCCGCAACCGGGCAGTCACTTCCGTCGTGGTCCAGGCCGTCGAACGCTTCCCAACTCCAGACGACCGGATAGTGCAGGGCCGTACCCACCTGATACTTCTCTCGCAGGTGCTTCTGTAAGGCGTCGCGCGAGAACGGCACCTTGTCGGTGTCGAGACGAACGACGTACAGATGGGCGCCGTGACCGTCCTCGATTCCGGCCGGCAGAATCAGTTCGGGGCAATCCGCGAGAAGGGCCTGCATCTTCTTCATTGCGGCGAGCTTCGCCCGGATGATGCGGGCGGCCTTGGCGATCTGGGTCAATCCCACGGCGAGTTGCGGTTTTGTCAGGCGGTAGTTGAACCCGATACTGACCACGCGAAGCTTCGGGCCGTAGACGTAGCCGAACGTCTTCGTCTGTCGGACCCGCTCGGCGAAATCCGCGTCGTCCGTCGTGACCGCGCCGCCCTCGCCGAGCGTGGTGATGTTTTTGTTGGATTGGAAGCTGTAGCAACTCGCCTTGCCGGCGCCGCCGACCGGCTTGTCCTTGTAGCGTGTCCCCACCGCGTGGGCGGCGTCATAGACAACGGGGATGCCGGTTCGCTCGCTGATCCCGTTGAAGCCGTCGATGTCCGCAGGGTGGCCGGAGAAATGAACCGGGATGACGGCCCGGGTCTTGTCCGTGAGCTTCTTCGCAACGGCGCCCGGGTCCAGGCAGAGCGTGTCGGGGTCGATGTCGGCGAACACGACCCTGGCCCCGCGCGCCGCGGCGCAAGTGGCCGTGCACACGAATGTGAGCGGCGTCGTGATGACTTCGTCGCCGGGGCCCACGCCGAGGACCATCATGCACGCATCCAGCCCCGTGCCGCAGGAGTTCACGGTAATCGCGTGCCGGGCGCCTTCGTGCTCGGCGAACGCGTTCTGGAAGTCCACCTCCTCGGGGAGCGGGAAGAAGTCGCCGCCCGGCTCGGTCGCTGCCTGCACCACTCGAAGAGCGGCCTCAACGTCGTCGGCCTCGAAGGCACCGCCCAAGGCGGTGAACGGTACGGATCGCGCACCCGGCGTCATGTCTTGTCTCCTCGAGAGACTTGCGGCTCCCCGTGACCGCGTCGGTCGAGATCGAGCTTGGCTGACGTATCCGGAAGAGGAACCGCGGCCCGGTACGCCTTCGCGATGTCCGCTGCCGTTGCCCCGGCGCACTCGAGACCGTGCTCGCCGGCGATCGAGAATGTGTGTGCGATGATTGACTCGAGCGTCTGGCGCCGGAAGTCACTTGCGTCGCCGTACTCGAAGATGTTGTGCGTCAGAGCGAGCGCGTACTTGACCGGAGCCGCCGCCGCAATCTGGCGGCGCACGGACTTGTCGATCGTGTACCAATGATTCTTCGCGTCGACGAGTTCGACACGTAGGTCTTGCGGATGCTTGCCGCCCCACATGCGCGAGTCGGGGTCGATCGTGCCGGACACTTCGACGAAGTCGAGACCGCCGGCCAGCGTCCGGTTGTGCGGATGTGCGTAGTGGACGTCGAGCGGTGCTCCCGCATGTACGGAGGCGCACTCGGGGAGCACGCGGGTGGGGATCTTCGTCATGCCGTGGCGGTAACCCAGCTCGTGCAGGACGCGGCAAGTGCAGTCGTTGGACGAGGCGTACCCGATGCAGATGCCGACGGGCCGAGAACCGATTGCCCGGGCCCACGCCTCGGTGGCCTCGCTTACGATCTGGCGCTGCATGTCCGGTCCGTAGACGCCGAGGAACTCCTCGTACCCGTGACACGCGGGGTGCAGGTGCAGTCCGATTTCGTGCCCGCGGTCGTGAAGCTCGCGGTACATCGAGGTGTGGGCTTCCGCCTCGGTGGGAAGCACATAGAACGTCCCGCGCAAGCCGTGTGTTTCGAGCAGGTCGGCAAGCCCGCGACTCGCACGCTCGCCGAGCGCCTTGTCATTGACGGCAGGCTGCGTGGCTTCGCAGTCCGTTTGGATCGCGAAGAGAAGCTTCTCGCGCGATGCTTCAGACAATGCGGCACTCCCACAGGTAGGACGATCGCTCCGGCACGTCGTTCTCGCCGCAGAAGACCGCGCCGTCGCTGGCCACCGTGATGTCATGCACCTGGAGGCAGGTCACGCCGATGTCGTCATCGCGCAGCAGCCCCAGATCCTCGATGGCGTCCGTGTGCGGATTGAGACGGAACAGGTGCGGGGCACCCACACCCGAGGCGAAATAGATCCGGCCGTCCGGTGCGTGAGCGAAGGACGTGATGCGCGGGCCAAGGGCAGGCTTGGCCACGAACGTCACCTCGGCCGTCGCCGGGTCCAAGCGGAAGAGACCGCCCGCCGCGCCGCCCAGGTAGACACACCCGTTTCGCCCGTCGACCATCCCTTCGATCTTGCCGATGTCCCCCTCGTGCATCCGGCCAATGCCGTGATTGAAGTAGGTCAGCTCGTCCGCGGCCGGATCGTACTTCAGCAGGCGGATGGGCGTCTTGCCCACGACGTCACCCGCCCATGCCCGCGTCACGCGCCACGTGCACCAGACGCTGCCCTGCGCATCCAGGCAGAACTGCTCCGGCTGGGCCAGATCGTAACCCGGCCCGAGCAACGCCAGCTTGCGGGCCTCGCCGCTCGCGATGTCGTACCGGATGAGGAACTCCGGCGCGAATGTGGTCGCGTACAACACGCGACGCGGTCGATCCAACACCAGGGCCTGGATGTACACGTGCTCGAGGGGCGTGACCACGTGTTCGAGCTTCCCGGTGCTCGGATCGTAGTGCACGATCTTGCCACCGGGTGCGTCGTTGTAACGGTTGACGTCGTGGAACAAGGCCGTGGCCGCCCAAAGCGTCCCGTCGTCGTCCTGTTCCAGGCTGCGGTGGAACTTCGCGTCGTACGCACTGCCCGCGAGTCCGCGCGTGTCGATCTGATCGAATCGGCCCGTCTCCCGGTCGAATCGGTGGAAGATCTCGGAGTTGAAACTGCTGACGCCGCAGAACACGGCGTCGGTGTCGGCGTCATAGGCAAGGCAGTCGAAGCTGATCCAGTTCTCCCGGACCCGCGCATCCGCCTTCCAGTGGTCGTACTCCCAATCCGCCATCTCTTGCCAATTCGGAAAGGCGGCGTCCTTGAGCTTGTGGGCTTTGACATGGAGTGCCATGGAGGCGCCCTCGCGATAATACACCCGACGGGAATCACGTTCGTTTAGGCGGGCTGACGGTAGCGCGCGGCGACCGTTCCGTCAACCAGAACCGGAATCGGGTATCATGGCCGCGCCTTGCAGCTTGACATCGCCAACCACTGCGGCGTAACGGTACGTTTGCTGCGCGGCGCGTGGCGCGCTCGCGAAGAGTCTGTTCCGCAACGGATCGTGTCAGAAACTTGCGAGAGGGAAAGGACGAGTATCAATCGTGAAAGTAGCCTACTTCACCGGACTGCGACGCATCGAGATACGCCAGGCGGAACCGCCGACGGTGGCGCGTTCCGCGGACGTGCTCCTGCGCATCGAGAGGCTCGGCGTTTGCGGTTCCGATGTTCACTACTACGCCCGCGGCCGGGTGGGTGGCCAGGAGATCAAGTATCCGGCCACCATCGGTCACGAATGCTCGGCGTCGGTCGTCGAGGTCGGCACTGGAGCGACGAGCCTCCGTCCGGGGCAACGTGTGGCCGTCGAGCCCGCAATGGTCTGCGGCGAATGCGACCAATGCCTCCGCGGACGTGAGAACACCTGCCGCAACCTCCAGTTCATGGGGTGCCCGGATCAGGCGCCCGGTGCCCTGGCCGAGTTCGTGGTCATGCCCGCGGTCTGTTGCCTCCCCATCCCCGACGCGATGACGCTCGAGGAGGCCGTCCTCGTCGAGCCGCTCTCCGTCGCCATCCACGCCGTACGTCTGCCCGACCTCCAACCCGACAGCAAGATCGCGATTCTCGGATCCGGGCCCATCGGCCTCTCTGTGTTGACGGCGGTGCGTGCGATTGGACCCGTCACCACGTACGTGACCGACTTGATCGACACGCGGCTCGAACTCGCTCGCGCGCACGGCGCCGACTGGATCGGCATACCCACACAACAGGACATCGTCGCCGCAATCCTGGAGCGCGAGCCGCTAGGCCTGGACTGCGTGTTCGAGTGCGCCGGCGAGCAGGAATGCCTCGATCAGGCCGCCCAGCTTCTGACCCCCGGCGGCACGCTGATTGCAGTCGGCATCCCCGAGACCTCCCGCATCGAACTCGACATGGACAAGATGCGCCGCAACGAGCTGGCCCTGCTGAACGTCCGTCGTCAGAACGGCTGCGTTCACGCGGCGATCGATGCCGTAGCGTCCGGGCAGATGAAGGTGGCCGACCTGGTCACGCATCACTTCGACCTCGATCACAGCCAGGACGCATTCGAGCTCGTGGCCGACTACCGCGACGGCGTCGTCAAGGCCGTCATCGACGTGTCCTCGACCCCATGAAGCGAAGACTCTGCATCCTGGCCGACGACCTGACCGGTGCGTGTGACACGGGTGTGCAATTCGCGTCGCGCGGCCTCTCGACCGCTGTTTGCTGGAACGTGGACGCTTCCATCACCGCGTCCGCGGAGGTTGTGGCCGTCACGACGGACAGCAGGAATGACACACCTGCAGAGGCTCGAACGAAGACGGAACAGACCTGCCGGCAACTCGGCCTGAGCACCGAGACGTTGCTGTACAAGAAGATCGACTCGACGTTGCGGGGCAATGTCGGAGCCGAGATTGACGGTGTGCTCGCGGCGTCGGGAGCGGTGATTGCCCTGATCGCCCCCGGGTTTCCCGAGATGGGTCGCACAATCGTCGACGGACGTTTGTGCATGGGGCGAGCCGGGGACGCAGCGGGACCGCATCTGCCCACGTTGATCGGCGGGCAGTGTTCGCGCGGGCTGCTAACGCTGGATCGGGCCAAGCTCGGAGCGGGACCGGCCGCTCTGGCGTCAAGCGTTCGCGAAGCGTACGCCTCCGGAACCGAGCTGTTCGTCGCGGACACCGTGACGGACGATGATCTCGCCGTCGTGGCTGAAACCGGGCTGCTGCTGCGACCGGACGCGGCGCTGGTAGGCTCGGCCGGGCTCGCGCGACAGCTCGCGGTCATGTTGCCCGCTGCCGCACAGACCGTCGACCGTACAGAGCCGGGACCATCGTCACACCGATGCCCGTCAGTCGTCGTGATTGCCGGATCCGACAACCCGGTGACGCACGATCAGGTCCAGCGATTGATGCGTATGGGTAACACTGACGAGGTCATGTTGGATAGTTCTGCGGGGGCCAACGCTGCGTCGAGCCTCGACCGGGGTCAGCATGTGGCGGTATGCGTCCGTTGGCGAGGCCGCGAGGAGCGTTCGTTTCTGGCGGGAGTCCTGACGACGATTGCTGATCGGCGCCCGGCCGGTATTGTGCTCACCGGGGGTGACACTGCGCGTATGGCAGTCGAGGACGTGGCCGCGTTCGGTATCATGCTCACCGGTGAGGTCGAAGTCGGCGTGCCGTGGGGCCGGCTCTGCGGTGGGACGCTAGACGGACTGCCCGTGGTGACCAAGGCCGGTGGCTTCGGAAACGTAGCCACGCTGGTGAACGTCGTGTCTGCGCTCGCCGGGACCGTCGCAGGGAGCGAAGCGAATACCGTGCAATCAAACACCGAGGAATCGGCATGAAACGCACCACCCTACCGAGCATTGGCGTATCCATCGGCGACCCTGCGGGCATCGGACCGGAGGTCACAGTCAAGGCGTTAACTGATCGCGACGTGGCCGGGTTGGCGCGCTGGGTCGTCGTCGGCGATGCGTGGCTGCTCGAACGTCTGGGCGAAGGAGTCGGTTGGACGCCCGATTGCGCAGTGGAGGATCTCGCCGACGCACCCGCAAATGCCGAGAGTGTTGTGATAGACGCCCGGCAGTTGACGTCGTCGCAGCAAGTGACCGGGAAGGTCGACGCCGCGAGTGGCCGTGCGGCCCTCGAGTATGGGCGGCGAGCGGTCGATCTGTGTCTGGCCGGAGAAGCCGACGCGATCGTCACCGCGCCGCTCAACAAGGAAGCCGTCGCGTTGAACGGCATCCCTTTCACGGGCCACACCGAGTTCATCGCCGAGCGCTGCGGCGCACCGGAGCCGCGGATGCTGCTGCTGAACGATCGCCTGTGCGTGGTGCACGTCACGACGCACTGTAGTCTCGGCGAGGCTGCGAAAGCCACGACGCAACGCGTGCTGGCCACAATCGAGATCGGCCACGGGGCCATGCAGTCGCTCGGATTTGAGAAACCGCGGATCGCAGTGTGCGGCCTGAATCCACACGCGGGGGAAAGCGGCATGTTCGGTGAAGAGGAATCGAACGTGATCGAGCCGGCTATCGCCGCCGCACGGGCGAAAGGGATGCAGTGCACCGGTCCGTTTCCCGCCGACACCGTGTTCCTCCATGCACTGCGAGGCGATCATGACCTCCTGGTCGCGATGTACCACGATCAGGGCCACATTCCGATGAAGCTGCTTGACTTCGAGCACACAGTGAACGTCTCCCTCGGGCTTCCGATCATTCGCACTTCCGTCGACCACGGAACCGCCTTCGACATCGCCGGCACCGGCCAGGCCAATCCCGAGGACATGAAGGCCGCGATGCGGTGCGCGGTGAGGATGGCGGGCGGCAAGCAGAGCGCTGCGCGCGACCCGGCCTGAAGGCGTCCGTCCCCCACCCTTCGCATACGGCCGCGAAGGATGGGGCACCCGCGCAATCGTGAATCCATCCGCGCGGATTGACAGCCGTACGCGGGTGCGCCATCCTTGGCTTGTCTAAGGCGAGTCAAGGGTGGGCGACTGACGCACACAAGGTACGTCATCTGTCCCCCACCCTTCGCATACAACCGCGAAGGATGGGGCACCCGCAATGGATTCACGAGAACGCGTTTCGCTTGCTCTGGCCCACAAGGCGCCTGACCGTGTACCCATCGACTACTGGGCCACATCCGAGATCAACCGCCGGCTTCTCACTCGTTACGGCTTCTCTACCCAGGAGGAGTTGCTCCAACACTTCGACGTCGACTTCCGCTACATCGACGGGCCGAAATACATCGGGCCCGAGGCGACGGTGAACGCCGACGGCAGCGTGGACGATCATTTCGGCACCTCCCGCGTGCGCGTCGAAGTGGGAACGGGCGAGAAGGCGGGGGCGTACTGGGAAGTCACGCGGTTCCCGCTTGCCGAGGCCACGTCGGTCGAGGAAGTCCGCGACTATCCGAAGTGGCCGAGCCCGGACTGGTTCGACTATGAGCCCGTGCGCGAGCAGGTCGCCGAGGCCCGCAAAACCGGGAAGGTCGTGGTCTTCATGGGCGACCGCATGAACCGCTGCGCCCAGCTCAAGCCGGGGATGTACGTCCGAGGCATCGAGCAAATCATGCTCGATGTGGCGATGAACCCCGAGATCGCCGAGTGCGTATTCCAACGCATCGCCGAGTTCTATCTCGAATACGCACGTCGCACGTTCGACGCGGCCGGTGACGGCATCGACATCTTCATGACCGGCGACGACTTCGGTACGCAGAACGGCCTGTTCATGTCGCCGGAGATGTGGCGACGCTTCCTGCGCCCGGGCTTCAAGGCCTTCATCGATCTCGGGAAGGAGTACGGCTACAAGGTTGCACACCATTCCTGCGGCTCGATCAAGCCGATCATTCCCGACCTCATCGAGTGCGGCTTGGACATCCTCAACCCCATCCAGCCTGAGGCCTCCGACATGGACGGCGCGGATCTCAAGCAGCGTTTCGGCGATCGGCTGTGCTTTCACGGCTCGATCTCGATCCAGCACACGCTGCCCCACGGCACGCCCGAACAGGTTCGCGACGAAGTGCGCAATCGCGTTGAAACACTGGGACCCGACGGCGGGCTGATCCTCTGCACGGCGCACAACATCCAGGTCGACACACCGATCGAGAACGTGGAAGCGCTATTCGACGCGTACCGCGACATCGCCACGTACTAGTGTGGTGCCTCAGAGTTGGCGAGGCTTATCTGATCCGAACCGCGCCCGTCAGGAAGCGGCCGCGGTAAGGCGAAGCATTGCCGCTCCCTCACGGTCGCGGTTCGGAAGAAATGCAGTCCGCCCGAGGCACTACACAAGACTACCGGGCCGGCGAAGGCCGAGACGCACGGTCGGCGGCGTGACGAGCAGACGCCCGCGATCAAACCACATCTTCCGGCGTGCAAGCCTTGCCCACAAGGGCCTGGCGAGTTCCGTCAGTCACGCCAAGGTCGCCCACTTCGGGTTCTCGGTCAGGCCACCGACAGGTCGCGGGGTGCGGGCGAGGACCACGTAGTGGGACGGACGCTTGTTCATTGAACGCTCATCGTCCGTCAGGCCGAGGTCGGCGCGGGCAAGACCGATCAGGCCCGCGTCGGCCGCCAGCCCGGCGAGCAGGGGCTCGAGTTCGACGCGAACGTTGGTGATGTGAAACACGAGGATTCCTGCATCGGCCAGCTTGCCGAGATACAGTTCCAACGCCTCAGCGCACACGAGGTGCGGTGGGATGCGGTCGTCGGAGAACGCATCCAGTACGATCATGTCGTAGTGGTGGTCCGGCGCTCGAGCCAGCGCCTCGCGTCCGTCGCCGAGGACGGTTTCGCATGTGCCGCGGCACTGGCTCAGATAGGTGAAGTACCGCGGATCGGCGGCGATCTGGGCCACAACGGGATCGATTTCGTAGAACGTGAGGTGCTGACCAGGCTCGGCGTAGGCGGCCATCGAGCCAACGCCCAGGCCGATGATTGCCAAGCGCCCCCCAACCTCCGGCCGTCGCCAGGCGGAGAACACGTCGCCGAGCGGACCGCACCGATGGTAGTAGGTGAGCGGCTCGCCACTCCGTGCCGGATCGGCGCTTTGCATGCCGTGCCGCGTCTGGTCATTGAGCAGGATTCGGAGATTGCTCTCCGGGTCGAAGTCGACACGCTTGAGGCCAAGGTGATTCAACGAAACGAACAGCGGCATCGGCTTCATGCTGACTCGTCCCTTCCATCACCGGCTCAGATTCGGGCCTCGGTCCCGCTCAGCCCGGATCCTCCCGGGCCTTCCCCCGGTGTAGCGGAATCGCTGCTCTCCCAGACTCGATCCGACCTCACACAATACGCACTTGACGACGCGTCACAACTCCGTTTCGGCGTAGAGGTCCGGGAGCAGCGGAGCCCTTGCCTACGCGAGCGCCGTCCCGTAACCTCGCCGCGGGCGCCCGGGGCGGATCGTATTCGGCGCCGACGCGAAGGAATTCTACGCTTGTGACCTGCATCGCTCGGGAGGATTCGTATGGCTTCTGGTTCGGAAAAAGGGCCGACACGCGGCTTGCTGGAGTTCGAGGCGGAGCAGAAGAGCTTCGAGATCGGGGGCGTCACTATCGGCGGGCAGCCCGGGATCCAGCCCACCGTTCTGATCGGGTCGATCTTCTACCACGGCCACAAGATCACCGTGGACGAAGACAAGGGAGAGTTCCAGCGCGACGAGGCCGAGAAGCTCATTCGCGGCCAGGAGGATTTCTCCGAGCGGACGGGTAACCCGTGCATGTTGGACGTGGTCGGGGCCACGCCCGAGGCACTGCGCAAGCACCTGGAGTTCGCGGCAAGCGTCACCAAGATGCCCCTGCTCATCGACGGCACGACGCCCGAGGTGCGGCTGGCGGGCATGCAGTACGCGGCCGAGGCCGGGCTGACCGACCGGGTCGTCTACAACTCCATCCAGCCGCAGATCAACGACGACGAGCTGAAGGCGATCACCGACGCGGGCATCGAGAGCGCCGTCATCCTGACGTACAACATGATGGACTTCACGGCCGCGGGACGGGTCCAGTCGGTGCGGGACGTGTTCCCCAAGGCCGAGCAAGCGGGCGTCCACAAGGTCATCATCGACACGTGCGTGCTGGATCTCGCCACGCTCGGTGAAGCGTGCAGCGCCATCTTCGACGTGAAGAACGAGATGGGACTACCCTCAGGCGGCGGCGTGCACAACGCGGTCGCCACCTGGAAGGGCCTCAAGACCAAGATGGGCAAGCAGGCCCACGACCCGTGCGTCGCGTCCGCGTCGGCAGCGGCCACGGCCGTCGGAGCGGACTTCCTCCTCTACGGACCCGTCGAGGATGCCCCGTACGTGTTCCCGGCGGTGGCGATGGTCGATACGGCCACCAGCCAACTGGCCATGGAGCGCGGCAACAAGCCGGTCGAAGACCATCCCCGCTTCCGAATCGGGTAGTCGCACCCGCTGCTCGTACCGTGGCACGGGCATCCTGCCCGTGATTCCATGGGCTGGAAGCCCATGCCACTACTTGGCGATCTGCTCGGCGATCACCATTGCCTTTCGGCCGTCGTCGGGCGTCACGGACGGAGTCTTTCCTTCCAGCAGGCATTGGATGAAGTGCTCGTCCTGCTGGTAGTGGCCCCACATCTTGGCGCCGTGTTGCTTGACGACCCACTCGCTCTTCGCCGGATCCTTTCCGTAGAGCGTGACGGACTCGTTGCTCTCCGCGTGGAGGACTCCGGTCGAGTCGCCGACCACCTCGAGCCAGTTGCTCGACGCCGACGACGCAACCGAGCCGCTGTACTGCAAACTCGCCACCATGCCGTTGGCCAGCTCGAGCGAGGCAAACGCGTCGTACCCGAAGGTCCCGCCGAACTGCTCGAGCGGGGTGTATTTCACCGCCCCTGTCGTCTCGACGACTTCCGTCTCGAACAGCCAACGAACAAGGTCGGTGGACCAGACGGCGAGGGTGTAGAGCGGGCCGCCGCTTTCTTCCCGCTTCCACATCCAGGACGCGGCGGGCCACTGCATGGCGAGATCGCTCGCGGGGATGTTCTCGCGATAGATCATGGCCGCGGGCTGACCGATTGCGCCCTCGGCGATCATCTCCTTGACCTTCACGAACGTGGGCGTGAAGCGGAAGGTGAGGCTCGGCAAGAGGAGCACGCCCGCCTTGTCGGTGGCCGCGATCAACTGGTCGGCTTCCTCCAAGCTGGGTGCCAGCGGCATTTCGCAGAGCACATGCTTGCCGGCCTCGATCGCCGCCAACGACATCTTCGCGTGCAGCGGCGTGGGGGAAGCCACGACGACGAGATTGACGGCCGGATCCTTGACGAGGTCTACGTAGTCCTTGTAGGCCGACTTCGCCTTGTGCTTGGTAGCCGCCTTCGTCCGACGCTTGTCATCCGGGTCGGCCACCGCCGCAAGCTCGGAACCTTCGATGGAGGCGAACGCAGGGACGTGAGCCCCGCGACCGACGAAACCACAACCGACGACACCTACGCCAATGCTTTTCATGGGACGACCTTGCTCCACTGTACTTCGCTCGGGACTCCACACAGCGGCCAGCGGCCGCCGCCTGATGCTTTGCCCGCGTACTCTACTAAAGCGGTTCGGTTCCCGCAACGACCGCTTCGGGTCCGGGATGGCTCACCAGTACAACGCTCGTACGGTGTGGTGAAAGGCCCTTTACTTGTCCATGAAGTGTGATCTTGCGCCCCTACCGGGGCTGCCGTGCTTGCGCGGCAATTCACTACCCACGGCTCGCGCCGTGGGCTAGTTTCTTTCGCCCCTGACGGGGCTTCCTGCATAGCTGAAGCCAACCGCCTACCGCATCTTTGTCGCACCATTCAAGTAGTAGACGGCGTAGAACGTACCCTTGTCGTAGGTCGGGAAGCCGCGGTAGTACGGTCTCGGCTCGATGTCGCGGTAGTAGAAGTCGTCGCTCACCTTCCAGTGCTTCTGCTGTTTCTCGGTGATGTGCGAGTAGAGCACGTGAATGGCCAGGTTCCCTTGCGCGTCCAGGCACACGCCCTGACTGTGCCCGCCGTCGATCCACTCACCGCCGAGCGCACAGCTCCCGAGATAGGTCTTGGTCTTGGTCTTCGGATCCCAGGCGAAGACGGCGATCGGCACCTTGTTGCCGCCGACACTGGTCCAGTAGATGCGCCCGTCCGGACCGCGCTCGATGGCGTAGATCATGCCGGATTCCTTCTCGCCCTCGACACCGATCGAGCACACCGGCCGGACGTGCAACTTCCCGTCGCGGCTGGTGTCGAGGTCCATCTCGAAGAGCATGCCGTCCGCCTGACCGTACAGCGTGTTCGTACCTGCGGGCCCGCAGCAACTCGCGTACGAGTGGCGGTATTTGAGGCCATCCGCAGGAACGATCTCGAAGTCGCGCAAGCGGAACTCGTCGGGATGCCATACGGTCATGATGTGCGTGCGGCTCGGCGTGACCTCACCGCGTTGATAGACCTTGCCCGTGCCGGGGTCACGCGGCATGTAGCGCGAGGGAGACGTGGCCGCGAACTGACCCGCGTTCCAAACGCGCCCGGTCTGGAGGTCGTAGACGAGGAAGAACACGCCGGGCACGCTCCCGCCGTAGAGGTAGCTGCGGTTGGTGTCGACCGCGAAGCTGGTGATGCCCTCCTGAGGCCAGCCGGGGCCGAGGTCGACGGTGGTGTCGGTGGCCGGATCGTACGAGAACGAGTTGCAGGTGTGCTGGCTGCCGCGGTAGCCCTCTGGAGCCTCGCCGACATCCGCACGGATGCGGTAGTGCATCTCGTAGCCCTGCTTCATCGCACCGTAGATCTTGCCGTCGTCGCCGAGACGCAGCTTGGTGTGGATCTTGCCGGGGATGCCCTGCCCCCGACCATACTGGTGAGTGAACTCGTCGGAACGGAAGATGCTGCGCCAGACGGCGGTCGCGGGATCGAGCTGCACGAGCCGCCCCGAATGTCCATAGTAGGCGGTGCCGACATAGACCTTGCCGTCGCGATCGGCCTGGATGGCGGTGTAGCCCGAGCCGCCGTGCAGTGTCGAAGGGATCGGGTACACATCCACTTCCAGCTTCTTGTGTCCGGCGAACCGGTCGTCGGGATCCGGCTTGAAGTGCGACTCCTGGGGATCGAGCTCCTTGAGCACGCCGCTCTTTTTCCACTCGGTGGCTTCGCCCGGCTTCACGACCCAGAGGTTGGCCACGCGGTTCGCCTCGCTGATCACGAGCGTGCCGTCGCGAGTGCAGACCATGTCGCCCACGGGGTGACGGTTCGGAATCACTTCGAGTGCGGGGAAGTCTACCTCGTACGTTCCGCGTTCGGGGTCGTACGACCAGAAGCGGCCCATGCCCTCCAGGCCGCCGCCGTTGACGCCATAGAGTCGGCCGTCGAGCGTCGAGCACGCCATGCCCATGACCTCGATGGCGCGGATGGGTTTGCCGAAGTTGTCCATCTCGCCGGTCTCCGGATCGAGGCGGATGACGTAGCCGTCGGACGTGCCCATGTAGAGCTTGCCGAAGCGCTCGACGATCGCGTCGATGCGGTTCCAGTGGTGCCGGCCCGGTACGGACGGGATGCAACCGACCACCGAGAAGCGGCCTTGCATCTTCTCGACGGCCGGATCGTACTTGAGGATCTGTCCGCGCCAGCCGGACGTGTACATCGTGCCGTCCGCCCGCACGTGCATCACTCGCGCGATGAGCCGGCCGTTCCACTCACCCTCACCCGGCGTCAGTGCGGCCAGCTCTTTCTCGACCTCGGCAATGCCGACGCGGTGGTTCGAGACGTTGGTGTAGGTTCGACCGAAGGCGGTGTGTTCGGCCTTGTTCGTCTTGGTGTCGAAGACGAAGAACCGACCGCCCGGAGATGAGACGCCGTAGATCAGACCGCGGGCGGCGTCCATGGCCATCGTGTGGATGCCCTGGGCTTCGACGGGCACACCGAGATCCTCGAGCTGTGGCTTGTCGCCACACGCACCCGTGATCTTGTAGAGGTGACCCGTGTTCCAGGCCGGCTCGATCGGCACGAGGCTGGCGTTCTCGAACTCGAAGGCCCGGTCGGTCTTGTGCGCCTTGAGCCAGAGTTGTCGCTGGGTAAGCATCGTGCCGACGTACAGCGTTTCGCCGTCGAGCACGAGCGTCCGCATGACGGTGTTCGGTCCGTCGATGGTCGCAAGCACGCTCACCTTCGAGGTCTTCGGATCGAGCCGGAAGACGTGGCACTTGTCGCCGGACGTCGCCCCGTAGACAACGTCACCCGCCGCGACGAGCACGTTCGTCGCCCGCTCGTCAGCGGGAATCCCCTGGTCCCGCAGGTTAACCGTGGTCGCCTGGTTGTAGGTCAGTGTCTTCGCGACTACCGCGCTTGTCGGTAGAAACAGCCCGAGAAGGGCCAACACAAGTCTGCACACGGCGTCTCTCCTTGCATTCCGTTCGGCCGAGCGGTCGGCCGGACTGGATCTCAATGTGGCTGCGACAGTTCGGGCAGTCTCGCACGGCAGACTCGTTGGAGCAAGACCGCAGAATAAACGCGAAAAGCATTCGACGATCCGGGCAATCGTGTTATCATGCCCGCACGGCGTGGTCGCGCCGCCGGCTCTCTCGGGTGCCGGGGCGGCAAGGGCAACTGAATGTCGAACGAAACGCAGTCTCTGCCGAGGGGTAGTCGCTTCCTGCTCACGGCCGCATGCGTAGTCGTCGTGATCGCAGGACTGAAGGCGGCAGGCAGCCTCGTGCTTCCCGTCCTCGTGGCCGGACTGCTGGCGATCGTCTGCATCCCACCCATGCGCCGGCTTCAGGGCTGGGGCGTACCGGCCGTCCTGGCGATCGTTGTCATCGGTGCCGTGGCCATCCTGGTCGTCGTTCTGATCACGGTGGTCGTGGGCAACTCGATCAGCAACTTCACCGCGTCGCTGCCTGAGTACCGGGAGCGACTGGATGCCATGCTCGGCGGCGTGCTCGGCTGGCTCGACGGCCACGGTATCGCGGTCTCCGGCGACAAGCGGCTTACGGACATGCTCGATTCGGCAGCCCTCATGGGACTCGTGGCCGACACGACCGGGGCGCTGCTGGATGCACTGTCCAACCTGTTCGTGATTCTCCTGATCATGATCTTCATGCTGTTCGAGCCCAGCGGGTTCTCGGGCAAGCTCCGCCGTGCCCTCGGCAAGCCGGATGCGGATCTGGCCGCGTACGCGCACGCGGCGGATCAGGTCTACAGCTATCTCTACATCAAGGGCGGGTTGAGTCTTCTGACCGGCGTGCTGGTCATGGGCGTAGTCGCGCTGGCGGGCGTGGACTTTCCCGTGCTGTGGGGCCTCGTGGCGTTCCTGTTCAACTTCGTGCCCAACATCGGTTCGATCATCGCGGCGGTGCCGGCCGTGCTTCTTGCGTTGATCCAGCTCGGCCCGGGGCCGGCCGCCTTCGTCGGGGGCGGTTACGTAGTCGTCAATGTGGTCATCGGCAACGTGATCGAGCCGCGCGTGATGGGCAGCCGGCTCGGCCTGTCGACGCTCGTGGTGTTCCTGTCGTTGATCTTCTGGAACTGGGTATGGGGGCCGCTGGGAATGCTGCTGTCCGTACCGCTCACGGTGATCGTCAAGATCATGCTCGAGCACACGGAGGACTTCAGACCCGTCGCCATTCTCCTCGGTCCCGCCGGTGCCCCGGAGCCGCCATCCGAACCCGAAGAGGAGTGACTTGAAGCCATGCGCCGCCCGTCGGGGCCGCTCCCTGACGGTCGCGGTTCGGATAAGGTATGCCTCGCCGGCTTCTGACACTTCAATTGCGGAATCGTGTTGACTCGTAGATCTGTTTGATTCGTTCCGTCGGCAGGGCCGTGCGGAAGATTCGCAGGTCGTGGAAGTTGGCTTGGCCGTAGCGGTTTGTCGGGCGCCAGCCGACGTGGACCTCCGTCTGACCGCCGTTGGGCAGCGCGAAGCGGGTTTCGTGGCCGACTTGTTCGCCGTTGATGAGGACGGTCAGGTCGTAGCGATTCCATACGACCGCGATGTGGTGCCACTGACCGCCTTCCCATTGGGGTGACGGGGTCTGCACGGCGGTCATCTCCCAACCCCGGTGGTCGTAGAGGCGCGTCCACAGAACGTTGTCGCGCATCATCAGATCGAGGGCGTTGGTCTCGCGGGTGTCGGAGCCGATGTGCACGAGACCTCGCAGCACACCGTACCACGGCCAGGGCTTGCGGCCCCATTCGGCCTTGTCCTTGCGCACCCAGAAGCTGACCGTGCCCGGCAACTCGAGGATGTTCTCGGGGGCGAGGAAGCTCGCGTAGCTCGTCTTGTACGTGCGGAGCACGCGGCCAAACGGGCTGTCCGCCCACAGGAGTTCGCCGTGCGGCGTGCCCTTTGCTTCACCGTCGGGCGTCCGGACCTTCAGCCCATCGCCTTCAGTGAGACGCGCACGGAAGACCTCACGTTGCACGATGGTGTCGCGCTCGGCCCGCCAGCTCGGCGGGAGCATGGACACGAACGGCAGGCACCACAACTGTCGGCGCGTGAAGCGTCGATTGCTGAAGCTCTGCGCGTAGTCGCTGCCGAGGTCGTCCAGGTAGTCGAGGAAGGGAACCAGGTAGTCGTTGTTGCCGGTGCAGCGTGCGAGATATGCAAACGGCAAGCCGATCTCGGCGGCCACGTAGCCGCTGCGGGTGTAGGTGGTGCGGCCTTTCCTCACCGCCGGCCACTGGTAGACGCCGTTGAAATCGTGCGGGGCGCCCAGGAACCCGCGCCAGGCCTCGTGCTGGCTGTCCCACAGGTCGCGGAGGTACAGATCCATGATCTTGTTCAGCGTGGCGAGCGTTCGCTCGTCGCCGGTGGCGGCGTGGTAGCGTACGAGCAGTTCGCGGATGTGGTAGCACATCTCGCTGTAGTGAAACCACCACATGCGGAAGGGAGCCTCACCGGCAAGGTCGTTGGTGACGTCGCCGGCGAGATCGTTGATCGCGTCGACCATTCTCTTGGCCGGGGCAAGGTGCGCTGGGTCGTGAGTCAAGTCGTGGATTGCGGCCAGGCAAATGCCGGGGCGGGCGATGGAACGGCCGTCGGTGGACAGCAGGCGCGCGCGGGCGTCGCGGCCGTAGTCTCGCAGCGCGTGGGCCACGCGCTGAATCCCGCGCAGGCTCCGGCGGTCGCCGGTCAGCATGTAATGGTTGACGACTCCGGCAATGTAGGGGTGGCCGCCCATGTCGCAGCCGACGGGCTCTTCGTGGTAGTCGCCGCTTGCCGTGTAGCCGTGATAGTGCAGCTCACCGGTCCGGTGAACCTGGTCGACATCCATGAAGTGGCGGGCACAGACGTTGGCCGACCGTAAGTAGTCGGGGTTACCGGTGCGACCGAACTGCATGGTCAGGCAGACGGTGGTGTCGTATTCCTGGTCGTCCGTCGTCGCGGGAACGGTCCGGTTGTAGCCGAGCCCACACTGGTCGTCGCCGTAGTGCAGGAAGCCGTAGCGGGTAGCATGGCGCTTCCAGTTCTTGAACATGTCGAGCAGGCCCTTCTCGAGCGTGGGCAGTCCGCTGTCGGCGGACGCCAACCACACGAAGGGCAACGCACGAGTCGACGTGAGGTAGCGGGGGTCGACGACCGGAACCAGATGGTGCCGGTGGGCCGCGAGGGCGGCGGTCTCCGCTTCTTGATCGGCGCTCTTGCCGAACAGGTAGAGCACGTCGGTGGTCTTGGCCCGACCTTTGCCGAATCGGAACGGCCCGCGGCGGACGGGGCCGGGGTACTTCGTGTCCTTCAGGAATCGCCGGACGACTTCGTCGATGCCGCCCTTCTCCTGGCCGGCGAACCACTCGTCGAGCTTCGGGTGCTTCGAGAAGTCGGGCGTGCGCGGCCGGGGCGGGCGGGGCTCGCCCGGCTTCGGTTGCCAGTGGGCGTAGCACTCGACGGCCAATGTACCGTCGGCCGCGACGCGCAGTGCTTTGGGTCCCTCCTCCCAGAAGTCACGCACGGCCACGCCGAGTGAGCGTTCGGCTCCGGTCGCCCAGAGCCAGCCCGCGGACTTCTCGCCTTCGGCCAACCGGCGCCCCTGGTCGCTCGTGACGGTGTAGCCGAAGTCCGCCTCGAGCACGGCGTACTTGAGGCCTCCGTCGGGCTTCGGGCCCTGGCCGCATTCGTGCCAGTATGCGCACGTCTGCTTCAGGCGGACTCCTTCTGCTCCGTCGAGAGCGCCCGCGTGCGTCTTGTCTTGGCCGGCGAGGACGTAGTTGGAGAAGGTGTCGTCCGCTTTCAACCCGACCACGATCCCGTCGACGATCGTAATGCCGCCGTTGGCGCTCCCGATTGCCACAACCGTGTGCTCGGCGAGGATGCGACCGAGACCGCGCCAGAAGTGCACCCGGGTCTCGTACTGGAAGATGTCGTCGAACTTGGAGTCCTTCGCCTTCATCGGCCCGGCCAGGAAGACTGACGCGTACAGCGGACCGTTCACTTCCACCTCCACCGTTTCCGGCGGCGCCCCGCGGTGCTCGTCGCCCGAGGGCGAGTAGACCACCAGTTGCGGGCGATGCGTCAGCAGGGTCTTGCCTTCGGCAGTCGTGACCGTGAAGGCCTCTCGCTGGGTCGCGCCGACCTCGGCTCGGATCACTCCGGTATCGACGTGGAGGTTCGCCCCCTCCTTGCGAACCAAGTCCGGGGCGCGGTTCGGCGGAGCGTGTGCCCCACGATGCACCGTGAGCGCCACTTGCCCGTTGGCGGGCACGTCGACCCGGAAGCGAGCGAGCAACCACCGGATGGACCCATCGTTCCATCGGGCAAGCACCTCGAACTGGGCCGGAACGGGCTTCCCGTCGGACCCGGTGATCGCCACGTCGGCTTCGTTCTCGAGCACGCCGGCGGCGAACGGCAGGCTCACCTGCGTGGGCTCACCGCGCCGGGCGATGCCGGCCTCTTCGCGGATGGTTACCGTGAACGAGCGACCGGAGCCCCTCGCCTCCGGTCGCTGACGTTCAGCGGCGGAACCGACCGCGATGAGCGTGAGCAACGCCGACACCATGGTCAGCGGCGCTCTTCGGTGAACAGAAGCGATGGTCATGGAAAACACCTCCGACACGAGTGTACGTCGCATGCGCTTCCGGGAGTGTACGTGATTCCTCCGCTCATGGCATGGCCGGAGCCCGTCAGTCCCGGGCGGGGCTGGCTGGAACTGGCGTCGGCGCGCGAGTTGACCGAGCCCGCGCCCGTTTTGGGTGCGGCTTGTCATCGGGGGCGGCCGCGTGGCCTTCGGCGGTCATGATGTTGATTGCCACGACTTGCCGTGCCGGTCGGCGTCTCCTGCGATTTGAGGATTTGAGGATTTGCAGAAAGATGAAGGGGAACGGCTACAGCCGCCTTGGTTGGCGGTGGCTGTAACGCTCTCGCACCGTCTTACGTGCCCGCGGCGTCGCGTGACGCGCTCGGTGCGACAGGTGTCTGCTTGGGGAACAGGGAACGGGGATCGGGGAACGACTGCGGCGCCCTGGCGTCGAGGATCGATGGGGCCAAGTGAGCCCGTGCCAGAAAACGAGAGCGGCTGTAGCCGCCGGGGAGATTGCGGGGCATTGAGCGTGCATAAAACCACCTATGAGAACCTGCCGCCGCGTCCCGCGACGTTCGCCCTTCGGTCATATAACGTGCGCGCTGTCCCGCGCACGGCCCTGTGCACTTGGAACACCGTTGTGTTGCGTTCGCACGGCGCGTACGTCACCGTGCGTTGGGCCCTGCTCCTGTTCTGCGGCAAAGGCACTGGCAGAGAAGCTGCCGGTGGCATCCGACGCTGAGCAGGTACGGCGCCCTGGTCCAGCCATCTTTCGCCTCATTGGGGCTCAGTCGGCGCGCCCGCTCGTTTGCACCAGTAGCCAATCGAGGAGTACCTGGCGGTTTCTTGGGCTCAGGCGGTTGTAGTCTTCGGGGGCGATTTGGGTGAGGGCGTTGGGCGCGCTGCGGAGCTTGTAGGCTTTGCGGGCCGTGTTCACGGCTTGGCCTACGTCGGTGAGACGGGCCTGGCGGTCGAGCTTGGGGCTGATGATGCAGACGGGGCGCGGGGCGATGGCCGCGAGGAGGTCCGGGACGTCGTACGGGATGCGCTGTTCGTGGCCGACGAAGTGGCCGAGCCGGGGGACGAGCATGCGGAGCTGCGCCCAGCGCCGGATTCCGCCCGTGCCCTTGTCCGGTGTGTCGAGGCGGAACGGTTGCGGTATGCAGAGCAGAGCGAAGCCGGCCGGGCGGTCGTCGACGGCGCCGAGGTGCAGGCCGACCATTGCGCCCAGCCCGTATCCGACCACGTAGATGCGCTCGGTGTTCACGTATTCCAGCGTCTGCATGCGGTCCAGGGCGGCGCGGGCATCGTGCACCATTCGGCCCAGGAGCGACCAGTCGGCGTGGTGCTCGTAGAAGCGCTCGGCCTGCTCGACGCGTTGGCCGTGGCCGATGTGGTCGCAGCAGAAGACGGCGTGCCCGGCGCGGGCCAGTTCCCGGTACGGGCTGCGGGTGTAGACGCCCCTGTAGCCCCATGACGTACAGTGCGGGTGGAGCCATAGGATTGCCGGTAGCTTCTTGCCGGACTTGCGCGTGTCCTCCGGCATGTAGACGTCGGCGTTTAGGGAGTCGCCAAAAACGACGCACTCGCGGTGCAGACCCTTTCCGGCGCTGCCGCGGCCCAGCAGCTTGGCGATGCGGTCCAGCTCTTCCCCGGTTGCGGGCGCGGACTGCGCGGCGCGGTCTGACGGTTCTCCCAGCATGTCGGTGACGGCCGCACGTACGTGCCTCTTGTGCCGGTGCAATCCGGCCTCATCTGTGACGAGGGTATCGTCCGAGAGCACGAGCGCGTCGGTAGCGCCTCGCTGCGCGTAGTCGTCCAAGTTGAATGGTCGCTTGGTACGGGCTTGCCACGCTTGCCAGTCCCACGGGTGGATGAATCGTTCCGGGAAGTCGTGCTTGCCGCGATCGAAGTGGTGGTCGCACCAGTCGAGGTAGCCTTCGATGATGTCGACGGGGAACTCGTGCGGGCCGGGGCGCCACTGGATGCGCAAGGCGTCCTCTGCGCCGAGAAGGCGGTAGACCCTGCGAGCGGACAGGTATGATTGCTGGAGGGCCCAGATGTCTTCGGTGCCGTCGTTGAGCCCGGCGCCGAGCATGCACGGCCGAGGGGCGCTTAGCGCGACGAGGAGGTTCATGTCGATCGGCAGCCTGTGCTCGCGACCGACGAAGAACCGCAGGCGCGGGTGGAACCATTCGGGGAAGATGCGCGTGATGTTTTCGATACCCTCGCCGAGCGTGTGGTCGGAGTAGTACCGCGTTGGGTTTGCGCCGCACGCACCGGAGCCGGTCGGCACGACCACGGCAATGCGCGGGTCGAGAGCCGCGGCGATCAAGGCCTGCTTGCCGTTGCGCGAGTGGCCGGTGATCGCGAACTGGCCCGCCTTGACCTGCGGCCACGTGGAGAGGTGGTCGATGCAGCGACCGGCACCCCAGGCCCGTCGGGTCAACCGCGACCAGTCGTGGTTCGGGTAGGCGTCGAGAAATGTATCGGTGTCGTCGCGGGCGTCGCTGCCGGCATAGTAGCAGGCAATGTAGCCGCGCTTGACGACGTACGTGGCCCAGTAGCGGTGGTCGTACGGGGCCAGCAACACGGGAAACGGCCCGTCGCCGGCCGGTACCCACAGTTCCATTCGCATCCGGGCCTTCCGGCCGGGGCCGAAGCGGAGCTCGACGTCGCGCACGGTGATGCCTTTCTCGCGGCGTTCGCCCTGCTGCTCCGCGTGAACTGCATCCGGCGCGGGCGGCACGGTCCCGAGCATCCACTTATGGAAGAGCTGCTTGATCTCCTTGCGGCGGGCGGGCCAGTCGGCGGGGTCGGTGATCGCCGTCTGGTCTGGCAGAGCCTCGTTGCGTGTGAGCGGGTCGGGCAGGTCGGGGATGGACGGGAGCGAGTCGAAGTCGGGCGGCAACTCGCCGGTCTTGTCGAGCCACTCTTCCCACGGCTTGCTCTCGGGCAGGACGCGCCGCAGTTGCGCCAGGTAGCCACGCCGCCGCGTGGTTGCGTCGTCGGCATTGGCCGCGCCGTTCAGGCAGCACGCGACCATCACGAACGCGGCGAGCAGGGTCCGCCGTGCGGACCAGGCGGTGGAGCAATGGTCCGGCCGCCGGACCGTGAACGTGCTCTGCGCATGGCGGCGCTCGGCCCACTTGCGCGGGCCGGGCTTGGCCATGGCACCCGGCGCATGCCTTCCCGCCCCAGAGGGGCGGAGGGACTCGTGTCCAATCACTCGTCCGCCCCTCACGGGGCGGTGGGTGTTTCGGGGCGACGCCATCCAGGGGTTCCGCTTCGCTCCACCCCTGGCTACGTTCCGTAGCCCCTTCGGGGCATTCCGTTGGTGCGGGCAAGCGCGTTTCAACCGTCGAACGAGTCGGGGCCGCCGTACGGCCCAGGGGCCGAGCGAATGGTCCACGAGGCGGACGCTTCGGCCCAGGCGGCTCTGCGGCATGAAGACGTGGAACCGTCCGCTGCGACCCAGAAGGGAGCGCCGGCATGTGCCGACTCTGCGCATGGCGGCGCACGGCCTGCTTGCGCGGGCCGTGCTTGGCCATGGCACCCCGCAACGAGCCAGACGACGAGCGGGGTCTCGTCGGTGAGGCAGGATACATAGCGTGCGTCGCACTGAGGCCTCCGGTCGTTCATTTGGCTGCGCTGTCGAAGGGGATCGACCAAGTGTAACCGGCGGTCTTGAACTCGATCTCCTGCATCCACACGCTGTTGCCGACGTTCGTCAGTCTTGCCGACGTGTCGCGCAAGGGGAAGTCGAAATGCGGGCGATAGCCTGCGGGAACGTGGATGAACGCTTTGCAGGACAGACCGGGCATGCGCTTGTACTCGCCGGCGAGCGTTCGTTTCTTCGCATCCCACGTGAGGCGTTTGATCTCGTGATAGCCCTGCAACAGGTGCATGTCGGTGCCGATCAACTGCGGGTGATCCTGGAGACGACGGATCGACAGGACGCGACTGCTCTGCGGCGGCAGGGTCAGGGTGATGCGATCCCGATGGATGCCCAGGGACTTGGCCTCCCAGAACTCGAAGACGGCGGCGTCGGCGTCGGCCGGCAGACCCAGCGCGGCGAAGTCGACGGTGCGTTGCTGCGGAGCCTTCTCGAAGTTGAACAGCCCCACGACGTCCCACTCGTCGGCGTCGTTCTTGCAGGGGATATGC
>CAYMME010000038.1:0-27739 GCA_964391465.1 uncultured Planctomycetales bacterium
GATGGAGATCAAGACGCGGATGCTGCTGCCGTCGGCGCCGACGGGCGAAGGCGAGGAAGCCTCGGTGGAGATCGACCCGCGGGCGGAACTGGTTCGCCAGCTGCTGGAATACAAGGCCTTCAAGGACGCCGCCGGCGACCTGCGGAGCTCGGCCATCGAGCAGGCGATGAGCCACCCCCGCCAGCCGCCCAAGCTGGAGGGCGGCCCGCCGGAGCTGGACATCGACGACGTGCACGTGAGGGACCTGATGGAGGCGTTCAACAAGCTGATGGCGGCGATCGGGGCGTGGTTCGGGCCTCAGATGACGCTGATATCGTTCGTAGTGGGAGCGTTGATCGGCGGAATCGCCGCGGGCGTGATGATCCTGGTCGCGGGCAAGCAGTGGCATGCGTACGCGAACATGTGCACCATCGTCACGAAGCTTCGACATTATCGGACGGCATTCAGCGAGTTCGGGTCTGCTCACAGCTTTGGCAACAGTTCGAGCTTGCTTCCGTACGGGGTACCGTTGACCGCCGGTTCGCTGGCGGTGTTGTTCAATCAGTACTTTCACTGGTGGGTGTGAATGATGGTGACTGACAGATTGAAGGGCTCGGGGCTCAAACGCCGATCAGCATTGCCAGGGGCTGCGGTGGTCGAGATGGCCGTCGTCGCGCCAGTACTGCTGACGCTGTTGTTCGGGATCATCGAGTTCGGATGGGTGTTCATGGCCTACCAGACCATCACGAACGCCGCCCGGGAGGGTGCCCGCACGGCAACCCTTCAGGGTTCGACTGATGACGACATCGAGGACCGGGTCAACACGTACATGGAGCCGGCGCGGCTCCCCCAGTACAGCCTGCAGGTGGTAACCAGCCTGGAGAGCCTGGGAACCGGGCTTTTCGTCCAGCACTATCAGGCGTCGGACAACGCGCGGACGGAAACGGTGATCGTCTCGGTGCCGTATTCGGAGGTGTCATTGATCGGGATCCTACCCGACGGCTCTTTCGACCTGACCGCCACCTGTTCGATGGCGAAGGAAGGAATTTGAACCGCGGCGGCGTTCTCGGACGTCGCCGCCGTGAGGAAAACGGTGAGCCAAGTGAGGCTCGCGCACAGGATCTGATGGATCTGGCCGATACTTGAGAACGGTCATTCTGCGTTTTTACGGAATGCCTCGGGCGCGGACGACGATCGCCTGCGGTTTTGACGGGATGGGGACACGGAGCACGAAGCGAGCGAGGGACACGAGGAGCACGCCATGAACAAACGAGCGATTATTCCGTTGGTGATCGGGCTGGGCGTCGGAGTGGTGGCGCTGAAGATCGGTCTGGACGTGGTCAGGAAGGCCAAGGGCAGCCGGCGGGACACCGCGGGCGTCCTGGTCGTCGTGGCCAAGGCGCCGATCGATCGCGAATCGGCGATCCGAGAGGAGGATGTGACGACGATCGAGAGCGCGGAGGCGCTGGTGCCGGACGGCAGCTTCAGCGATCCGGCCGCGGTTATCGGCCGCGTGTCGAGCGTTCACCTCCCCAAGGGCATGTTTCTGGCCGAGTCCATGCTTCGTCCTCCGGGATCCAAGCCGGGGCTCGAGGCGGCGATTCCGTCCGGGTACCGCGCGGTTGCGGTCAAGGTTGACGAATACGTGGCCGTGGGAAACTGGCTCAAGCCCGGGGCCCGGGTCGACGTTCTGGTCGTGCTGAATTCGGGCAGCGGGCGGAGGTCGCAGGCCATGAGTCGGGTCGTCCTGCGGGATGTCGAAGTGCTGGCGGTGGGCCAGGTGCTGGACCCGACCGGGAAGGAAGGAACGGTCAAGGGACGCTCGGTGACCGTGTTGGTGCGCGAGGCGGATGCGCCGAAGATGCATCTTGCCTCGACCAAGGGCAAGTTGCGTTTCGCGCTGCGCGGGCAGGACACTGCCAACGAGGAGGGCGGCGGGCGCACGGTCACGGATGCGGACTTGTTCGGGGATGGGAAGCCGGACAAGAAGGAGCCGTCGACACCGGCAGCAAAGGGACCGTCGCTGTTGGGATCGATCTTCGGCGGGATCGCGCGGGCGGGGGCACGTGCGTCGACTCCGGTCACCGTGGTGGCGCCGCCTCCTGAGCCGCAGACTTGGACGGTCGAGTTGCTGGACGGCTCGTCTGGCGTCGAGACGTTCGAGTTTGCCGGACCGCGTTCGTCACGGCGACTCGACCGCGGCGTCCAGGCGCGGAAGGCGCGCGGGGCGCAAACGACGGGAAAGCAACCCGCGGCTGCGCGCGGTGCGGTCCGTGGCCGACGACCCGCCCGGGGCTCGGATGAGCGGAAGAAGCCGGACGACGCGGCACGAACCGATGCAGAACCGCCGACCGACGATGCGCGCAGC
Organism: uncultured Planctomycetales bacterium; assembly: GCA_964391465.1. Lineage (GTDB taxonomy): Bacteria > Planctomycetota > Phycisphaerae > UBA1845 > CAYMME01 > CAYMME01. The sequence continues at coordinate 2,348 of CAYMME010000038.1, forward strand.
GATGCCGATCAGCGTTTCTGGGAAGAGCTAATGAATGCCCCGGGAGCCAAGGACGAGGCTGAGGGCAAGACCGAAGAGAGTTCCGAAGAGGCCCCCGTCGAGCCGGTTGGTGAGGACGACTCGGTGGGCTAGCCACGCACGGAGGACCAGCGAATGACGGATTCCAAGGATGGAATGCTCCACCGCCCGGCCGGCGCCTGGCCGAGGGTCGACGGGGAGCACGGCCCGCACGGATGGCGGTCGCATCACAACAGCACCATTCGACGACGGTATCACGCCCCGGGCGCTGCGCCGCGGCGCTGCGGCACGAGCGCGACGCCCTGGTCCCGACCTGCCGTGGTTGCGGCGGTGACCTGTGCGTGCGCGCTTGGTCTTCAGGCCGCCTTGGGGCAGCAGGCGGCGCCCAACCCCCCACCGGCCGACGGCAACGGCGCGAACGGCGGAGGGCTGACCGCGACCTGGACTCGAGTCGAGAAGAACGTTCAGCAGATCGACGTGATGCAGGACCGGAGCGTCCGGGTTCAGCTTTCCCGGCCGGCACCGCGCGTCTTCGTCGGTTCCAAGGAAGTGGTCGACGTCCAGGTCGTGTCGCCGACGGAACTGCTCCTGACGGGCAAGAAGATCGGCACGACGCAGCTCATGGTATGGGCGGAGGACGAAACGCAACTGGTCTTCGACGTCAACGTCGAAGTCGAGTTGGATCGGCTGCGCAAAGCGGTCGCGAAGACGGCGCCCCTGTCGGACATCCGCGTGGAGTCGGTTGTGGGCACGATCGTCCTGAGCGGTACCGTGCGCGACGCCGATACTGCGGAACGAATCGAGCAGATCGCGGGGTTGTTCGCCCAGGCCGGCGCCGTGCAGAATCACATGACGGTTACGGGTGAGGCGCAAGTCCTGCTCCGCGTCACGATTGCGGAGATGAATCGTTCGGCTGCACGGCAGCTCGGGATCAACGGGTTTCTCGCGGGCGACAACTTCCAAGACGTGTTCGTCGTGAACAACATCGGGGGTGTGAACCCTGCCAATATCGGTGCTGCCGAGGGTGTGCTCTCTACGGGCACGATTCCGTTCCTGACGGGCTCGGGCGGCATCCCCGTCACCGGGGCGACGACCTTGTCGCTGGGATTCCCTCGCGTGCAGATGCAGTTGTTCCTGCAGGCCTTGAAGGACAACGGGTTGGCCCGCACGCTGTCCGAGCCGACGCTGGTCACGGTGAGCGGTCAGAGTGCCGAGTTCCTGGCCGGCGGTGAGTTTCCCATTCCGGTTCCGCAGACGGGGGCGGGGGGCGGCACGACGATCACCATCGAGTACCGGGAGTTCGGCGCCCAGTTGCGGTTCACGCCCACGGTGCTGGCCGGTGGTCGCATTCGGATGACCGTCAATCCGGTTGTGTCGGAGTTGGACTTTGCCAACTCCGTCAACCTGACCGGTTTCGTCGTTCCCGCCCTGACCACGCGACTGGCCGAGACCACGGTCGAGGTCGGCAACGGCCAGACCATCGTGATCGCCGGACTGCTCAGTGACACGCTCCGCGAGACTTCGACCCGCGTGCCGGGGCTCGGAGACGTTCCCGTGCTCGGTGCGTTGTTTCGGTCCGTGTCCTATCAGCGCGACATCAGCGAGCTGATCATCATGGTGACGCCGGAAGTCGTGGCGCCCATGAACCCCGACCAGGTGCCGCCGGTTCCTGGGCATGATATTATCGACCCGAACGATTGGGAACTGTACGGCTTGGCGCTGCTGGAGTCGGGGGCGGATCCGTGGGGCAACGGGCTGACCGGGCCGGGTCGGCAGGAAGCCTCCAGTCAATTGCAGGAGGCGTCGCTTGATCCGGTGGCCGCCCGGGCCGGGCACGAGGGGGCGACGATGCAGGCGGCGGCCCTGTCGATTTTCGGACCGTGGGGGCAGGCCAACACCGCGGAGGACTCGACCTCGCTCCTCATGAATCGTTGAGTCGGACGGTGGCACGGGTGTGGCCCCGGTGCAAGCGGTGGCGCCGCCCGCGGCGCGTCTGCGCGGGCAGGAAAGAGGAGGGGGAGCGCGGCTTGGGGGGCGGAGGATGAGGAACGTCCGCACATCCACTCTGTTTGTTCGATCTTCGCAACTCCATTCGCCGTGGAACGAAAGACGGATCGCCACAAGCCGATGAAGGAAGTGGTTGTCTTGCGGTCCGGATGGGGACGTCCGGTATTCGGGGGAGCGCGCCGGGCGCCACCGCAAGGGGCAGGCGGATCGCCTGCAGGCGCGCGGGGAGTTGAAGGCAGGGGTAGCCATGCGGCAGGTGGTTCGAACCATCGTCTTCAATGTTGACGCGGAGTGTACGGCCCCGCTGCGCGAGCATCTGCTGAGCATCGAAGGGGTGAAGATCGCCGCGGAGGTCGATGAGCCCGGGCTGCTCGGGCCGACGGTCGAGCGAATTCCCGCGGATCTGCTGATTGCCCACCTGGATCCGGACCCGCAGATGCTTCTACCGATGGCGGCGGCCATCGCGACCGAGCACTCCGAGTTGGCGGTGTTCGCCATCTCCGCCCAAGCGGACGGCGAGTTGATTCTCGTTGCCTTGCGGTCGGGGATGCGGGAATTCCTCGTCAAGCCGGTGGATCCCGAGCAACTCTCGACGGCGATCGCCAAGATCCGTGACCAGAAACCTGAAACGCAGCAGACGGGTACTCTGATTACCGTCTTCGGCAGCGCAGGTGGGGCCGGGGCAACGACCCTGGCGGCCAACCTCGGATGCGAGTTGAAGCAGTTGACGTCGAGCCGAGTGGCGGTGGTGGACCTTGATTTCCGTTACGGACAACTGGCAACGCACTTCGACTTGCAGCCGACCTACACCGTGGCCGACCTGTGCGACACGCCGGAGGCGGTGGACCAGCAGATGATCGAGAAGGCCATGTTCGAGCACGACTGCGGTGTGCACGTTCTCGCCCGACCGAATGCCATGGCGCAGGCCGAGCAGATCACCGCTGCCCACTGCGTGAGCGTGTTGTCGGCCCTCCAGGAGATGTACGACTACGTCGTGACGGATGGTCCGGTCCGGTTCGACCAGAGTGCGCGGTCGGTGTTGGATCTGGCCGACGTGAGCCTGCTTGTGTTGCAGCTCCTCGTCCCGAGCGTGCGCAATACGCACCGTCTGCTCGAGGATCTCGAGACCAAGGGGTGCGTTACGGAGAGCATCAAGCTCATCTGCAACCGGGATGCCCGCGACACCAGTCGCTTGGATCCGGAGCACGTGTCGGCGACGTTGAATCGGGATTTCTATGCCTTGATTCCCAATGACTGGGAGGCCGTGAGTTCGGCCGTCAACGTCGGAGAGCCGCTGTTGACGGCGAGCCCCAAGAGCCGGACGCGCGTGGGCATCAAGGATCTGGCCAAGCGCATTGCCGATGCCGACGATTCGGAGGCTGACGGCCAGAGGGCGTCGGCCAAAGCCGGCGGGGTGCTGAGCAAGTTGTTCAGCTAGTCCCGTACGATCGGGACAACGGAGGAAAGGAGAAGCAGGATGTTCGCCAAGCCGACACCGCGTGCGGCCCCGTCCCCCCCCAAGCCCTTGGCTGCTCAGCAGAACACCCAACCCACACTCTCTGCGCGCAAGGATCAGAAGCCCACGAACGAGCGCATGCATCAGTTCAACGAGCTGAAGATGCGCATCCATCGCAAGCTCGTGGAGCGGCTGGACGTCTCCTGCATCGGGGACGACTCCGACGAGGTGCGCGAGCAGGTGCGCGAGGTGGTGTCGGACCTTTGCGAGCAGGAGGAAGCGCTGCTCAACTATGCGGAACGGCAGCGCCTGGTCTCGGAGATTCTGGACGAGACGTTCGGTCTCGGGCCGCTCGAGTTCCTCCTCGCGGATTCGTCCATCTCGGATATCCTGGTCAACGGGCCCAAGAAAATCTACGTGGAGCGAAGCGGTCGGCTCGAACTGACCGACGTGCAGTTCCGCGACAACAGCCACCTGATGCATGTGATCGACAAGATCGTCAGCGCGGTCGGACGCCGCTGTGACGAGACCAGCCCGATGGTCGATGCTCGTCTGGCCGATGGGAGTCGTGTCAACGCGATCATCGCACCCCTGGCGATCGACGGCGCGTCGATGTCCATCCGGCGCTTCGGAGCGGACCCGATTACGTGGGATGACTACCTGCGGTTCGGATCGTGCGTCAAGCCGATCGTCGAGTTCCTGCAGGGCTGCGTGCATGCCCGCCTGAACGTCGTCATCGTCGGGGGCACCGGGTCGGGCAAGACGACCCTGCTAAACAACATGTCGAGCTTCATTCCCGACGACGAGCGGATCGTCACCATCGAGGATGCGGCCGAACTGCAGTTGCGGCAGCCGCACATCGTGCGGCTCGAGACGCGCCCCGCCAACATCGAGGGCAAGGGGCGCATCACGATTCGCGATTTGCTGATCAACAGTCTGCGAATGCGGCCGGACCGCATCGTCGTGGGTGAGTGTCGCGGAGCCGAGACGCTGGACATGCTTCAGGCGATGAACACCGGCCACGACGGGTCGCTCACGACCATTCACGCCAACAGTACGCGGGACGCGGTGCAGCGTCTCGAGACCATGGTCATGATGGCCGGGTTCGATCTCCCCGTACGGGCGATCCGGACGCAGATCGCTTCGGCCGTCCATCTGTTCGTCAGTGCCCAACGTTTGACCGGAGGTCCGAGAAAGATCGTCAGCATCTCGGAAGTGCAGGGCATGGAAGGCGAGATGATCACGATGCAGGACTTGTTCATGTTTGAGCAGCAGGGGATCGACGGGGCCGGGAAAGCCCACGGGCGATTCATCGCCAGCGGCGTGCGGCCGTCGTTTCTCGATCGCCTCAAGGCGCACGGTGCGGACCTCGATCCCGCGCTGTTCGAGCGACGGGTACTGCCGATCGAAGAACCATCGGAGGACTAGCGCATCATGCTTGCACTCTTCGGTATGTCTATGGAAAGCATCATGTTCGTGGTGCTGCCCGTGCTCGGATCGGTGCTGCTGGCGTACGGCATCTTCCAGGTCGTTTTCGATCTGCGCACCACGCAGCGCAAGCGACTGCTCGACCGTCTGACCGAGAGCGGAAGCGGGAAGGACACGGACTCCCGCCGCGGCAAGGACTCGTTGCTCCGCAAGCGGATCTCGGAGGAGCAGGCCAAGAAGGGCCTCGACAGCTTCGTATCGAAGCTGAGTGTGGTTCCGAAGCTTCAGCAGGTGCTCGACCAGGCCAACGTCGACTGGTCGGCGTCGCGGACACTGGTCAACCTTTCCGGGATCGCCGCCCTGGTCGGCTTCGGCGGTGTGGCGCTGGGACAGAATCCGTTGATCTGCCTCGGCGTTGCGGGGTCGCTGTTCGCCCTTCCGATCATGGTGCTCATGTTCATGCGCAAACGTCGGATGAAGAGGCTGGTCGAACAGCTTCCCGACGTTTTCGAGTTGCTCAGCCAGGCCCTGCGGGCCGGACACTCTCTTGCCAGCGGCATTCATCTCATCAGCGAGCAGATGCCCGACCCGGCCGGCACCGAGTTCGGGCGCGTGTTCTACGAGCAGAATCTGGGTATCAAGATCGAGGAAGCGTTCACCAACATGGCCAACCGCATGGACCAGATGGACGTGCGTTTCTTCGTGACCGCGGTGTTGATTCAGCGCACCACGGGCGGCGACCTGGCCGAAATCCTCGATAAGATCGGAATGGTCATCCGGGATCGAATCAAGCTGTTCGGGACGGTCGCGGCCCTTACCGCCGAGGGGCGGTTGTCGGGATGGGTGCTCATCGCCTTGCCGGTGCTGGTGTTCTTCATCGAGCTGGGCATCAACCCGGACTACGCGGGCATGCTGCTGCATGACCCGCAGGGCAAGATCATGCTGTACACGGCCATCGGAATGTGCGTCATGGGCATGGCCATGATCAAGAAGATCGTGGACATCAAGGTGTAGCGCCGACAGGGCCTGGAGGACGGATCGATGGAGTTCATTCTGCTGGGATTGATGGTCGTGGTCAGTGTGGCACTGGTTGCGTACGGGCTCATGCCATCGCGCGGTGAACAGAAGCAAACGCTGCTCCGGCGGTTGTCCGGGCGCAAGGTTGCCGACGAGAAGCCGGGACCGGCTGCGCCCAAGGGCAGGGACTCGTCCGCGCGCAAGATCATGGAGAAGGTTGCGCCCTTCGCCATAAGGCCGGTGATGCCGAAGAACGACGAGGACATGTCGACGCTTCGCGTCAAACTGTCCAATGCCGGCTTCCGAAACGAAACCGCGCCGACCGTCTTCTTGGCGAGCAAGACCGTTCTCGGGCTCGGGTTGGGCATCGGTGCACTCCTGTTTGCCTGGTCGACGGGCAATCCGCCGATGAAGGTGTTCGGCATGACGGCCTCGATCGGGGGCCTGGGCTTCATGCTACCGAACATCTGGCTGTGGATGACGCGCAAGCAGCGGGGCGAGAAGATCAGCAACGGACTGCCCGATTCGCTGGACCTGATGGTCGTGTCGGTCGAGGCGGGGCTCGCGCTGGATGCGGCCCTATTGCGCGTCGGGGATGAGATGCGACTGACGCATCCAGAACTCTCCGAGGAGCTTACGATTGCCACCCTCGAGACGCAGATGGGCATTCCCCGCTCCGAAGCGCTGGAGAACCTGGCCAGGCGCACCGGCGTGCCGGAGATGAAGTCATTGGTTGCGATCATCACTCAGGCTGAGCGGTTCGGCACGAGCATCGCCAAGGCCTTGCGCAACCAGGCCAACGCTTTGCGAACGAAGCGGCAACAGAAGGCCGAAGAGCGGGCCCAGGCCACGACCGTGAAGCTCATGTTGCCGCTGATCCTCTTCATTTTTCCCGCCATCTTCGTGGTTCTCGTCGGTCCGGCCGCCTTACGGCTCATTCGCACCATGGGCGCGAGCGGCGCGATCTGACTCGAGAGGCAACCGTCGGATTCGCGCGCGAGCGTGATCGTTCACGGGCGCAGGAATTGCGCCCTGCGGACACAGATTTGCGCACTTCGTCGGGCGCCGCAATCGTCCTCGGGCAACTCGTTTTGACTCACACAAAGCCTCCCAATGCTGCCCGGCCGCCCGAGGGCCGGACGGACGAAGAAAAGAGAACGCAAGTCGGTCGCATGTCCGATAGATAACGACGGTCTCGGGTTGACCCCACGGATCCGACCCGCTCCGGGCGTCAGGCGCGGTCCGCGGATGTGGTCATGCCGTTGTCGGAGCGGGGTTGCGAGGGAGTACACGAATGAGATGCGTGATTAGAGGTTTGGCAGGCACGCTGGTCCTGGCCGCATTGGGCTGCGACTACGGGGGCATGAGTCGGCTCCACGCGCCACCGCAGGGTTATTCCGGTGAGCCCAATCTGGTCGCCCAGGAACCCTATGCGGTCATGGTGGATAACGCCATGATGTCGGATATGATTATTTCTGACATTCATTTTGTTCCGCATACTAATGAGCTGAACGGGCTTGGGGCGCATCGGCTCGAGCGGTACGCGAGGTTGCTCAAGCACTACGGGGGCACGCTCCGCTATGACTCGACGCTCGACAACGAGAAGATGATCGAGAAGCGAATGGAACACGTGAGCGAGTTCCTGGCGACGGCAGGCCTGGAGACGGACGACGTGAAGGTGGTCCGTGGCATCGCCGGTGGCGAGGGGTTGCCGGCAACCGAGGCGGTGATGGCGGTCAAGGGGGCACGGACGCCCGTTCAGCATGCCCGACCGGCGTACTCGTCCGGGGGTGGGGAAGGCGGCGGCGGTGGCTCCGCTGAGGGTGGGTCCTGACTCACAACCCTGACCGGGTGCGGCCTGGACCGGACCTGAAGGATCACGAAAGGGAGTTCGATGTACGCAAGGATGCGTCTCAAGGGGACCGGCACTCCTCTGCCGGGACTCGCGATGGCAACCGGTGCGGTGGTCGCAGTGCTGATCGGCCTTGCCGGCTGCCAGATGATGGACGGGCAGATGCCCAACGCCCCCGCGCGATGGACGGCCCCCAACGGCCAGGCCATGGAGGACGCGCCGCTCGCTCCGGAGCCGAAGATTCTGCCCGTCACGCACTTTCGCACCGGCCAGATCCACGAGCTGCGCGGCGCACCCGAGCTGGCCCTCGAGCAGTATCGCAAGGCGATCGCGCTGAATCACAAGTTTGTCGCCGCCTACAACCGGGCGGGGATCGTGCTTGATCGCCTCGGACGCTACGAGGAGGCGAACACGGCCTTCCTCCGGGCGATCGAGCTTGATCCCGGAGCCGCGTACTTGCGCAACAACCTCGCTTTCAGCTACATGCTCCAGCACGAGTGGTTGTCGGCCGAAGCGGAACTGCGCAACGCCCTTCAGCTTGCGCCGCAGTTCGCGCGGGCGCGGATCAATCTGGGGGTGACGTTGGGCCGACTCGAGCGGTATGACGAGGCCCGGGCCCAGTTCAAGGAAGTGCTTCCCGAGGCCGGGGTGGCCTACAACCTGGGCTTGGTCTATCGCGCCAATCGGGATGATGCCCAGGCTCTCGAGGCGTTCGAGCAGGCGCTGGCCCTGCAACCCACGCTGGATGCGGCCCAGACCCACATCGAGGCGATCCACGCCGCGCGACAAGCCGCGGCGGCCCGGGCGGCGCAGGCTCCGCCCGCCGAGGAGACGCCACCCGCTCCGGAATTGGCTGTGAGCGAGCCGGTTGAGGCCCCAGCGCCGGAGAAGGCTGCACCTTCCGACGATCTGGCTGCGGAGCCCGTCGTCGCCGAACCCGCCGACCAGGCGCCGCCGGCGCCGTGCCCGAATCCGGAAGCCGCTCCGGTTGAGGACGGCAGTGAACAGGCTGAGAAGGCCGCCGAAGACACCGACCCGGCGCACGAAGATGTGATTTCAACATTGGCCGTGCCACGGGACGAGGCAACGGAGGACGTCGGCGACGAGGAGGCGGCGGACGAACCATGTGACCCCATGACGATCGCGGAGCCGGTCGTGGTCGAGGAGGGGGAACAGGTCGTCACCGCGGCCCCCGAGGCCCCGGTCGTGGTTTCGTCGCCTGACTCGGATGCGGCTCCGGTTGAAACCGAGCCTGCGCCGGCTGCGGAGCCGCAGGTCGTGGTACTCGACGAGCAGATGTCGGCGGAACCGGAGGACGGTGAATCGCAGCAAGCGGCGGACGAAGTGGCGGCCGAGCCGTGTGACCCGATGACGGACACGGAACCCGCGGTCGTGGAGGAGAAGGCAGAGGTCATCGCCGTGGCCTCCGAGGGCGCGGCCCCGGCTGAAGAAGAGCCCGCTCCGGTCGAGATGCCCTCCGAGGCGGCAGAGGTCGTCGTGCTGGACGAGCAGATGTCGGCGGAGCCGGAGGACGGTGAGACGGAGCAGGCGGTGGACGAAGTGGCGGCCGAGCCGTGTGACCCGGTGACGGTCACAGATGACCCGGTGACGGTCACAGAGCCCGCGGTCGTGGCGGCGGCGGAGGAGGTCGTTGTTCCGGAAGAGCAGATGTCGACGGAGCCGATGGAGGGCGAATCACAAGACGCGGTGGCGCTCACGGATGCCGTGACAACCGAGGAGACGGAAATCGCCGAACCGGCCCAAGATGCTGTGATGGTTGAGCCGGCGGAGGCAGAGGCCGTGGCGACCGTGGAACCCAAGCAGCCCCGCGAGCCACTGTTCGAGCTGGATCCCTTCATCGCTTCGACCACGCTTCGGTTGGTCGGCGATGTCGGTCGGTTCAACGAGGCGCTGACTGGTGCGGGAAGGGATGCACGGGGTGTGTTGACGGAACTCGAAGAGGCGGTGGAAGCGCAGAAACTGCGCCTCGCTGTGGCTGCGGCCGACGCCCGTGCCGTTGCGCAGCGGGCAGCATCGCTGCGCGTGATCGCTCTGGCCCGTCGCGTTGTCGTACGGCAAGACCGACAGGAGCGCGACGCGCGGTACGAGCAGCAGGCGACACTGACGGAGCCGTTGCCGACACCGGTCGTGCCTGAGCCGATCGAGTTCGCAGTTGCCCCGGAGCCCGGCGCTGACGTACTGCCGGAGCTGGTGACGGGAGTCAAGGCGACGGACGAGGTCGAGCTTGCGGCGATTCTGGAATCGCTTCCGAGGCCGGCCGCGCCCGAGGCAGTGGTTGAGAAGTCGGCCGAAACTCCGGTCGCAGTACTGGTCGAGACGCCTGCGGAGCTTCCCGAGTCGCTGCCGACGCCCGTGGTGCCCGAGCCAATCGAGGTGGCGGTGCCGGAGGCGATTGCGGCTGACGTTGGCGACGCGGCCGAGATGCCCGAAACGCCGGTGCCCTTGGTGCTTGCGGAGCCGTTGCCGACTCCGGCTGTGCCCGAGCCGGTTGACATCGCGATGCCGGAAGTGGCGGCGGCAGAGGTCGCGCAATCGACAGCGGATGCGGAGGCCCCGGAGCCCGATTCGGTCGTCGAGTCCGAGGTGATGGACGAAGCGGAATTCGAGCATGCCGTGCAGGTCACGGTGGCGGAAGCCTTCCCGACGCCTGCCGTTCCCGATCCGCCGCCGGTCGTGTCCGTTGAGGCGGAGCCGGTGAAGGTTCGGGAGCCCTTGTTCAAGCTCGACCCGATGATCACGCCGGCGACGCATGCCGTGATTGCGGGGATGGATCGGTTCAACGAGGACCTGAAGATCGCCGGAAGCACGCTCGAGGCGGGGCTCGAGGTCCTGCGGGAGGCGGTAGCCGCGCGGCAACGGCAGAAGGCGGCCGAGTCGCGAGCCATTGCGCAGCGGGCGATGTCGTTGCGTATCGTTGCCCTGGCCCGTGCGGACACCGTCCGGCAACTCCGGGCCGAGGCCGACCGCAACCGAGAGCTCGGGCGGCGGGCGTGGCTCACGCTCTTGTCGGACACGTTGAAGATGCGACCGCAAACGCTGGCCGCGGCTCCGCCTGTCGAGGCGACTGATCTGAGTGTTGTCGCAACCGCCGCACCGGCGGTCGAGGAGAGCGGATCGGCTCCGACGCCGGCTGAGCCGACCGGAACCGTCATGCTGGCCCAGGCTGACGAGGCCGCGCTAACGGCCGGGCAGCCTCAACTACTGGTCGCACAGCCGGAAGTGTCCGCGGAGCCACCGGAAGAACAGCCAGTGGCCGAGAGCGTCGACGAGCCACAGCCGAAGGCAGACGAGCCCGAAGTGTCCACCGTGACGACCGCCGAATCGCTGAGGCCAGGTGAACGGTGGCTGGCCGAGGTGGTCCTCCAACGCAGAGCCGCTCAGAACCGCGGCTACTCGTTGCGACTGCTGAACCTGGCCCAGGATGAGGTCAATCGGCAGATCCGCAGGGAACTGGTTGCCACCGACGCGATCCAGTGGATGAACGCGGTCAATGAGGCCGCCGGCCGCGGTCTCCTGGTGCGCGACCTGGACGCGCCCGCTCAAAGCGTCTCCGCCGCTTCCGGCGAGTAACCGACCCACAACCACACCACTACTGATAACACCGAATCCCCGCCCGGGCCGCCGTGCGGCTCCCCGAACTGACACACGAATCGTTGCGGAACGCGAGTCCGCTCTCTACATGATCTCGACGTCGATTCGATCCACGACGGGAACTCGTGTCGTCTGAGGCAAGTCGTGCGTACCTCCCGTCTTGAGCACGAGCCTCTCGAGATCTGGGAAGATGGGGCAGTTGGCGTTGGCCTGATAGTGCACTTGGTTTCCCTGAACGGAGCGGCGGAGAATCCCGGCCTCGGTCAGCCGTTTCAGCTCCCGTTGCACCGCTCCGTGACCGGCTCCGACGATCCGCACCACCTCGCGCGTGTAGAACGACTCGTCCGGGTTCCCGTACAGCAAAGCGAGCACGCCAAGGCGTGTCTTGCCGAAGAGGGCGGAGCAGGGGACGTCGTGGCCGGGATTCGTACTCATTTCGAGGCCGATCGTACTCGAATTGGGTTCGATATGCAAGGCGCCATGGTGTGCGGTCGATTGCCGGCGTCTTCCCCCACCTCGGAGGTTGGGGCGACGGCGGGAAGTGGTCATCGCCCATCGTCCTCATCACGGTCGAGGTGGTTCAGTCTGTACCCAACAAGACAAAGCAGAAGGTGTTCTGCCTACGAATGAACGGGGTCTCGGACAGGTCGCCATCGCCGACGACAAACCCGCCCCAATCGGCCGCGTCGGTTCCCCAGTGCGCGATGCGCACCGTCTTGACCGCCTGGTCCCGTGGATCGAGGAATGGTTTCCCTTGCACCGTGAGCGCCGGGTTGCTGATGTTCATCCCGTCACCGGGCTCTGCGAACCGAAAGCGCAAGGTGTTGACCGTTTCGAGGACGGCGGCCGGAATCGGGAATGAGTAGTCCTTGAGCCCACCCGGCAGAAGCTCACCGACAACCTGATCGTTGAAAAGCACGTTGACCTTGCCGGACGGGGCGACAGGCGTCTTCTGCACTCGGGCCGCGGTGGTGAAGGCAAGGGTCGCTCCCGTCGGGAACGCAGTCGGCGAGCTGCGGTTGACGACGACGAACCATCGCGAGCGCGTCTCCCCGGTGTCCGAACTCCTGATTTCGAGCTTCACGAGGCCGTCCGGGATCGCCGTCGAAGCCACCGTCGCCTCGTAAACCGCGCGATAGAACGGACGGCCGACCTCCTTCATCGCACGCCAGCTCTTCCCGTCCAGCGCGTACTCCAGCGTCTCATCGCGCCGGGGCTGAACGACGTGTGCCCGAACCAACACCCGCCCCTGCCAAGGCGCGCCGACGCGATGCGATACGATGGCCACTCGTTGTCCCAGTCCTTTGTAGAAGACCGCCATCTCTTCCCCGCGAACCCGGTAGATCAGGTATCCCTGCGGACTGAGATCAGGACATAGAGTCTTGCATTTAGGGTTCCACCAGCAGCCGGAGAGTGCTCCGCCCGTGCGGTAAGGCACGAACCGGGGCTTGCGGCCGGCGAGCTTCTGGCTGACGACGTGGATGTCGCCGGTCAATTGCATTCTCACGTCGTACTGCGACGCCATCTCACCGAACCCCGGACAGCCGTCGCACAAACTGCCCTCCGAGGCGCTGACGACGAAGGATCCCTTGGTGCGGTTTGCCATGTCCTCTCTCATCCACGCCGTATGCATCGGCTGGACTTCGAGCGTCGGGTACTCGCGGCCATTGATCTGCCGTTGGCCGAGGTGATACGCGTTGTCCACGGACATGAAGTGGATCTTCCCGTACTCGAACGAAAAGAAATGTGGGCCGAGGTACTCCCAAAAGAGCGGCTTGCCGCAACGGTGGTCCCCGCGCGGGAAATCCGCGAGACGATAGGAGGAGTCGGTGTGATCTCCGGCCACGTTGTAGTACGGCATGGCCAGGTGGTTCATGATGCCCACATAGTTGCGAATTTGGGTATGGGCGGTGGCGGCTGATCCTTCAAGAGCCTTGCTGAGGCTGATCAGATCGCCGCTGTTGATCACGAAGCGGGGCCTCGGGCTCAGGGTATTCAGTTCGGTGACGAACCGACTCAGACCCTCCACCGAGATGGGATCGGTGGAGACGTGCGTGTCCGTCACGTGTACGAAGGTGTAGTCGCTCTCGTCCGCTTCGGCGGGGCGAAGCGCGAAATGAACTTCCCGAGCCACCGGCTTGTACCAATCACCGACGATGTCATACCCAGACGGACGGGTGATGTAGACGAACACGGCGCTCGGCTTGGGCGTCAGGGTGTAGTCGCCCTTCGCGTCCGTCTTCGCGACGGAGTACCCGTCGGTGACCGACACGCCTTCGACGCCCGTGGTATTGCCCAGGAGGTCTCGTGTAACGCGCCCCGAGATCGCCGCGGGCACGGCGACCCCGTAGTTGGGCTTGGGCGTCTCTCTGAGAAGCAACGGCAGGGGATCGCCGGCCCCGTTCGTCGGATTCGGCTTGCGGGCATCGGCTCCAACGGCGCGTTCGTTCGCAACGGCGATGCAACCGGCGAGAAGGCCGAGCACCACGCACCACCGGGTTCCTTGGATGAGCAGCGGGTTCACTACCTCGTGTGACCCACTCGCTTGCGCCCTCGCTATGAGGACTGTGCCGCCGCTTCGAGTACGGCCCGCAACGCTTCGGTATCCAGTTGATCCAGCTTCTGAATCCAGAACTGGATGAGGTCCACGCCTTCCCGGGGATCGATCGTGGGGTGGTTCCCCAGGTGCTCGATTTGGGTGGGCGTGAAGCTGCCGGGCGGGACATAAACGTCTACGCGGAGCCCCTCGCTGCGGTTGGTGACGACGCGCCCGATGCGCTTGCTGGGGCCGCCAATGCACAGACCGATGGTGACCTTCCCGGTCCAGTCGATGTGAAGCTCCGGGTTGAGCTTCTGCATACGCCCGATCACCTCGAGCAGCGTCGTCGGACTCCAGAGACGCGGCTTTCGCGGGTTGATGCTCTGCTGCGACAGGTGCCACTTGCGTCCGTCCTTCTTCCATGGCTCGGCCTTCTCCGGAGCTTGCTCGCGCCGAGCGAGCATGCTTAGGTGCGCGGCGACGGCCTGCTTGATGAACCGCCGGAACGCGGGCGTCTTGATCTCGCCCAGGTCGTGGATGTGGATGCGCACGTCTTCGGCGTGGCTCCACGCCGGGCGGATCCGCACCCGCGGCTCGTCGCCGTAGATGGGGAGGTCGTCGCGCTCGTCGAGCGTGCGCAGGGCGAGTTGTCTGTTCAGTGTGTCAGCGTGGAACGTGCCGGTGGGTACGCGGAGCGACACGTCGAGCAGCCACCGACTGCCGGTGCGGGCGTGGAGGAACCAGTGCGTTCCGCTCTTGGGCACGGCGATCTCGACGCGCGACGGGTTGTTCCAGTCGGTCTCGCCGAACGCTCCGGACTTCTGGATCTGGTCGGCGAGCCACTCGAGGGCGGCGCCTTCCCACTCGATCTTTCGGCCTTGTCGGTCGGTACGGTCGCGCGTGTGCCACGCTTTACCGTTGCGCTCCCACGGCATCGCTGCGTCGGTCTTGATGTCGATCGTCTCGCTGACCGGTTCCGCCGGAAGCTCGGTTGCGGATTGCAGTTCGCGTTCGCCGTGCGGCCCGGCGCGCAGCACGTCGGCCAGGATCCGCCCGGTGTGCGAGCCCTTGCACGCCGCCACTTGCTCCGGTGTTCCGGCGGCGACGACGCGGCCGCCCTCGTCGCCGGCCTCGGGGCCGAGGTCGATGCACCAGTCGGCGGTCTTGATAACGTCGAGGTTGTGCTCGATGCAGATCACGGTATTGCCGCCGTCGACGAGGCGATTCAACACCACGAGCAGCTTCTTCAGGTCGTCGAAGTGCAGGCCGGTCGTCGGCTCGTCGAGGATGTAGAGCGTCTTACCCGTCGAGGGTCGACCCAACTCGGCCGCGAGCTTGGCCCGCTGCGACTCGCCGCCGGACAGCGTCGGCGCCGACTGCCCGAGCTGGACGTAGCCGAGGCCCACGTCGGCCAGCGTCTGGAGCATGCGACGGATCTTGGGGATGCTCGAGAAGTGCGTAACGGCGTCGGCCACTGACATGCCGAGCACGTCCGCGATGTTCTTGCCGCGATAGCGCACCTCGAGCGTTTCCGGGTTGTAGCGGGCTCCCTGGCAGTCTTCGCACTCGACCCACACATCAGGCAGGAAGTGCATCTCGATGCACTGCTGGCCGTTGCCTTCGCATGCGTCGCACCGACCGCCGGGGCGATTGAATGAGAAGCGATTGGCGGTGTAACCGCGGATGCGACTTTCGGGCAGTTTGGCGAACAGCTCGCGCAGGAGGTCGAAGACGCCGGTGTAGGTGGCCGGATTGCTCGCAGGTGAGTTGCCGATGGGCGACTGATCGACGTTAATCACCTTGTCCACGAGGTCGACACCGACGATCTCGTCGTGATCGCCGGGCGTCAGGCGGGCGCGGTGGATGCGCTGAGCGAGGGCCGGGTACAAGATGTCGCTCACGAGCGAGCTCTTGCCGCTGCCCGACACACCGGTGACGACAGTGAAACGACCGAGCGGCAAGGGGACTTCGATGTTGGCGAGGTTGTGCTGCCGCGCGCCGCGGATGGTAAGCCATCGATCGTGCGCCTCTCCGTCGGTGCCCACCGGCCGGCGGTTCGTAGGGATGGCGATGGCGTCCTTGTTGGCCAGGTACGAACCGGTCAGCGAGTCGCACTTGCGGCGGAGTTGGCGCGGCGTGCCGGCCGCGACTACGTGCCCGCCGGACTGACCCGCGCCGGGACCGAAGTCGAGCACCTGGTCGGCGTGCTCGATCACCTCGCGGTCGTGTTCGACCATGAGCAACGTGTTGCCCAGGTCGCGGAGCTTGGCCAGGGCGTCGATGAGCCGGCGGTTGTCGCGCGGGTGCAGGCCGATGGTCGGCTCGTCGAGCACGTAGAGCACGCCGGTCAGGCCGCTGCCGATCTGCGAGGCCAGCCGGATGCGTTGCGACTCGCCGCCCGAGAGCGTCGGGGCGGGGCGGGCAAGCGTGAGGTAGTCGAGGCCCACGTCGAGCAGGAACCGCAGCCGCGAGCGGATCTCGTGCAATACCTCGCCGGCGATGCGCCGCCCGCGCCGGTCGAGACGCAGCCGGCCGAAGAAGCGCATGGCTTCGTCGAGCGGCAGCCGAGTAACTTCGGATAGGGCCTTGTCGTCGAGTCGCACCGCGGCCGCGTCGCGGCGCAGGCGCGTGCCGCCGCATGCGTCGCAGCCCACCTCGGTGACCAGATGCTCGAACTCGGCGCGGTACTTCCAACTGGCCTTGGTGGCTTCGTCGATGGCGGGGAAGAAGCCCTTCCACTGGAACCGCAGGCCGTCGCCGAGGGTGGCCGCCTCGTACCAGGTATCGCTGGTGCCGTGGAGCAGGCTCCGCTGCTGCCCGGGCTTCAATTCGTTCCAGGGCGTCTCGAGGTCGAAGCCCAAGCCATCTGCCAGTACTGCGAGGGCCCGATGGAGCATGCTGCCCGAGCGCACGCGACCCCAGCCGAGGATTGCGCCGTCGGCAATGGGGGCCGCGGGGCGCACGACGACCGCCGAGGCCGCCGCCCCCTGCTGCGTGCCCAGTCCTTCGCACGACGGGCACCAGCCGAGCCGGCTGTTGAACGAGAAGTGGTGCGGGGTCAGCTCTTCGTAGCTCGTGCCGCAGCCGTCGCAGGCGTAGTGCTGCGAGAAGCGTGTCCGTTGGGCGCCCTTTTTGACTCCGCGCTTGCGCCTGGGGCTCGGATCAGACGCTTGCTCGACGATTTGGACGGCCATCACACCGTCGCCTACCGTGAGTGCCTGTTCCACCGAGTCGGCGATGCGTGATCGCTGGTTCGGGCGGATGATCACGCGGTCGATGACCAGGTCCACGGCGTGCCGCTTGCGGTGATCGATGGAGATGTCGTCGTCGAGTGAGAACAACTCGCCGTCGACGCACACGCGAGCGAAGCCGTTGGCCCGTTGCCGGGCGAAGAGCTGAGCATAGGTCTCGGTGCCGGTGCGCTCGATGGGGGCGAGCAGCAGGGCTCTTGTGGCGTCGCCGAGGTCGAGGATCCGGTCGACGATCTGCTCGGCGGACTGTGTGCCGATCGGAATGTCGCAGCGGGGGCAGTAGGGCTGGCCGAGCCGGGCCCAGAGCACACGCATGTAGTCGTAGATCTCGGTCACCGTGCCGACCGTCGAGCGCGGCGACTTCGATGCGGCCTTCTGCTCGATGGCGATGGCCGGAGACAAGCCGTAGACGTGATCAACGCGCGGCTTGGCCACTTGACCGAGGAACTGTCGTGCGTAGGCCGAGAGTGACTCGACGTACCGGCGCTGTCCCTCCGCGTAGACGGTGTCGAGGGCGAACGAGCTCTTGCCGCTGCCGCTGACTCCGCTGCACACGGTCACGTGGTCACGCGGGACCGAGATGGTAATGTCCTTGAGGTTGTGCTGACGTGCCCCGACCACGGTGATCTCTCGTAGCCGACCTCCGTCGGTGCGGGTGCGTTTCTTACGTGTCTTTCGGGCCGTGCGTTTCGGCTTGCCGGTTCCGGCCGTGCCGTTGAGGATCGGAGCAAGGGCGCGGCCGGTGTGCGACTGCTTGTCCGCGGCGATCTGCTCCGGCGTGCCCGCGGCCACCACATAGCCGCCGGCGTCACCGCCTTCGGGGCCGAGGTCGATGAGCCAGTCGGCCGTCTTGACGACCTCGAGGTTGTGCTCGACGACGATGACCGTGTTCCCGGCGTCGACGAACCCGTGCAGCACGGCCAGTAGCTTGGCTACGTCGTCGAAGTGCAGGCCCGTGGTCGGCTCATCGAGCAGGTAGAGCGTGCGGCCGGTCGAGCGTTTGACCAGTTCGCGGGCTAGCTTGATCCGCTGCGCCTCACCGCCGGAGAGCGTGGTCGACGACTGGCCGAGCTTGATGTAGTCGAGCCCCACGTCATGGAGCGTCGACAGCATGCGGGCGACCTTGGGGATGTTGGCGAAGTGCTCGAGGGCCTCCTGCACGTCCATGTCGAGCACGTCGGCGATGGAGCGGTGCTTGTACTGCACTTGCAGCGTTTCACGGCTGAAGCGGCGCCCGCCGCACAGTGGGCACCGCACCCACACGTCGGCGAGGAAGTCCATCTCGATGCGGTTGGCTCCGTTGCCCTCGCAGGCCTCGCAACGCCCGCCGCCGGCCGGGCCGGTGTGCACGTTGAACGAGAACCGACCGGGCTTGTAGCCGCGGACCTTCGAGTCTGGGAGTTGGCTATAGAGCTTGCGGATCTCGTCGAAGACCTTGATGTATGTAGCGGGATTGCTGCGCGGCGTGCGGCCGATGGGCGACTGGTCGATGTCGATGATCTTGTCGAGGTGCTCAATCCCGACGATGCCATCGTGCGGGCCGGGGTCGGTGTCCTCGACGCCGTTCAGGTCGCCGGCCAGCCGCTCGCGAAGGATGTCGTTGACCAACGAGCTCTTGCCGCTGCCCGAGACGCCGGTCACGCACACAAAGCGCCCGAGCGGGATGTGAACGTCGATGCGCTTGAGGTTGTTGTGCCGCGCGCCGAGGACCGAGAGCCAGGCAAGCTTGCGGTCACCGCCAATGGGCGGTGCGGCTTCCCGCGATCGCCTTGTTGTTCGTCGTTTCTTTCCCAACGCCGTCAGCCCAAGCCTGCGTCGACGCGCAGTGTGTCGAGGTCATTGGCCACATCGAGTTCGTGGGCCCAACGCTTCAGGTATGCCCAGTCCATGGAGGCGCCGTGTGTTCTCGCCACGCTCAATGCGTCATCGTATTGCCGTTGTGATCTCGTGTCCTTGCGCCACACCA
The DNA here is from genome assembly GCA_964391465.1 of uncultured Planctomycetales bacterium. Classification (GTDB taxonomy): domain Bacteria; phylum Planctomycetota; class Phycisphaerae; order UBA1845; family CAYMME01; genus CAYMME01. The sequence continues at coordinate 21,494 of CAYMME010000038.1, forward strand.
GCTTCATCAGGATGATGTCTTCGCGAGTCACGACCTGCACTGATGTGTCGGGAAGACCCGGTAAGGCGATGGGGCCGCTGCGGGCAAGGACTGCGTCGTGGTATGGTGTGTCGCTCAGGACGGAAAGGTCGATCTTGAAACCGGTCGAAGCCTCGACAATGTTGGCCATCCCGTCATGCTGAACGGCCTCAAACAGGCTCTCCTCCGGGACATAGTACTGCGGCGTCCACTTGCGCGCAAGCTCGCGGGCGGTGTCGATGTCGAGTCGCAAAACGATGTCAGCATCGGCGGTCATGCGAGGTTGACCGTGAAGGCTGCTGGCCATACTTCCGGTGAGCGCATACGGAACCGAGGTGCGCTCAAGATCACCGGCAACGCTCGCAAGCATTTCAACGAGTTTCTTCATGCTGTTGTGGGCGCCTGGCGCTGTGTGACGATGGCGTGCGCCATGTCACTCAGCATAAGTGTCATGCGAAATCGGCCCGTTGTTCCCATCGCCTGCGCCAGCGCACGCTGAACGAATCGATCCCTTTCGGCGTCGGGAAGCGAGCGCAGATGCTCTTCGCAGAGCTCGCAGATCTCCACGAGCCGACGCCCCAACGCTTCAGGGTCGCAGGGATCACTCAGGGGCGGTAGCGTCTGATGCATCACGTCTTCTCCGGGCCGATGATTGCGTGGCTCAGATCGCGGAAGGTGCGCAGGTTGGCGAAACCGATGGTCGGTGGAGATAGCCGCCGTACGACCGCGGCGACGATCAGCGTTACGGCGAAGACGGCGGCCGAGGCGAGTGGAATGATACCGCCGGGATCCATGTCACGGAAAACGAGCGTGCCCCCACCTACGATTCCAAGGCATGAGATGAGGAGTAGCCAGACGCATGCTTGGTACAGAGGGTATCGTGCGTGGCGGACGATCTTGAGGGGAGGGAGCCGGTCTCCGGCCAGTTTCGTGAGCTCCAATGGCCAGCTGGATGACCTCCCGATGAAGTCATCGACCAGGGCCGAAGGGCGGACGGTCTTCGCATCCCCCCCTGAGTTCGCGATCAGCCGGCGAAGAACGACAAATGCGCCCGCCGACAAACACGGTCTCCCGAGGACTCTCACGGGCTCAATTGCCGGAACGACTGCCTGCGTAGAGATCAGTTCGCATACGCCACGCAAGGTCTTCGTGCGGCGGGGTGACAGGACCGTTCTCCACTGTGCCTTCGTGAATCTTGTCCCGAACCAGTCGTTGAGTACCTCGGCAAGTGCACGGAGGCTCTCGAAGTCGATGAGCAGCGCATCCCGCCACTGCTCAATGGTCGTTTCGTAGTCAATAACAGCGTCCGGATCGGCCTCGTCGTGCGCGACCCAATCGCGGTGCTCCCAGCGGATTGCCGCGAGCACTTCATCCGGATTCATTTGGCGAAACGAAACGCCCTGTTCGAGATTGGCCATGGATACGGGTCCCTAGTCGTCTGGAAGGCCCTGCGCGCCGGACCGTTCGTCCTCGCTCGCGGCTTCCGGGCCGGCGCCGTCCCGGCGCTGTTGCTCCATTCTACGGCAAAGGCGTAGTCCGCTCACTCCTCTGTTCTGATTTCGGTCGTCATCGCCTGTGTTCGCCTTTGCGTCTCTCGTCTGCCCCTGCCGGGGCAGGGTCGTGCGCTGCGCGAGCAACCAGGGGTTCCGCTGCGCTCCACCCCTGGCTACGATCGTTCGCCCCTTCGGGGCGATGGGCCCGCGGTTGGCGACGACGTTGACGCGCAGGCGCACATGCACCCCGGCCTCTTGAATCCTGTATTCTGTCTCCCGTCCCCTCACTTCTCACTTCTCACTTCTCGCTTCTCACTTCTCACTTTGTACCCTTTTTTTCCCTTCGTTGCCCGGCGTCGTTTGTTCGTCCTCGGCGGCTTGCCCACCGGACGGCGTTGGGTTGGGATTTCGATTCTCTTCTTGCCGCTTAGGTACTGGCCGGTGATGGAGTTCTTGTTGCGGGTGATCTTGCTGATCGAACCGGTCTCTACTACTTCTCCGCCGCGGACGCCGGGGCCGGGGCCGAAGTCTACGATGGTGTCGGCGGCCCGCATGGTTTCCTCGTCGTGCTCGACGACGATGACCGTGTTGCCCATGTCGCGCAAGCGTTCGAGCGAGTCGAGCAGCCGCCGGTTGTCACGGGGGTGCAGGCCGATGGACGGTTCGTCGAGGATGTAGAGCACGCCGACGAGCCCGGCGCCGATCTGACCGGCGAGACGGATGCGCTGCGACTCGCCACCGGAGAGCGTGGGAGCCCGGCGGTGGAGGGCGAGGTAGTGCAGCCCCACGTCGGTCAGGAACTTCAGCCGCCCGCGGATCTCCTTGAGCACCTCCTCGGCGATGGTCTGCTGCACCTTGTTGAGGGCGAGGTTCTCGAAGAGGTGGCAGGCCTCGGCGATGGACATGCCGCACGCATCGTGAATGGTCGGGCCGTTGTTCGGCAGCCGCACGGCCAATGCTTGCGGGTTGAGGCGGGCGCCCCTGCAGGCCGTGCACGACTGCGAACGCATGAACTGCTCGTGGTAGCGCCGGATGAAGTCGCGCTTCGCGTTGCGATGCTTCTCGTGCAACTGCTCGAGGATGCCGTCGAACGTGCCGCCATGTCGCCAGGTGCCGCCGGGCCACCGCCACTCGAACGTGACGTGGTCGTCGCCGGTGCCGTACAGCAGTGCGTCCCGGGCCTTGGCCGGCAGGCGCCGCCACGCCGTGTTCAGATCGAATCCGACGTGCTTGGCCACGCCCGCATAGATGTGGCGTCGCCACTTGCCGACCGGCGTGTGCAACGGCTGGATCGCCCCGCCGAGCAAGCTCAGGCTGTCGTCCGGGATCAGCAGGTCGAGGTCGAAGTCGTACGTGGTCCCGAGCCCGTCGCACTCGAGGCACATGCCGGTCGGCGAGTTGAAGCTGAAGAGCTGCGGCGAGAGCGGATCGAACGAGACGTCGCAGTGCAGGCACGCGTGGTGCGATGAGAGCAGGATGTCGCCCGGGCGGGTTCGTGGTTCCGTGCTGCGTTTCGTCGTTGCGCGGGGTTTGCTCGCTCCCCTTCGGGTCGCCGCTAAACGGGGGGAGAGGTGTTTGGTATCGCTTGAGGATTCTTCCTCAACCGGTTGCACGATCAGTGTGCCCTTGCCAACTTGCAGGGCGTTGTCGACTGCTTCGGCGAGGCGCGGACGGACCGTGTCGTTCATCACGAGCCGGTCGACGACGACCTCGATGTCGTGGCGCATGTTACGCCCGAGCTTGAGGTCGTCGGAGAGCGAGACCACCAGCCCCTCGACGCGGGCCCGAGCGTAACCCTGGCGGCGCAGGTCATCGCACAGATCGCGGTGCTCACCCTTCTGGCCGCGGACCACCGGGGCGAGCACCAGGAACCGCGTGCCGGCCGGCAGCGCGAGGATGCGGGTGATGATCTGCTCGCGCGACTGGGCGGTGATGGCCCGGCCGCACTTCGTGCAGTGCTGTTGACCGATGCGGGCGAAGAGCACGCGCAGGTAGTCGTAGATTTGCGTGATCGTGCCCACGGTCGAGCGCGGGTTCCAGCCGCTGGTCTTCTGCTGGATCGAGATCGACGGGGACAGGCCGGTGATCTGGTCGACCTCGGGCCGGGCGACCTGACCCAGAAACTGCCGCGCGTACGAGCTGAGCGACTCGATGTAGCGCCGCTGCCCTTCGGCGTACAGCGTGTCGAACGCAAGCGAACTCTTGCCGCTGCCCGAGACACCCGTGAAACAGATGAGCCGGTTCCGCGGCAGGTCGAGCGAGACGTTCGCCAGGTTGTGCTCGCGTGCGCCGCGGATGGTGATCTGTGTGGGTTCCATACGCTCGGTGTTTCTCATGGGTGGAGGACGGGCCACGGTCCCATGGCGCGATCACTCCGCCGCCAACACCTTGACGATCGTGTGGCCATCGAGGACGAGCGTGGTGATCTCGCCGTCGTCCTTGCGCAGCCGCAGCCGGTCGAGGCGAAGACGCCCTCCCTTGTCGTGTGCGTACCAGCTTCCCGTGGGTTCATCCTGGTGAGTGACCACGGTGCCGCACAGGGTGCACGTGCGGACCTGACGGCCGTCGACCGTACGTTGCGTCACCTCGACACGAGTGCCGGGCTGGAGCCTTCGAATCTGCGTGACCATCGGCATGTTTCTCCTCAACTTCCGGGCTGCCCTTCGTCCTGGGCAGGGCAGTATACCTCGGCGCGAGCAGCGAATCCGTATTGCTATCATCGCATGGCCTGTTGTACAATACGCATCGCTTCGGTCGGCGGCGGGCCGGCCGTGCGGCTATCATATCGCCTGAGGGACAGAAGGTGTCGAGATGATGAACATGTTCCGGGCTCGAGCGTGCTTGGCGGTTGCGTTGACGGCGTTCCTTGCGGCGGCGGCGGCCGGGGCCAAGTCGAAGTCGTCCGCATCCGACGCATCAAAAGCGGCCTCCATCCCGCCGGCGGTACGCAAGGCCATGATCAAGGCGTACGAGGCAGACAAACCCTTGCTGATCGAGGTGGGAACGAAATGGTGCGGCTGGTGCAAGAAGTTCGAGGCCGATGCCAAGAAGGATGCCGGAGTCAAGAAGGTCCTGGGTGAGTTCGTCGTGGCCACCATAGACGCCGAGAAGGACAAGCGGTCGGCCGGCTACCTCGAGGCGAAGGGCTATCCGACTTTTGCCATGTTCGCGCCGAGTGGCGAACGAACGGCGCATTGGTCGGGATACGCCAAGACACCGAAGGCGGGGGCCGAGGGATTCGTGCGGCGGTTCACGGTTGGCGGGTTCGACCTGCTCAAGGACAAGAAGACGCAGAAGGCGCTATGGGTGCTCCGGCGTGCCAAAGCCATGGCTCCCGACTCGCCTGTCGTGTCGAAGCTCGAGACCGCGGCCGATTCCGTGCTCAAGGCGGGGAAGGTGAAGGAGAACGAAGACTACAAGTGGAAGCTCATTCCGGCGCTGGCTTCGCGACACAAGCCAAAGAAGACACCGGTCTCTCGCGAAGAGAGCACGCCGCCGCCCCCCGAGCGCAGGGCGTCCGGCGGTGACGGCGGTGACGGCGGTGACGGCGGGGACCCGCGGGCGGAGAAGCGTGCCCGCTCGGAGCTGTTGATGGGGAAGAATCTCGAAGCGGCGGGCAAGTCGGACAAGGCGCGCAAGCACTACCGGCGCGTCCTCGACAAGTACCCGGAAACGACGGCAGCCAAGCAGGCGAAGGCACGCCTCGCCGCGATGACCCAGTGATGTGCGTCGGATGATTCAGCAACCAGGTCGGGTCGGAAAGGACGGAGCCCCGGTGAGCCGGAGCGGGTGGCCAAGGCGGTGGATGTGGGGGCTGCTCGCGGTCGTGTTGCTGGGCGTGGTCGTTGCGGTCGGCCTGTTCACCTCCGTTGGGTTTCTAACCGACGGGACGTCGATCCTTGTGACTGCGTACGACGTCCTCGCGCCCGTGGACAAGCCTGTTCGGCTGCGCGTGAAGCTGCAATCGGGCCCGGTGCTCAGGGACGCGGTCGGAGTGCGAGTAACGTTTCGCCTTCCTGACGCGGAGTCGGTCAGTGCGGTCACTGACAAGCAGGGCGTTGCGGCGGTTGAGGCGCGTTTCGACGCTCCGGGCGATCTGACCGTGCCGTTGACGGTTCCTCGGCGGTTCCGCTCGGCCAAGTCCGAGGACCGCCGCGTGCGGGTTTTCGTCAGACCGGCGGACGTACGGGTTGCCGTGTCCGACGTCGATCACACGCTGGCCGACGTCTCCGCGGCCAAAGTGCTGCAGACACCGAACGATCAGACGCCGGTGTTGCCGGGCTCAGCGGACGTTCTGACGCGGCTGGCGGAGACGCATCTGATCGTGTACCTGACCGCGCGCGACGACAAGCTGCTGAACAAGACGCGAGATTGGCTGGCCCTGCACGGCTATCCGGCCGGGCCGCTCTTCGGTCGGGACCTTGGCGTCGACTCGTTGAGTGCAGAGAAGTTCAAGACGCAATGGCTCACCGCCCTGAGATCGTCCTGGCCGGGCGTGGCGATCGGGTTCGGCGATCGCGACGAGGACGGCCGGGCGTACCACGCCGCCGGAATCCCATCGCACATCGTGCGCCCGCAGCCGTTCAAGGCGGGTGCGCTGCCTGATTCCGCTCATCATGCGAAGGATTGGGCCGAGATCAGTGCGCGGGTGTTTGGAGAGGATCGGCCGGCGTCGAGTCCTCATCGTCGGGTGCATATCCCAAACTCCAGGTACGGGTGAAATCGTAGAAATAAC
>CAYMME010000039.1:0-27455 GCA_964391465.1 uncultured Planctomycetales bacterium
AACGGGGGGGGGGGGGCCCCTCCCGCGGCCCGCGGTTGGGGGGACCAGGGTGGGGGACTGACGCGCATGGCGGCGAATCCGCCCCCCACCCTTCGCAAAAAGCTGCGAAGGATGGGGCACCCGACCTGCGGGCACCCTGCGGGCCGGCACCTCTCGCCTCTTCAAAGACGCGGTGGAACTCGTAAGATGCACGCGGCCGCAGCCTGCGCCGAGTCAGCATGCAGGCATGCGACGAATTCGGTGAGCGTACACGGTTCTCCCCTGTCGCGAGGGCTTTGTCAAGCACAGACCCAGTTCGTGGTGCATCTCGTACACACTGCTCCTGCAGTCTGCCCCACAGGCATGTGCAGCGCAGAGGCCCGCCCGGACCGTGCTGTTTATCATCGACGGATTGCATTGGCAGGCGCCGGACCGCCTGGGTCTGACCGAGATCCAACGCCTGACCCGCGAAGGCGTGTCCGTCGAACGGGCGTACTGTGTCTTTCCCGCCCATCCGACGACCGGCGCGTACGGTCGAATGCATACCACGTCCATCCCGAATCCATGTCTGCTGGCCGGGTCGCTGTTCTTGCGACCGGGTCACCGGATGCTCCAGGAGTGCTTCTTCCCCGGCGAGCCGACGGCGCACGGCACCAACCTCACGGCGTACGCTTCGTTGAACCGCGGCTTCACCCACACGTTGATGCAGAACGGCCTCGCCGACGCCGACGTCGTCGCCTGGGCCACCGACCTACTGCGCGAGACCGACATCCGCTTCATGCGCCTACACCTGCAAGACACCGGAACCGCGGGCTCGAAGTGTGCCGACGCGCCCGAGGACGTGCTCTGGCGCGGCAACATCTGGGCGGACGGTTCGCCGTACGTCGCGGCCGCCCGGCGGGCCGACCGCTTGCTCGGGCAGTTCGTGGCCGATTTGCAGGACATGAATCGCTGGGACGACACGCTGCTGATCGTGATGGCCGACCACGGTCAAGCCGATTGCGGTTGGCATCCGCCGTCGCAGGAGGACAGTTGGCTGACGCCGCTGGTGTTCGTCGGGCCGGGCGTTGCCCGCGGGCGGAAGCTGCCCTGCGCCGACCACATCGACGTCACACCGACCGTGTGCGATCTGATGGGCGTCGAGCCGCCGTGCTCGGGGCCCGGCACGGGGAGAGTGCTGCACGAGATCAAGGGCGGCGCAACGCTTCCGGCTTCCGCGCCCGCTTCGCGCCTGAAGACTCTCAACGAACTCCTGCGCGAGCACCTCACGCTGCGGGCGCGAATTCGTATGCGCGTGTCGGACCGACCCGGACTCGAACGATTCCTGATCCGGATGGAACGGCGCTACTACGGCATCGAGCGGTTCACCGAATGGCACAAGGCCGGATCGATCGACGAGCTGATACGCATCAACCGCGGCATCATCGGTGAAGCGAGGGGTGTCCTCGAGTAGTGGTCCAAACAGGTCACCCTGTTCCCCGTTGGCTGACGAATCAAACGGATGAGCGCTGTTCGCGGAAGGTGATCATCTACCGGCGTCCCAAGGGCCGGTTGACGATTACGGGTGTAGCCATGAGTCTCTCGAGATCGTGACCCTTCGTGAGCCAGGCGAGATCGAACTTGGCTACGGCGACAGTCTCGTAGAGTTTCTTCACGCCCTTCTCGAAGAGCAGGTACACATTGCCGCGCCTGTCCGCAGTCAAAGACGAATAGGCACTCGGACCGCCGTAGACCAGGCGCTTCACAGGCCACGTCTTGCCGCGGTCGAAGCTCGCCCACACCGTCATGCGAATCCGGTCCTTGCCGGGATCGTGCGGGGTGCTGAAGACCAGTACATCCTTGCCGCCTGTGCATTCGAGAGGCAGGCGCACCAGCCCCGCGTTGCAGCCATAGCTGGGCTCGGAGCCGTACTTGAAGTAGAAGGGATTCCCCACTTCGCGAAGGACGTCGCAGACTCGCCAGTCCACGTACACGGCGCCGCCGTCATAGCTCCAGGCAATCCGCCGGCGATGGTCCACGGACATATGTGCACGCGAGTTATAGTAGATGTCGCCGTTCGATATTTCGGCCAGCGTGCCCTCGCCCGTCCCGCTTTGCACGGGCGCGCTCGTCTGCCACGTCTTCCCCCCATCGTCGCTGTATATGGACGTGTTGTAGTGATAGGGCCACCACTCCTGACCGTTGTTGCCCTTGGGCGGCATGATGCGCGCGGGCATCAGCAGCCGCCCTTTGTGTTCGCCGTATTGCAGCATGACGCCCGACTCCGAGCAGTTCGTACTCACAGGAAGTCCGTCAGGCGTGCCGTGCCCATAGGCGTTCGGCTTGATCCGGATCGTTTCCCGGACCCAGGTCTTGCCGTGGTCCTTGCTGCGCCAGAGGTAGCCCTTACTTGAACGCACCACCATCACGTCGCCCGTACTCCGGTCGACAATAACGCTACCACCCGCATCCTTACCCACTTGCTGCGCGACTTCCCACGTCTTTCCGCAGTCTTCACTCCGGCGTAGTAGATTCCCGGATTTCGCGAAAGCCAGGATGCTGCCGTCTGCTGCCACGGTGATGTCAGGAATGCGCGAGCCCTTGAAGAGGTCGCGGACTTCAACATCTGCGGCAAGCTCCCGAGCTGGCGAAGGGTCGGCCTGGGCAACAGTTCCGCAAGCCAGCAGGGCAATACCCACCACAACCACGGGAGTGGAACCTCGAGCACGAAGCGATGCAAGAGTAGATGAATCCATCGATGCCTTTCCTCGACTCAACCGAAGTCACCCATTTGTGACGCCTCGGACCGCCACTGTGCGCGGTCGACTACTCCACTTCCAGGGCCTTCGTGCCCACGGTGTCGATCGGGCCCGTGTATCCGGGGCCCCCGGCGGCGACGTAGCCGTCGCTACGACCGCTTTCGTCCCGGCTCACCCAGAAGGCATAGAGCGAACCGTTGTTCATCCGAAACCGGAATCGCACGGGGCGGTTCTTCAGAGAAGACAGATCGCCGCCGTCTTTCCACGTGATTCGTTGGATCGTGCTGTCCCCACGCAACGGCCGGCAGTTCTCCAGAGTGAACGGGCTGATCGGCTCGCCTGACTCACCAACGATCTCCGCCCGCAACTCGCCTCGGTCGACGTCGGCGTTCACAAAAAGACACTTGCCCGTGAACCGCACGGGGTGCGTGAGCAATTCGCCGGGGTTCTCGCCGGCGTCGATAGAGACAAAACCGTCCCGGCGCATGAACGCCACACCCGTGCTGCCCCGGTCGTACATGCCGTCACTGAGGAAAGGTTGACTCTTCCTTTCGACGTTTCCTCGGAACCCCGTGTAGTAGAACCAGAGTCTGTCACCGTGGATCGTGCAGATTCCGCCGACGGGTTGGACGTATCCGCGGTCCCAAACATCGCGTCGCTCGGCCCGAATGAACGGCCTGCGATCCGGTCGATACCAGTGGAATCCGTCGCGGCTGTACGCCAGGTTCAACTCCGTGATCTTCGGCAGCCCCCGCTTGGAGCAGACCTTGTTCGGCGGACCGAGATGAATCTCGAAAATGCCAAGCATGATGCTTTCGTAGGCTACTACGTCGAGGTTGTACAACTGGGCCGGCTGTCCGATCTCCGGATCGGGCGGGTCCTGATCATCGGCGGCGCACCAGATGACGGGCTGGCCCACTTCCCACTTCGCTCCGGCTAGGAAATCATCGTGTTCCCAGTAGCGCCGCGAGCGTTGTCGCCAGTTGTCACGCAGGCTGTAGACCCACTTCTTGCGGAAGGGGTTGTAGAACATCGAACTCCGGTCGCCCGTGATTCCCGTCGCAACCGGCTCGCTCCAATGGATGCCGTCTGCGGACACCATCGACATGGCCGGCCCCCGGCCGCCGGGCATGACGAACATCTTGTACCTCTGGGTCGGGTCGTTCGTATCATAGTCGGGCACGACGTTCCACGAATCGCATTTGTACTGCTTCGCAAGCACGCGATTCGTACCGGGCTCGATGTCCAACTCGGGCCTTTCCCAACGAAGGCCGTCTTTGCTCGTGGCGTAGCAGATTGTGTGAATCCACCCCGCCTCGTACCACATCTTGAATACTCGCTCCTGCGGGTCCCACCACACACCGCCGTCCTTGGGGCAGGCAATGGAGTTGCGCGGGCGGTTGATCTCGAGCCGGGTCCGCGGTTCCAGGATTGGATTGCCCTCGTACTTCTCCGCCAGATGGTACGAGCGTATCAGGTTCGTCTTTTCAATGAGGAAATCATCGACGAACAGTTGACGGCCGACATCGATTGGGACGACATCCGGCCGGTCATCCAGATAAGGAACCGGCATGGGAGTCATGTCGTGGGGAACGATTCCGTCCGGCGGCCATCGCTCGGGAAGTCGGATCCCGTTGTGAAGCAATTCGCCTTGGGTGTTCGTCCACGGTTTGCGTGCTGGGAGAATGACTTCCGCTTTGGAGAAGCCCACCACGACGGCCCATTTCGTCAGCTGAAACCGCTCACCTATCTCGAGTTCCTTCTGGTAGGTGCGGACTCGGTCGTAGGACTTCTCACCGAAGAGCTGGAACACCTTCGAGCCGTCGATCCGCTTGAACCCGGCCGCCTCCAACTCCGCGTACCGGCTACATGCCTTGGCGATCTTGTGCACCGGATCGGGCGTGAGCACGCATATCAAGCCGGGCGACGTGCATTCGAAATCGACGAAATCGATGCTGCTGCGAAGGAAGAGCTTTCCCTTGACGAACTCGGGACACTCTGCAATGACATAGGGGCGGTTCGTGTAGAGTGTGGCCCCGGGAACGAAGGTGTCGACGTAGCACGGTCCCCGAACGCCGATCTCAGCGCCTTGCTGTTCGGCCCAGGCCAGTGGAGCGACGGCCAGCAGAGTAACGACACCGATTCTCCAAGCTTTCGTCATGTCTGTTTCCGAATGTTGATCTTGAAGCAGGGCGCAAGACTTCAACCTTACCAAAGGCACGGCCCGTGGTCCATTGTCCTAGCGCCGAAGTCACCAGGCCGCCGCTCGAAAAGCCGGGTAACCGAGGTGCAAGCGAAAGGGCCATCGGGCGATCATGAGAGACCGGGCGGAGCTCCCCGCTCTGGCAGGAGAGATCGCCGTTTGGTATCCTGTCACGAAGCGGAAGACGGTAGAAGTCGCCGGGTTGGGAGGCCAATAGTTATTCAGCAGCGCGAAGCGATTTCGATTGTCTTGGTATTGTCCGGGTTCGTCGCACCGGCTCTGGGCGGTGCTGCGCGGGCCGGTGAGGCCATCCAACCGAAGCCCGCGCCATCCGGGCTCGTGGCCAAGGCCCTGCGGGCGATGGACGGCGCGGAGGAGATCGTTTTCGCCGTCCGTGACCTTTGTGCGGCTTACCAATGGTATGCGACGTTCGGCGAGTATGCCGACGAACAGACGTTCATCCATGCCCCGGATGGATCGCGGCTCTGCAAACTCAACCTGCGCAGCCGGAAACTCACGGTGCTGCTGGACGATCGCAAGGGCGGATGCCGCGATCCGCGCGTGCATTACGACGGCGACAGAATCCTCTTTGCGTATCGAAAGGGCGGCACGCATCACTACCATCTCTGCGAAATCAACGTCGACGGAAGCGGCTTCAGGCAACTGACCTTCGGCGATTGCGATGACGTAGATCCGGCCTACCTGCCCGACGGCGGCATCACCTTTGCTTCGAGCCGGTGCAACCGTTTCGTGGCCTGCAATCGCGTACCGACGGCCGTCCTCTACCGGATGGATGCGGACGGCAGCAACATACAACGTCTTTCCGCCAACGCGATCTCCGAAGATCGCCCTGCGGTGTTGCCGGACGGGCGAATCGTCTACACGCGGTGGGATTACACCGATCGTGACCCGGAGAAATTCCGCGACTTGTGGGTCATGAATCCCGACGGCACCGGACAGATGGTGCTTTTCGGCGGCGGCGGGCGGCCGTACCCGGACTTCTTCGCCAAGTGCGATACCCTGCCGATCCCCGGCGCGGACGGCACCGTCGTGTCGGTGTTCTCGCCGGCGTTCGGTCATCGCGAGAATGCCGGCAACGTGATGGTTGTCGACCTGAAGGCTGGACCGGGCGATTGGTCCGCGGCCAAACAGGTCAGCCCTGTTCTGCCGAAGTTGGTGTGGACCATTGGCTCAGGGCACGGGCGCGAGGGATTTCGAGATCCGTATCCGTTGTCCGAGGACTGCTTCCTTGTTGCGAGGGACAAGAGCCTCTTGATCCTGGACGACAGCGGGAAGACCCAGGAGTTTTATCACGCGGACAAGATGGTCCACGATCCGCGAGTGATCCGCCCACGGCCGCGCGAACCGGTGATCCCCACTCTTACCGATCTACGGAGAACCACGGGACAACTCGTTCTGACCAATGTCTACCGCGGGCGCAACATGGCCGGGGTCAAGCCCGGAACGATCAAGAAGCTCCTGATCCTCGAGGACCTGCCCAAGCCGGGCAGCAAACATGGACTGGCTGGTTTTCACGGGGGATACCTCACCCTCCGCCGGGTTTTGGGGACTGTTCCTGTTGAGCCCGACGGATCGGCTTCGTTCGAGGCTCCGGCTCTGCGGGCCGTCTATTTCGTGGCGCTCGACGAGAAGGGCCTGGCGGTCAAGCGGATGCAGAACTTCACGATGGTGATGCCCGGCGAAACGCAGGGGTGTGTGGGCTGCCACGAGCCTCGCAGTGGGACCCCCAGTAGTCGATATGACAGCGGCGGCTTGATGGCGACGAAGCGTCCGCCGAGCACAATCGAGCCTTTTGTGGGCATGCCCGACGTGTTCGACTACCCGCGCGACATCCAGCCGATATGGGACCGTCATTGCGTTGCCTGTCATAGTTCCGAGAAGCCCCTGGGGCGCGTTGTACTCACCGGGGACAACAACGAGTGGTTTACACAGAGCTTCTCCGCATTGTTGGCGTACGATCAGGTCAGCCAGTGTTTCAGTTGGGGGGAAGACGGCAACCATCCCCCTTACGGCTTCGGCACCGGCGCCAGCCCGCTCATGCAGAAGACCGACGGCAGCCACTACGAGGCGAAGCTGACAAGCAGGGAACGCGACATCGTGCGGCTGTGGATCGAAACCGGTGCTGTTTTCACCGGAACGTATGGCCTGTTCAACCACGCGGAGAACGCGGTCGCAACACCCCTGATCGTTTCGAAGCCCGTGTTGGGGAAACCCGTCGGTCCAATCGTCGAGAAACGTTGCCTGACGTGTCACGGGTCGGTCGCCAACTTGGGGCGACGCGGCAAACAACAAAGGGATGACAAACGGACCAACGGCAAACCTCCGGCGTGGCTCAACTACCCCCTGTACTGCTGGAATCTGTATAACCTGTCGCGTCCGGACAAGTCGATGATTCTTCAGGCATCGTTGTCCAAGGAGGCGGGCGGCTACGAGTGGTGCGAGGCAAAGGACGGTCAGCCCGCCGCGGCCTTCCGTGATGCCAACGATCCCGATTACGAGGCCATCCTTCAGGCCATCCGGGCGGCTAGGGTGCGTCAGCAGAAGTATGGGCGACCCGACCTCCCCGGCTTCCGTCCCGGCGATTACTATATCCGCTGGATGAAGCGTTTCGGCATTCTGCCGGAGAGTTTCGACGCGGCCAAAGATCCGATCGACCCCTACGAGACGGACCGGGCGTACTGGCGCTCGCAGTGGCATCGTCCGCCGGTGGGCGAAACCGCCTCCGGCGCCGGTTCCGCGGCCGGCGAAGGATGACCTCGACCGCTTCCCCCTACTCTTGACCGACGGAAACCGCGATGGCCCGACCACAGCATCTTCCCGGAACCTTCGTTGTTATCTCACTCGTCATTACGTGGGGAGCAGTTCTGGCCACGTTCGGCGGAGTGGGGTTCCTTCAGGCGGCAAGAGGGGCTTCGGCCGATCCGCCGGCCTTCCCCACACAGGACCTGGCTCAGGTCGCTCCGTCACGGTTCGATGTCCACGTGAACGATCTGCCGGACGACGGGGTGCCGGTGATTCAGCCGTGGAAGACGATCAAGCTCGATCCGGCGTATCGCGGCGGTTGGCTGGTCGTCGGCGATCTCACCGGCGACGGCACGGCCGAGGTCGTGAGCGCTCGGAACGGCGTGCCGGGCCGCGACATCCACTACACGTCCTCGGTCGTCGCCCACCGTCTCGACGGTTCGGTGCTATGGAAATGGGGCGACCCCGACGCGCGAAACGCCATTCATCATGATGTGGCCTGCCAGATCTACAACCTCGACGGCGATGGGCGTAACGAAGTCGTCGTGGCGGCCGATCGTCGCGTCGTGGTCCTCGATGGTGTCACGGGAAGCGAACTGCGGCAATTCGAGATACCCTCCCATGCGTCGGACTGCCTTACGTTCTGCAACCTCTCCGGAGGCGACCGCGCCACCGATATGCTGGTGAAGACCCGCTATGGAAAGATCTGGGCTTACGATGTCGACGGAAAGCTGCTCTGGACCGTGGAGAAACCAGGTGGGTATCGAACCTCGCATCAACCGTTCCCCATCGATCTCGACGGCGATGGACGCGACGAGATCATCGCCGGATATGCCGCCCTGAATCACGACGGCTCGCTCCGCTGGCAATTGCCCCCGGCGATCTGCGGCGGTGGCCACGCGGACGCCATTCGGTTGTTTCGCGACGGCGCTCGCCCCGCCGACAAACGCCTGCTCCTGACGCATTGCGGCGGCAATCGCATGGAGATGCTGGACGGCAACGGCAAAATCTACTGGAGTCTGACCGGGTTGCACTTCGAGTCGGTTTTCTCTGGTGAGCTCGACAAGGACCGGCCGGGGCGCGAAATCGTTGTCGACGTGTGTCACCAACCATGGGGAAAGCAACCGTTGCTGATTCTCGACGAAAACGGAAGCCTCTTGGGCCGTTACGTGACGATGCGGAGCCGGCAGCATCGGTTGGTGGATTGGTTCGGCACGGGCGAGGACCTGATCTACTGTGGACAGACCCGGGCCCTGCTCGACGCCAAGGGCAAGAAGCGGGCACGCTTCGAAACCCCGATGCCCGAAGGCGCCCTTGGGACCGACAACACCGGGACGCTGCGTTATATGATCCATCTGGCCGACGTGACCGGCAACGGCCGGCCCGATCTCGTTGCCAACACGGTCCCCGGGACGGCGGTTTGGATCTACAAGAACGAGAACGGCCCGAAGAACCTTACGCGCGGGCGGCTCACCATGCCGGTGAACGCAACGTTGTACTGATGGCTCGAAGCGTCTTGCCCTGGATCGCCCGCTCGTGCACCGGGGCGGCTCCTCCTGGATCGGTTTCACGTCGGCAAGCAACCGCAAGTGCCGATCGCACCGGCCGCGTCATCCGCTCGCCCTGGTGCGTTGTTGCTGGCGACCACCGCCACGCCCACAGCGCTGAGATTCCCGGAGACAAGGGCGATTGCCCCGACCGCCGGATCATCGGGCCGCTTCCCGATCACGCTTGGCCAGGTCGGCCACCAGGGCTTCCATCCTCTCGAGACGTTGTTTCAGATCCTTGATTTCGTCGTCCTTCTCCCGGACGACTTCGTACAGGCCTTGGATGGCCGCAAGGGCGACGCCGTCGGCGTCAACCGTCGCGATCATGGTCTCCTTCTCGCCCACGCCGAAGGCGGCGTGGAAGTCCTGGGCCATCGGCCCGATGTGTCGGACGGACGGGTCCTGGGCCCTGTAGTTCCAGGTCGAAACGGGCATGGCCGCGACCCGCTGAAGGACTTCGCGGCCGTTGGCCGGCTCGACGTTCTCCTTGACGTTGCGGTCGCTCACTGAGGACCAACTTCCGCCGCCGGCGGCGACCTCCACGCCCGCAGTCAGCGTGTCGTTGGTGAAGAACCGCACGCCCCCCGTGGCCCGCGCAGTGAACTGGTTCGTCGCGGATGAAACTACGATAGAAGGAGTAGAATCACCCCAAACGAAGGCGCCGGTGTGAGAGGCCCAGGCGAGCCGACCGGCGGCGAAGGCGTATTGCCCCACGGTTTTGTTGCCTAGGCCGCCGGGCACGGTGCTATGGTCGCCGTCGGCGACGTTCGACGCACCGCCTCCCACCGTGGCGTTGGAGCCATCGGCGGCGTTGCCGTTACCGCCGGAGATGGTGCTGTAGTCACTGCTCACGATGTTGTTCCGGCCACCGGCTACGGTGCTATCGTGGCCGCCGGCGCTGTTCAGGAAGCCGCCGCCTACGGTGGCGCCAGTGGCGCTGGCGCTGTTCGTTCCGCCCCCGCTGACCGTAGAGTTGGAGCCGGTGGCCATGTTGCTCACCCCGCCACTGACCGTAGAGTTGGAGCCCATGGCGGCGTTGCCCTTGCCACCGCCTACGGTGGCACAGTCGGCGTCGGCCGTGGTTCCGGCCGAATCCCCGGCCAGATGGCCCCGCCCCCCGCCAATCGTTCCGTAATCGTCGGTGACGCGGTTGTAGAAGTTGGGCGCTTCGCCGCCGCCGCCGATGGTCGCCCCGTATACGCCGGCCCCGACAAGGTTGCCGCTGTAGCCGCCGATGATGTTGGGGCTGGTGGCGTCAGCCTCGATGCGCAAGGCGCGGCCGGAGCTGACCTGCAGCTCCAGGTCGGCGCTGGAAGTGATCTGCTCGGCCCCGGGCGTGCCGTCGATGACGATCGAGCTTCCGCTCTTCAGCGTCCCGCTCGCCTCGATGTTCCCAACCACCTCCAACGCCTCGCTTGGGGTCGTCGTGCCGATCCCGACGTCGCCGTTGTTGTCCAGGGTCATGCGTATCAGCCCGTTGGTGATCCAATCAAAGTGGCCGGATGTCTTGTTGTTGAAGAACCGCCACTTCCCCGGCATCGTGCCGTGGCTCGAACCCCATACCGTCATCCCCGCATCCGATCCGCTGCTCGTGCCAAAGTACAGACGCTCCGTTCCTGCATCATCAAGGTTGTGCAACATGAGCGTGACATCATTCGGGGTGTTATCTTCGACATGGAGGCGAGACAAGGGACTTGTCGTGCCGATGCCGAGACTGCCGTTCTCCACGACAACGTGGCCGTCTTCAAAGTAACCGGCATAGGCGGTGCCGTACTGGCTGGAGGCACTGGCGTAAATCCCGTAGGCGTTCTCATCGAACCCGGCCTCGGCGGAAGCGGAGGTGTAGATCCCGTAGGCCACCGCGGTGTCCTCGTGCCCTGCGGCTACGAAGTACCCCCCGTAGGCCGGACTCGCACTGGAAGACTTGTAGACGTTCAATCCGCGTTGAGCGTCCGTCGCGGCCCCGACGCCGGCCCGTTCGGCGACGTGCACACTCCCGTCGACATCCAGCTTCTCCGTGGGCGCGACGACGCCGATCCCGACGTCGCCGGCTGACGTGATCCGCAGCAGGTCGCCCGGAAGCGATATGTTGCTGTTGTACCCCAGGGCCAGCTCTTCATCCTTCGTGATTCCGAGGTTGAACTGGTTGCCTTCGGCGTTTTCGAACCGGACGGCGCCCGCGGAATTGGTGCCCGTCGTTCGAAAAGTGGCCATGGGGTTGATGTTGTTGTCATAGTGCTTCTCCACCACAAGCAGGTTGTCCGGACTGGTCGTGCCGATGCCGACCTCGCCGCTGTTGTAGTAGATGTCGCTGCCGCTCTGCTGCCAAGGGCACGTCCCGCCGCTGAAGGCCGTCGCTTGGAGCGTGCCGTCCGGGAACCTGAACCCGCCGGTCATCGATTCGACGATGCCGTTCACGCTGAGTCGCTCTCCGGGGATGGTCGTGCCGACGCCCACGTTCGTGCCGTCATCAAAGATCGTGGAGTTGCCGATTGCCTCTGTTGAAGTGAACTTGGCTACGTGGTCCACGGTGCCGCTGCCGCCAACGCTGTCGAGGGCGACCTCCGCCGTCTTGGCATACAGTGCATACGGCATGGGTGTGAGTTCCTGTCGAGGGGACAGCAGCGTATACGAACCGCTGCTGTGCGGCGCCACCTCGATCTCAAGCCACAGGGCGTCGCCTCGGAAGTTGTCCCCGAAGTCCAGGGGAACGGTGAACAGACCGTCCACCACGGGGACACGGTTCACGGGTTCGGTGGAGCCCACCTGGCTGCCGCCGGTCAAGTCATCGTACAGGCTGAAGTTGAAATCATAGTCCCCGTTGGCCGGAGTCCCCAGGTCGGTCAAGCGGCCCTGGTAGGTGAATGCCGTACCCATCGGGGTCCGGGCACTGGCCTGAGGCTGAATGGTCGCCAGCAAAGCGACGGCAGCCAACACGGAACGCAACTGGCTCGTACGCATGGTTTGGTCCTCCTTCGGGATTCGTGAATGTGTCGGAAGGGTAGGCTTCTTTCCTCTCCCGTTCGTGTGCATGGGCGGTTCCGCCCGAATCGGCTCTGTTTCGGCAAGCAGAGACTACGGGTGAGCGCAAGGAGCTACGTTACCCGTCGTCGCTCTCCTTCGCACGTGAAAAGTCACCTGTAGTGTCGCAGAACGGAGTTCGTGGGTCAACATTCCGTGATGCGAACGGATCTGGCGTTGGGGCGTCGGCTGCTGGACGAAAGGGAGTGGGTCACCTCTGCCGAGCCCCGACTTCCCTCACCCGTTGCCCCTACCGTTCCTCTGCATGCTGCCCGGGCCTACCCATGTCCTGACGCGGCGCGGGCACCTTTCGGCCGTCGACGTGCCAGAGGAACGCCAGGTGCTGGAGAAGGCTCGACGGCAGCAGGAAGGGCAAGAAGAATCGCACGATCGGCCGGCCGAGCAGAATGCCCAAAGCCATGCCGGCGCACTGACAGAGCGCGTGCAGGCCGATTCGCTGGAATCCCCACCCGCGCAGCTCCACCGTCTCGAACGTCCAGATCCAATACACGAACAACCCGACCAGAAGCGGGGACAACAGCGTCGCGTAGCAAGCGCGACGACTCAAGTGCCAGCAGAAGATCGCGAGGAGACCACCCGACACGACCCCCAGGCCCGCGGACGACGCAACGAACGCGCGCACCGTCCACGCCATTTGCTCCGCGTATCGCTCAACGGAGTAATACCCCGGGCGGGGGCGGCGCAGCACGCGACGATGCTGGCTGCGCCGGACGATCTCTCCGTCGACGCGTTCCTGCCATTCCACACGTTCGTATCGCGTGAACTCCTCCAGGTGAATGTACTGCAGGACACCCATCCCCACGAGCGCGTTTGCTGCGCACGATAGGAGAATGAGCACCCAGAAGAGCAGAAGCAGTGTGCCGAATCGGCCCCACCACGCCCGACCGGCATCCGTCGCGACACCGGCAGGGTGAAACGTTCCGCACTCCGGGCAGCGGCAGATCAGGATGCCCGTGTGCTCGTCGCGCGTGACTGCCTGCGTGCGCAGATTGTATCCGCACCGGTCGCAGAACCGGTCCATCTCGATCACGCCCACCGGCGCCGTTGGACGGTCCGGCTCCGTCGGCGGCTCGCGCGCGTCGTCGCTCTTGAACGTCATCTCAGCCATCCAGATCCCGCCGCGGTGACCCGCGAGCAGACTGCATCAGACCGCACTCTGCGGTGGCGCGAGCCCGATCGTCAAGAGGGACTTCCGCTGCGCAGCCCCGATATTCGCCGGACGGGCAAGAGAAGTCGGCGTGGTCCTGCTCTGTGCCTCTGTGTTAATCCCGAGGCGCCTCGACGGGTTCCGGCTCCGGCGGCCGCGCGGGGCGGATCGCCAGTGTGCTCACGAACGTTGGCGGGCGGTGTATCGGACGTGCCTCGGGAGCAGACCGGCGGGCGGGGCGGAGGCCCGGGGGGTACTCGCCCACGGCGCACTGGGGCGATTACCGAAGCCTCAACTGGCGAACGGAAGGGACCGATACAGCGCACGGCGCCGGGCGATTCGATGTCGCCTCGAGGGCCATGGTTCGGGCCGAGGGTCACGACAGATCTTAATCAACGACATCGTGAGGAAAGCCGCATGGGTAGTCTAAGACGTCAGTACATCATCGTGTTCCTGGCCATCGCGCTGGTCCCTCTCGTCCTCACGACCGGCTACATCGTTCATCACGCGCGGAATCGCGCAGAGGCCAAGGCCTTGGACCAACTCGGGACCCTCGCCGCCATGAAGCAGACGCAGCTCAGCGGGTTCCTGGAATCGCTTGCGCAAAGCGCCCGCGCCGTCGCCGGCAACCGGTTCCTCGTCCAGGCCATGG
The DNA here is from genome assembly GCA_964391465.1 of uncultured Planctomycetales bacterium. Lineage (GTDB taxonomy): Bacteria > Planctomycetota > Phycisphaerae > UBA1845 > CAYMME01 > CAYMME01. The sequence continues at coordinate 14,072 of CAYMME010000039.1, forward strand.
AGGACTACCGTGCCGACGGAGGTCTTTCGCAAGAGGCCTTCGCCGAGAACGCCAACTACCAGGCCGCGTTCTCCGCGGTTCGTGACTACCAGGAAGCGGCTTGGGGGGCGGTTCATCACATCTTCGTCGTTGACCCGAAACGGCAGGTGGTGCTCAGCCCGCCCCATGGCGACTCCACCGGCTCTCATTTGGGTCACCACGTCGACCACCCCGCCCTCGACGATGCCTTCCAGGGCGAACCGCAGATCACGGATTTCTTCGGCTTCTCCGAGAAGACCCATTTCCACCAGTTGCGAATGGACCCGGTCAAGAACGCCGCCGGCGAGACGCTCGGCGTGCTCGTCGTCGAGGTCGTCATCGCCCACCAACTCGAGCTGCTGGCTCAGGCGTTCGAGACGAACGGCACCAGTCGCGTCTACATGGCCACACTCGATGGTCAAGAGATCGTTCATTCGAAGGAGGACCAGAAGCCGCCGATTGAGAACGCGGCGGTTGCCGCGGCCATCGCGGACGGTGGGTTCACGGGACGGTGGACCAATTCTGCCGGCACACCGGTGCATGGTGTGTGCGTACACGATCCCCAGTACCCCTGGGTGCTCTGCCTGGAGACCGAGAGCAGCGAGGTCTTCGCCCTGGCCAACGACATCGTGGTCAGCGCACTGCCCATCGTCGGGGCTGTGATCATCGCAGTGATCTTCGTGTCGTTCTGGCTGACCCGTCAGCTCGTCCGACCCATCTTGAATGTGGTGGCGGTACTCAAGGACATCGCTGAAGGCGAGGGAGACCTGACGAAACGCCTGGACGAGTCCGGCCGGGGTGAGCTGGGCGAACTGGCCAAGTGGTTCAACACGTTCGTCCAGAGGCTGCAGCGCATGGTCGTCGAGCTTGCCGACAAAGCGACCGCATTGGCAAGCGGCTCGACGGAGCTGTCGGCCACGGCGACGGAGATGACCGACGCGGCGGAGACGACCAGCCATCAGTCCGCGTCCGTCTCCGCGGCGGCGGAGAAGATGGCCGCAGACATGAACGGAATGGCCACGTCGACGGAACACATGTCGTCCAACATCAAGACTGTCGCCGCGGCCGTGGAGGAGTTGACGGCCAGCATCGGCGAGGTGGCCAAGAATGCCGAGCAGGCCTCAGGCGTGGCCGACAACGCGGCCCGCCTGGCCGACACGAGCAACGCCAGCGTGGGGCAGCTTGGCAGCGCTGCGGAAGGCATCGGTAGCGTCATTCAGACCATCCAGGACATCGCCGAGCAGACCAACCTGCTCGCGCTCAACGCGACCATCGAGGCCGCTCGGGCCGGCGACGCGGGCAAAGGTTTCGCCGTGGTCGCCACCGAGGTCAAAGAACTGGCCAAGCAGACCGCCGACGCGACGGAGGACATCCGCAAGCGGATCGAGGGCATTCAAGGCTCGTCGGAAGAGGCGGTTCGTGCGATTGCCGAGATCGGTGACGTGATCGAGAAGGTGAACGGCGTCTCGAGCACGATCGCGTCGGCCGTCGAGGAGCAGCGCATCACGACGAGCGAGATCGCGCAAAGCGTAGCCCAGAGCGCCGGAGCGGCCGAAACGGTATCGGGCGGCGTGACGCAGTCGGCGGTGGGGAGTCGGCAGATCACCGAGAACATCGCGGCCGTTGATCAGGCCGCCAGGCAGAGTTCCGACGGTGCCAACCGAACCCGAGCGGCGGCGTCGAAACTGACCGAGCTCAGCCAGCAGGTCCAATCGTTGGTCGGACAGTTCGAAGTCTGACGCGGACGCAGCGTTCCCGCGCATGGGTGCCGGCGGGCACGGTCGGACGGGCGGCTACTCGGCCGCCAGAACGTACGTGCCGGGGGCAGACAGCAGAAACTCGTTCGGACCTGTGCGGCGTGCCGGGGTCGGTGCCTCTCGCAACCTGACTCGCTTGCCCTGACAAACGTCGGGAACGAGAAGACGGGCCGAGACGCCCGCGGGAATGGTCACTTCCAGCTTGCGCGGCTGTGGGTCCCAGTAGACGTACACCTGCCCCTTGGGCGTCATCGTGTGGCCGGCGACGTACGGCAACCCGCCGGCGTTTGGGGCGATGCGCAGCTCCGCGCCGCCCGGCTTGGTGACGGTGACCCCGAGCAACGACTCGTGCAGCCAAAGCAACGGCACGGCCTGCCAACTGTGCGAGCCTGTTTCGTCCTTCGGTTGTGCCGAGTTCACCTCACCGGGTTTCAGGCCGAGGTCCTCGCGGCTGATCCAGTACTCGGGAAGCGGCCCGCCGAGCGGGCCCTGAAGCTCGAGAGGCACCGGATTGCGCGGATGGCCGGGCAGGTATGGCTCGCAACGCTCGATGAGATGAGCGACGCCGCGCTCGGTGAGGCCCACGTGGGAAAGAGCGGACAGAACACGATAGAAGTATGTCGGGTTGTTCCATCGCGTAACGCCGGTCGGCGGCGAGCCGAACGGTGACGGCAGTGCGTAGTCCAGATCGGCGAATGCCTCGTCGCGCGTCAGGAGCCCGTGCGTCACGGCGATTGTCTGCCCGGCCTGGCTGTAACCGCGCGGGGCCGCGGGGTTGTCGGGGTCAGAGCGGTCCCCGACGTGGGCGGGTACGTTGCCCTTCGCGGCCACGATGTGGTGCCTGCGAAAAGCGTTGACCATCTTGTCGCGGATCGCGCGCCACTTCCTGGCTTGTTCTGTCTCACCGGTGGCGTCCGCCATCTCGGCCGACCAGCCGAGGCGCTCGATGATCCACGGGGTAACGATGCCGCTGGACTGCTTGCCGTCGGTGCGCACGCCCACGCGGATGTCGGCGAAAATGCGGCCGGTCCGCCAGATGCCGTTGGCGTCGACGAGGCCGAGCACGTGATCCCAGTACCGGGTCAGGTTCGGCCAGTATTGCCTGATCGTGTCGGTTCGGCCGGACCACACGTAGTCGTCGTACAGACACGCGGTCCATTGGACGGACCAGTCGTAGCAGGCCGGGTAGGCCGGGTAGTTGCTGGGCGCGAACGGGTGGAAGTTGCCGTCGGCACCCTGTCCTTGGGCGTGCGTGCGGATCAGAAGGTCGCGAAGTCGCGTGTCGCCGAACCAGCGAGCGGCGACGAGGGCGCGGGGGCGGGCGTCCTCGATCCACTGGCCGTCCTCCCGACCGGGCGTGTCGACGTAGCTGTCGGACATCGTGATCTCGGCGTGCATGAGGCAGAGCTTGACGATCTGCTCGATGCGTTCGTCGCCGCACGAGAAACTGCCGACCGGGTTGATGGGGTACTGCGACTTGACGATGCCTACGTCGCCAATCCGCACCATACCTGCGGACCTGAAGTGAACGTGAAGGGCTAGCCACCGCGCGGTGCGCTCGTCCGGAAGCTCGACGCGACTTCGCCCCTTCGCCGTGATGTAGCGGTCCGCGTAGCCGGGCCCCACCACGCCCTCCGGATTGACCCAGCCCGACACGTCGACATCGTACGCCCCGTCGTAGAGGGCGCGGGCGAGCTCGCAGTAGCCGAAGTCGATGACGGTGCCTTCGGGTGCGTCGGCAAGTTCGAGAAACGGGTAGCCGTGGACGGGGCGGAAGAAGTCGAACGTGACGTAGTGGGACTCGCCGGCCTGTCCTTCGATGCGCACCGAGCGGCCGCTGATGAGGTTCTGCGCCTCGCGCGTCGCGGACTCGACGGGATGACACTTCGCGGTGCGGATTCCGGCCGCGACCGAATGTGGATCGTCGGAGATCGGTTGGTTCGGCGCAAGCGTACCGGCCGCGAGCACGGCCATCGGCCGGACTGCGTGTTCGCGCTGACCGGGCGTCTCCACGTCGTCGGGTGTCGCGGGCCAGGGTCCGTCTGACACACCGACACATCGCGACCACGCAGAGTCGTCGTAGCCCGGATCGTGCAGGTTGCCGCCCGGCCGCTTGCGGGCGTCGATGATTTGCGGGTAGCGGATGCGGTAGTGGCCAATGACGCCGGGGATCTGCTTGTCGTGGGCGACGAACTGCGGAGCGGTGATGCAGCGCCAGGACGCGTCGGTGTTGATCCACGCACCGCTGACGTACAGTCCCGCGTGCTCGTTTGCGCTGCGCTGGAACTGGGTGATCGGGCCCCAGTTGTGGTGTAGAACCACGACGACGTTCCGCCCCGGGCGCAGGTGCGGACCGGCGTTGACGACCTCGGCCGTCACGTGTCGTTCGTGATACCGGGCCACCTTCCGGCGAACGATGTGGCCGTTGATCCAGAGCCGGGCGTTGCTGTCGGCTGCGAAACGAAGCTCAGCGTCTTCCGGAATAGTCTCGAGGTCCACCACTCTCCGGAAGTACGTGAACCGGTTGGCCGGAGCACGGTCGTCCGGGTCGGACCAGATCCACTCGGCCTTCTCAGCGAACGCCCCGGTTGCGCAGAGCAACCAGCACACGAACGAAGACACGACACACACGGCCGACGATGAGTGAGGACGAACCATTCTTCGTGCTCCGATGTACGATGAAATTGGCTGTCGAGCATGCTAGTGCAGTGTCGAAGGATTGGCGAGGCGCATGCGGCACCGAGCCGCGGCCGTGAGGGAGCGTGGGATGCCGGCAAGGCCGGCGTCCGCGCTGGGCACTGAGCTTCGTTTGCGTGAGGAGGTTGACCAACCGCCCGGCGCCGCGACGGCAGCACAAGGACGTCGCCGCGAAGCGCATGTTCGCTCTGGCAGGGAGCGACAGAACCACCTATGTTCGCGACGGACATGCTGCGCAGGCAGAGGAGGAACGCATGGGACAGTTGCGCATTCGGGGTCTCGTGAAGTTGTGTACGGCGGTCCGGCGCGAGCTGACGGCACCGGTCGCACCGACGCGGCGCGATGAACTGCAACAAATGGCCGCGCAGGCGATCGAGACGGTCGATCAGCTCCTCGCAGATCACGGTACTTCACTGAGCACGCTGCCGGCCCCTTCGCAACGGGCCTACCGGTTTCTGGCGAACGTGGATTTCGACGCGGTTGCGGTGAGTGAGTCGGCGCCGACCGACGGTCCCGCGCCGTCGAGTGTTCGCTTCATCGGGCTGCGCAAACATGTCGAGACGTTGCTCGAAAGCCTGGCCCGCGCGGATGGAACCGATGTGGACGAGATTCACGACGGGATCATCGAAGCGAGTGAAAACATCGAACGCCATATTGTCGCCCATGCTTGGAGGCCGATACATCTCAAGGATGAGACCCGGTCTTTGCGGGGGTGGCTTGCCTTCTGGGCACAACCCGAGAACTTCGAGATGTACCTCGCCGCACTGGCGAGAGCACGACCCTTGCTCGAGGACGCGGTGCAGCGATCGGGGCAGCGGCACCTGCCCGTGCTTATCCACTTCCGTCCGATGATCGCGATCTATCGCATTCGGAGCTACCACACGAAGACGCGGATGCTCCTGCCCACACCGATGGTGAGCTTCTCGCCCGAAGCGTTCGCTCAATTGGCGGAGACGGCCCTTTGCGGAGGCCGCAACGAGCAACGCGTTTTGGACGAGATTGCGGGCGAAGCCTATCAGACGATCCGAGCGGAACTGGAGGCCTTGGGTGGTGTTGTAGAAAGAACGGCGGGGGTGACGCATGATCTCGCGGTTGCCTTCGACCGCGTGAATGCGACCTACTTCGGCCGGCAGATGGATCGCCCGCACCTGACGTGGAGCAGCACGTTCACCGGCCGCAAGTTCGGCCACTACGATGCCGCGCGTGACACGCTCATGGTCAGCGCGTCGCTGGATGACAAGAACGTGCCGGCCTACGTGGTGGACTTCCTCGTCTACCATGAGCTGTTGCACAAGAAGCACGGGATACGATGGCGGAACGGGCGAATGACAGCCCACACACGCGAGTTCCGCCGTGACGAGCGCCGGTTCAAACAAGTGACCGAGGCGGAGACACTATTGCACAAGCTCACCGTGGCCACGCTGAGAAGTGAAAGGCCGGGAGGACGTAGTCCATCATGATGATGCCTTCATTGATGTGCGTTCGATTCTCGTCCCGAAGACGCACGACTTGCGCGGCCGCGCCTGTGATGATGCTCATGGGACTCGCGTTGCCCGGACAACGGGTGGTCGCGGCCAGCGGCATCGGTGTCAGCCCGAGCGGGCACTACGTCACCTACAACGGCGAGACGCTTCTGCTGGTCGGCGACAGCGGCACGCACGTCGTGATGCAAAACGCCAACGTCGACTATCGTGCGTGGATCGACGACTGTGCCGCACGGGGTATCCGGGCGGTTCACGTATGGTCGTTTGTTCCCGTGCGGCAGAAACAGGACGGCAGCGTCGTCGAGAAACGGTACGGGTACGTCTGTCCGGGCATCACTCCGTGGGTACGCCGCACGTCCGGCCCGAACGCGACCGATCAGCTCGAGCAGTGGGACTTGCGCGTTTTCGACGAGGGGCCGGACGGCGACGCCACGCACTACTGGCCGCGGCTGCGTGACCTGTGTGCGTACGCCAAGGAGAAACGGATGGTTGTCGGTGTCACCGTCTTCTTCGGCTGGGCCAAGTGGAACACATCGCAGCGACCCGACTGGTCGTACCATCCGCTCAACGCCGTCAACGGCGGGCCGGTGACGGACGACGGCCACAACATCACGAGAGCGCAACGGATCGCCTCGCCGGGCACCGAGGTCTGGTCGGAGCCGTGGTCCGACGATTGGCCGGCGGCCAAGCAGACGCAGTGGGTCTGGGAGCGCCTTTGCAAGAAGCTGATCGACGATCTCGGCCCGTTCGGCAACGTGTTCTTCGTGTTCATGGACGAGCACTCGTACGACGAGGGCAACGGCGGCGATCATTTCCTGGGCTTCTTCAAGCGTCGCGGTCAGGTGTGGGTCGACTGGGGCAAGCGCCGGTCGGACGTGACGTTCGTTTACAGCGACACGCTCCACGGCACGGACAAGAACGGTGTCGCCGTCGCCGGCTTCGGCGCCAAGCCGGCCCGGCCGTACCTGTGCCTGGAGGGACCGCCGTACAAGGGCGAGGCCGTGCGGACCAGCATGTGGACGTTCTCACTGGGCGGCGGGCACTTCATCTTTCACAGCGACGAGCGGCAGGAGACGGTCACCACCGGCATCATGGGCTACGACCCCAAGGTGCCGGGCGGTGACAAGGGGATGTACAAGCGCGACTGGATCGGCCACGCCAGCCGGTTCTTCAACGAGCACGTCAAGAACCTCGACGCGCTGGCGCCCCACAACGCGCTGAGCGGTCCGGGCACGTGTTGCCTCGCCGACCCCGGCCGCGAGTACGTCGTCTACTCGAGGATCAAAGCGGCGAAGACGTTCACGCTCGACCTGCGATCTGCCGCCGGACACACATTCGACTACCGCTTCTACGATCCGCGCCGCGGCGAATTCCGGCCGACTTTCCAGCGCAAAGGCGGCAGCACCGAGTCGTTCACCAAGCCCGATGTCAAGGATTGGGTGCTGCACGTCCACCGGCGGTGACTGATCGACTCTCCACCGCGGCGAAACGGTTCGCCCGGGACGTTTCTCCACCTGCTTCTCTGAGAGGTGTGCGTACGCTATAATGGGAATAGGCCGTTCGAGGAGCGACGCATGGCGGACTTGTTGACTGACGCCGAAACCAGGATCGACCCGCCGCACACGGTGCTGGGCCCCCGGGATGCCGGAGTGCCCATGACGTTCGAGGAGTTCGACGCGGCCGACGGCGAGAAGGGGCACCGGTACGAACTGATTCATGGAGTATTGGTCGTGACGCCTGCCCCAGCGGAAGAACACCGGGATGCCAACGACGAGCTTGGGTACATGCTTCGCACCTACCGCGAGCGGCCCCGAGAGGGCGGGTCGTTGGACTGGACGTTGCCCGAGCAGGAGGTGCGAACGGGCAAAGGCGTACGTCGCTGCGATCGGGCGATCTGGGCGGGGCTCGGCCGTCGTCCCCAACCGAAGAGGGACGTTCCGACGATCGTGGTCGAGTTCGTGTCGTCCGGCACGTGGAGCCGCCGGCGCGACTACATCGAGAAACGCGACGAGTACCTGGCGCTCGGCATCAAGGAGTACTGGATCGTCGACCGCTTCGCCCGCCGCATGACGGTGCTCACCAACAATGGCAACCTGTGGGTTGAAGCGGTTGTGCCGGCAGACGGCGTGTACGAGTCTTCGCTGCTTCCCGGATTCAAGTTGAAGCCCACCGCGTTGCTCGCCACTGCAGACTGATACCCTGGGCAGTAGGGACATCGAGCCATGCCCGAAGCTCGTGGCAACCCGACGGTCATGCGTCGGACGCTCAGAGGCGCCGCGGAGGGCGCTGCCCTCGGGATTACCGTCGCAGTCGTCGATGGCGTTTGTAAGTTCGCCATGTTCGAGGCGATACGCGGTGCCGTCGAACCATCGCCATTCCCCGCCCGCGACGACACACTCGGGTGGCTGATTCACCGCGGTTTGGCGATAGCGATCTCCGCGACGTTTGTCTGCGCGGTCGGCAGGGGAATCAGTGGCCGGCTCGCGGGTGCTGTGATCGGCGCGACGGTCGGTGCGATTCCAGGCTGCCTTCTCGGTTGTCGTCTCTGGGAGCAGATGCAGGCAAGCGACGGCATCTCCACGTTCGACCCATTGCGGGAATCGCTGTGGATCAGTTGCGTCGGTGGGATCGTCGGCAGCGTTGTTGGGGCGATCGCACACGCACGGCTGCCTGCGAGGCACACTCGTTCAACAGCTCCGAGCCGTGGCGAAGTGTAGTTGGCGTGGCCGGAAGAAGGCGGGCTGTCCGGATTCCAGGCACGCAGCACACCTCCGAACCCCGACCGTGAGAGAAGGGCGATGGCACATACCGAATGGGCCGCTTCCTTACGGGTGCGGTTCGGATCAGATACGTGGCTCCGCCTTTGAGACGCTGCGCTAACTGTGCAGCAGGGCCAGGACCTCGCTTCGGGTCCTTGCGTCCGACTTGCATCGGCCCCGGACGGCGGAGGTGACCATGACGCAGCCGGGCTTGTGGACGCCGCGGCAAGTCATGCAGGTGTGGACGGCCCGCATGACGACGGCCACGCCCTTGGCGTCGAGCGTCTTGGTGAGGATGTCGGCGACCTGCGACGTGAGGCGTTCCTGCACTTGGGGCCGGTGGGCGAAGCCGTCGACCACGCGGGCGAGCTTGGAGATGCCGACGACCTTGCCGTCCGGCAGGTAGGCGACATGAGCCACGCCTTCGAACGGCATCAGGTGGTGCTCGCAAACGGAATGGAACGCGATGTCGCGCAGCACGACGATCTCGTCGTACTTCTCGGTGAAGGCCGTCGCGAGATGCACGGCCGGGTCTTCACGTAATCCGGAGAACAACTCGGCGTACATGCGGGCTACGCGCATCGGGGTGTCCTTCAATCCCTCGCGGTCGGGATCTTCGCCGACGGCGGACAGAATCTCCCGGACGGCCGCCGCGATGCGGTCGAGGTCGGTGGTGTGTGCAGTCGTGTTCTCTTTCGCCATGGGGGCAACTCCGCAGTAGCGGCCGGCGGTTCACCGGCCGAACTGACCGGCCGCGCGCCGGTCGGAATCCGTCCACGCTTCGCTGAAGCGTCACATGCGACCCGTCGTAGCGGCCGGCGCCCCGCCGGCCGAACTGACCGGCGGCGGCCGAACTACGGAGACATCCTGCCGGATCGTTACGCGCGCCCGGCCGCTACCCCTTCGTCCAGTACATAGCCTACACGTCGACCAGCACCTCGGTCCATGGCCAGTCGGTCCATCGCGTCACCAAACCGGATCTCACCGGGTTATTCGCAATGTACGCCGCTACGATCTCGGCTGTCTCCCCCTTGCGGCAAACATGGTCGTGCGCGGAGCGCTGCCACAACGGCGGACGCAAGCCGAATCTGACTGATGCATGCGCAGTGTAGCTCCTGCAAGCCTGAAGCCAGCGACTCACGGGCACACTGGAGTTTGCGGGGGACAACAACACGTGAAGATGGTCGGGCATGAGGCAGTAGGCGTACAATTCGTAGCGGAGCTTCGTCGTGTAGAAACCGATGGAATCGCACACCTCTCGGCAGAACTCCGCGTTGCGGAAGGATGCCCCAATGGCGGCACAGAGTGTCGGATGCACCAACTCATCGGCGGCGTAAGTGAATTCCGGATGGCGGACGGCGCGGCTGCGCCCGTACGTTCTTGCACGAGGCGGTTCTGGTTCATGGGTGGTCGTTTGCGGTTCCATGTGTGACGCATCGTCGTCCCGGGCCGGGCTCGGCCGGCGAGGCGCCGGCCGCTACGGGTTCGGGGCCGCCCTCTACTCTGCTCCGCTCGTTGCCAGAAGGGGTGTCATGCGGCGTTTGAGTTGTTGGAGGCGGTGGTCCTGGTCGGGGCCGAACGCTCCCTGTCGCTGGCCGTAGGTGTCGAGCCAGGTGTACAGGCGGCGCCAGGCGTCGGGCGGCAGCTTCGCGTCGTGGTGGCCCTTCTTCAGGAACTTGACGAGCGGGCTCGCGCTTGAAGCGCAGGCGCCCGGAACGGATCGGCCTTCCCGGTAGCGGGCGAGGATGTGGTCGTGAAGACTCGGCTTGCCGTACGTTGTGAGTGTGGCGTACGACTTATCCGTGGTCAGGTCCCACTTCTCCCCGTCGGTGCCGGGCCGGTGGCACTCCGTGCAATGTGCGTCGAGGTCGGGCTGGACGAGTGTCGCGTAGTCTACGGGCCAGGAGCCTTCGGGGCCGGGGACGATCTTCGACGGCTCGCGGCGCAGGGCGAGGACGGATCGGTCGGGCGGCGCCGTGCTGCGGGACTCGTGGCAGCCGATGCAGGTGCGGGTCTCGCCGGGTTGAACGTAGGTGGCCGAGCGCATGGTCTGCACGGCCTTCCCTTCGGCGTCGAGTGCTTGGAGGAACAACGGGACCCCCGACGGCAGCCGGAAGTAAGCGGAGCCGTCTTTCTCGACCGGGATCGTGCCCAGGACGCACTTGCCGGGATCGTCGCGCGTCATGCCGATCTCCGGGAAGTTCATCGTCGGGTGCGTCTTCACGGGGATGCCTACGAGCCGAAGCCGGCGGACGGTCCCGCGTGGGATTCCATCGAGGCCCTGGTAGACGTCGAGGACGAGCATTCGGCCTTCCTGCTCGGCCGTTCTGTCGACGAGCGAAGGGGTCTGCGGAGGGCTGCGGCGAGGTTGGACCGGCAGCGGCGTGACGGCAGAGATCGCCGGGTCGCGGTAGAGAAGCGTGAGGTTGCCGAAGGCATCGAACAGGTAGATGCCGAATGCGTTCTCCGGTTCGGCCGGGCCCGGCCAGCCGATCATCTCCTGATCGCTCCAGGCCACCAGGTAGTGATCCTCGGAGAGCGGGTAGGGGTTGGCGAAGTAGCTCATCGGCCAGCCTTCGGTCTCGGGGAACGCGACCTCGGGCGTCAGTCGGGCCATGGCCTCCGGCCCGTCGACGGCCTGGCGATAGTCGAGGAGCACGAGGCTGCCGCCGGTGTTGGCGTGGTGGCCCGAGGCGGTGAAGATGAGCTTCTCCGAGCCGGGGATCGAGCGGGCTTCGAACATGCAGTGCGGATTGGTCGTGTAGTTGCCGAAGACGGCCTGGGTGCCGGTGCCGTCGGGCAACGTCGACCAGAGGCTCATGTAGGGCATGTTCCAGCGATCGACGTAGTCCCAACGGGCGTAGAGGATGCGGCCCTGGTTGTCGACGCTGGGTGTCCACTCGAACATCCCGAACGGTGAGATCGGCCGGAGGTGCGAGCCGTCGGCGTCGATCACGTGCAGCGTGTAGACGGCCACCGGTCGCGAGGGGCCGCCGCCGCAGCGGACGTAGCAGTCGGGTTGCGCACCGTCGCCGCTCTTCGGCGCGCCCGCCTCGTCGTACTGAACGTACTGTCCGCGCCGCGTGGACAAAAAGACGATCTCGCCGCCGGGCAGGTACCGGCCGTCGAAGTCGTCGTACGTACCGCGGGTGAGTCGTCGCAATCCCGTTGCGTCGAGGTTCATCTCGTAGAGGTGATAGAAAGCGTCTTCGGGCACGTTGTTCTTGTCGAGCTTGCTCTTCTCCTCGCGCAGACCGGGGTGGTACTTGCAGTATGCGAAGAGCACCTTGCGTCCGTCGTGGGAAAGGTCGGGCCGCAGGAACGTTCCCGGGGGCAGGCTCTCGGTGAGGCAGCGAACGCGCGGCGAGTCGGTCTTGAAGTCGTCGAGAACGTAGAGTCCGCCGCCCGGCCGCGACCACCAGCCGTAGTACTGGTCCGACATGTGCGTGAACGTGCCGGGTATTCGCTTGACGAGGAGTAGGGCGTCGAAGTCAAGAAGCGGGTTGGCGAGCGACATTCCGCGCTGCGCCCAGCGCGCCTTGAAGTACAGCTCCCGCCGGGCGGAAGGCGCCGCTTCGGCCGGTAGCTGGTCCAACGCGCGCGCGACGTGCTGCAACGTCTGCACGTGGGGCCCGGTGTTCGCCCCCAACTGCCGGAGGCTCTCGGCCAGGGCCAGCCCGCGCTCGACGACTTGCTGCGCAGGGTAGGTTGGTTCGGCGTTGCCGGCGGCGTCGGATTCGGTTCGGGCGAGTTGGTGCTTGGGCCGCTTCGACCATTGACTCGTGCTGGACTGGTCGGCGCGTTGCCGGAGGGCAACGTTGCGGTCTTCGCCGACCGCGTACACTTCGACCTCGTCGAGGTGCAGGCATTGCCGGCCGGGCAACTGGAGGCGAACGAACCGGGCTGTTGCTCCGCCGGCCGGGACCACCAGCGGCTTGCCGTCCTTGTGGCCCAGGAACGCTGTGCCGTCGTGCTGATACGCCTCGCGCCATGTCTTGCCGTCGTCGGTCAGCAGCAGTTTGAGCCGGGCCGCCCGACTTTCGACGTTCCCGTCGCAACGGTTGAAGATCACGATGCGGTCCAGCCGCTTCGATTCGCCGAGGTCGACCTGCCACCAGGGGTTGTCCTCGATATTCGTGTGAAAGCCGTACGTGCCGTCCTTGATGCCGTCGCACCCACCGGCTGCGTCGGCCCACGTCTTCATCTGCTTGCCCGTCGAACGATCGCGCGGCGACGGGGGCAAGTTCCGCACGATGTCCTGGCGCAGCCAGTCCGCCTCGATTTGCTGGCGCGTGATGACCGGCCCCGATCCATCCGCGACGGCGAGCGCGCCCGAGGCAGACAGTGTCATCAGCAGGGTCGCTGAGCATAGCCAGGACTTCGGAGAACCGCTGTCGCGCGATGGATTCATGGGCCGCTCCTCCGCCCGAGAGTACGTTGAACTCAGGTCTATCGTGTGCCGCTCGTGTAGAGAGACTTCGCGTCGATTCAACTCCCATTCTGGCTGCGACGACACACGCGGTCAAATCTGCGGTCATGACGGGGTGCATCTCACGAATCGTGGCACCACCCCACGTGGTGGGTGCCACTGGCGGCTTGCCCGCCAGTGTCTCTCGCGGTCCAGGTGTGGTGAGCACGGGCAGGCAAGCTGCCCGTGGCACCCGGCTGC
>CAYMME010000040.1:0-27022 GCA_964391465.1 uncultured Planctomycetales bacterium
GAAGGAGAACAGCCAACAGGGTCCTTCTGCGCCTTGACACGAAAGGCCTAATGGGGACCCCAGCCACACGTGCCCCCGATCGGCTCTAAAGCATGCAAGAGGCGAACAAAGCGCTACACACCGCTGAACTTGACTACCATGTACATCGATGCAGAGTACACTATCGAGGCCAAGGAAATCCCCAGGGACCCATAAGCCAGCCCCTTGAACCACGGATCATCCATGTTGCACGTGTCCGTCAGTATCACGTACAGCGCCATCCCAAGCGCAAAGACCTCGATGGCGAGTGCCAGATAACAGGCTGCCCAATAGGCATCCAATGCAACCGCAGATCTCGATAATTCTGCACCCAAATACAGCAGGACGCCCGCAACTGCAGTTGAAAGGGCAACGTTCGCCTCCTTACTGCAGTCCTTGGTTCTGGTTGCACTTTCCCATCGGGAGCGTAGTGTCGAAGTTGGCTCATAGGTAACGTTCGGCAGAAACGTGCCGCACCCCGGACACTTGAGAATCCCGTGCCGTACCTGCACAACGACGTTGTACTCGCACTTAGGGCATAACAATACCTCAATATCATCCTTTCCTTCGTGCACCAAGAGCCCCGGTTGGTTCAAGTTGAGCAGCTCGCGTTCTCGTCAGGGACAGTTTTGGGGCGCCACCTCGGCGGCGCATTCCCGCGCGTTTCCGATCTTAGCTGGTCATGCAACATCCATTGCAACGCGAAATCCGAGTATGTCCGACTTGTGCGTCGGTGGGAGATCCAGACGGAATGAACAGGGCACTAGCCCAGCGTACGAACCACCCCGGGCAACCTTGTAGACTTCGTCGCCGCTGCCCCATACGTTCTCCGATGGGCCGGTGGGATCCACCGCATCCTCACCCGGCAACTCCCCAAACCAGTCGTGACACCACTCATAGACATTCCCTAACATGTCGTATAGGCCCCACGGATTGGGGAGCTTCCGAGCGACCGGATGACGCCGACCCTCGCCGTTCTTTCCAACCCAAACGTACCGCTCTGCAGCTGTTGCATCATCGCCGAAGAAGAACTGAGAGTCGGTTCCCGCTCGACAGGCGTACTCCCACTCTGCCTCGGTCGGAAGACGGTATGGCTTGCCAGTCATATCGCGCAGGAAACCGCAGAAAGCGGTTGCTTCGTGCCAAGATACGCCACCGACCGGAAGCTCTGCCCCGTCCCGGCTCTCCATCTCTTCTCGAATGCGTGCCAGATCGTCCCGGCGAGTCGCACTTGAGGCCTCGGCATTCTCAAGAAACCAACGATATGCATGGTTGGTGACAGGTGCGGTGCCCAAAGCAAAATCGCGAGAAAGCATGACCCAATGAGGAGCATTACCCGGAAAAATGAGCTCCTCGGACTCACGGTAGCCCATGCTGAATCTACCAGCAGGAATCACACGCAGGTCCATGTCTGGAACAGTGTCTTGCATCTTATTGCAGTCCGTCCTGCGCGTGCGTCCCCACCATCGTCCCGGACGGAGCCGCTGCTACCCACTGCCTCGTGACATCACGCGGGGCAACGCCCACGACAACTCGATCCGCAAAGGTCCAGCCATGCCGTGGACCCTACACCAGACTCGTCCGTCACACAAACGCTTATTGCCCATATAACTCTGATCCCATCTGCGTCTCGCGTCGGCGTCAGCCCCTACGGCGCTTGCGCCGTGCGCGTCTTATGAGATGGATAGTCATCAGCAACGCCCGTATCCTTGTGTGGTTCACAAGCCCCACCGCCTTCCAGCGTCGGGCTGAAGGAGACTCGAATGCGTTCGATTCCTGCCGTTGCGCTTTGCTGTGTGTTGTTGTTCATCGCGCCCGTTGCGGCTGCTGAGCCGGAGGCCTGGACGATTGTCGTCGGGCATGGGCTGGATGGTGATGAGGCCGTGAACGTTGCCGTTGATGATCTCGTTCGCACCGGTGCGAAGCACGCGATCACGTTCACCCGCGCGGGCGACTCTACGATGCCGGGCGGCAACGTGCTGCTTGTCGGTGATGCGACGCGGAACGCGCAGAACGCGGAGAAGTGGAAAGGCGGGCCCGATCTCGACCGCGATCGGCAGGGCTACCGCATTCGCACGTCTGGGCGCAACGGGGGTCGCGTGATGGCGGTGTCGGGCGGATCGATCATTGGTGACGTGTACGGGTTGTACTGGATTTGCGACCGCATCGACGTGCACAGGCGGTTGCCCGACATCGACGTGCGCCGCGTGCCGGCGATGAAAGTGCGCGTGGGGGCCGCGTGGGGGCGCCGGGGCTACGGCGGCGGCAGCAAGGAGCAGATGCAGCAGGCGCTGCGGCACAGCATCAACTGGGTGGCGGGGCCGGCCGTGCTCGACCTTGTGCCGTGGAACGCTGAACCGGAGGCGTCCCGGAACGCCGCCACCCGCGAAAAGGTGCGGCCGCTCATCGACTATGCCCACCGCATGCACCTGAAGTACCTCGTTTTCGCGAACGAGTTCACGTATCACCCCTCGCTGCTCGAGGAGTATGGTGCGACCCTCTCGCCGGAGGACCCGAAGTTCTGGAACGCGGTGCAGGGCAAGTTCCGGAAGTTGTTCACGGCACTCCCGGAACTCGACGGCATCGAACTGTGCAACGACGACATCTCCGGGTTCTGGGACCGCTACGTCGCGTACGACCTGCTCCACGAAACGCCGGAGTGCGAGTGGTCCTACGAGAAGCGGTTCCGCACGTTCGTCAAGAAAGTGCACGAGGTCGTCGCCGACGAGTTCGACAAGACCTACTTCCACTTCACCTGGGGGCTGACCATGCACGAGCAGCATTACCAGCCCGCGGTGTTCCGCGAGATCTTCACCGACGCGATCCCGACGAGGAACCTGTACCTCATGCCGAAGATCACGGCCGGGGACCGCTGGTGGCATCAGCCCTACAACCCCACGTTCAACCTGACCCCGCACGAGACGATCGTCTGCTTCGAGACCATGAACTACCACGAGGGCGGCCGGTCGAACATCTTCCCCACGTTCTCGGGCCAGTATTTCCAGGCGGGCTTGCAGACGCTGCAGTTGCCGGAGGACGGCAACCTCGTCGGTGCGGCGACGCTCGTCAGGCGGCGCCACGACCGCTGGGATACGCGTGCCGCATACTCGTACGTGTTGTACCGCCTGATGTGGGACCCCGACGACGACATCAAAGGCATCGCGCGCGACTTCTGCGCGATCCATTTCGGACGCGCGGCCGCCGACGCCATGGCGGAGATCTATCTCCTGTCGGCGTCGGCCTACAAGTACGGCCTGCACATCGAGCCGGTGTCCTACGGCCAGTTCAATTCGTTTCTCCACATGCGTGTGGGCACGTTCCCCGCCGAAGGCTACCCGCCCATCGACCGGGGGCGCGAGCACCTGGACTTCCTGCGCAAGCTCTATCTCCGCTGCAAGCCCTGGATCCCCGAAACCTTCGACGATCTCGAACACGGGCTCGCGGTCGCCACCGAGATGCGCCGCAAGTTCGCCAAGGCCAAGCCGCATATTGCCGACGCAGCGGTGGCAGCCGATCTCGAGAACCGGTTGGACATGACGCGGTTTCTGATCGCGACGAACATCGGCTACGTACGCACCGCATTCGCCTACTTCGCCTGTATGGACGAACCCACCGCGGAACACCGGCGGGCGCTCGCCGAAGCCTATGGCAACCTCGTAGCGGCCCGCGATGCGTTCATGAAGGTGCCGGGCTTCACGTACAAGCTGTTCGGAGTCGACGTGGTCATACGGAACGCGAAAGTCGCGCTGGATGGTGTCGGGACTGCGCAGCACGCGATGGAAACCGCGCCCACCCGGGCCGAACTCAGACGGAGCATCGCGGCCGAGCAGCAACGGTATCGGGAACTGCTCGACGAGCATGCGAATGACGCCGTGCACGTGGCCACCGTCGAAATCAGCATCGACGGCCGCGACGTGCTGAACATCACCGGCGAGAAGTACACCATCGACCATCTGCGCTGGGACGGCCCGCACGTCCAGGTCTTCGAGTTCCACGCCCCCCTGCCGCGGGCCGAGGTGACCGTCCTGCCCAAGGACCACTACTCACGCCCCCTGCACCCCTTCGTGTTCCAGCAGCCCACCGCCGCCAACGATTACACCGCTCGCCTCTACCTTGACGACCTGCCCGGCGGCCAGGACTGGATGAAGTTCGATCTCTACTACATTCCCAAGAAGCCGCAGGAACTGGGACTGACGCCCTGGCTAGCTCGGGACAAGGCTCAACGCTGACGACGGTTGTTCCCTTCTCGGACCCATAGCCCGCTTCTCGGACGCCTGGCCCTGCGTGCGCGCCGGACGTTCCGGCCCGGATCTTGCCGGTTGCTGAACCGACCCCGGTGATGTGCCGATACGCGGGGCGTGCAGTAAGCCGGAAGGGGGAAGGTGAGCCCAACCTCTCGACGGGCATCTCTCGCTGGAGATCGTTTCACAGAAAGGAGACGGAACATGCTTCGCACTAGCTCTGCACTACTGACTGCAATGGTCCTGCTCGCGGTCGGACCGGCGGCCTTCGCTGCCACCGTGGATTTCGAGACGCTTGCCGCCGGAAGCACGTACGGCACCGCGGCGGGCAATGCACCCGGGGATGTCATACTCACGCAGGATGACATCCAGGTTTCCGTGGAGGAGTTCTACCTCACGGCCAGCTCCTTCACGGGTTTCGTCGAGGCCGAGGCCGGGGGCCAGACGGCAACCGAGTTCCCGACCCAGCCGCTCTCGCTCAACAACATCAGCGTCAAGTTCGACCTGAGCGGCGTTTCGTTTCCGGTCGGCTACGTGTCGCTCCAGTACGTGGACCTGGGCGGTGAAGAGAACATCTCCGTGAACGGCGGGACGATTAACGAGGTCGCGGCCCTGACTGCAGTGGGCGCGGCCGTGGCGCCGGGCGTTTCGCTCGCGGTCTTCGAGAATCCGATTGCCGGCGGCGCCAGTGGCGAGATCGTCCTCACGGGGCCGGTCACCAGCCTCACCATCGGCGGCCAGGAATTCGGCATCGACGATCTCATCGTGGCGCAAGACCCGCCGGACGACCCCAACGATCCGCAGGGCGATCCCAACGATCCGATGGGCGATCCCAACGATCCGCAGGGCGATCCCAACGATCCGCAGGGTGATCCCAACGATCCGATGGGTGATCCCAACGATCCGATGGGTGATCCGAACGACCCGCACGGTGATCCGAACGATCCGCACGGCGATCCGAACGACCCGCACGGCGACCCGAACGGCGATCCGAACGACCCGATGGGCGGCCCCACGATCGGCGACATCACTGTCAACTGTGGCGGGATGCCCGGCGTCATGATGACGCTGGTCGGCCTGCTTGGGTTCCGCTTCGTCGCCGGACGGAAGTCCTGGTAGACGGCTCGCACAAGCACCGAGCGACAGAAAACTGACACCCGAGCGGACGCGATCGCGCGTTTCGCTCGGGTGTTCTCATTGCGCCGGTGCGCGAGGGAACGGAACGCGTTCGCCTCATGTCATAGCCTGATCGATTCCTCTCGTCGTGATTATCCCGTCGCCTTCGGCGACCACGCTCCCTTACGGTCGCGTCTCGGTGCGTGGTTGCTGCTTGACGTGGGGTTGGGCTACCCTGGTGCGGAGCTACGATGCCTGGGCTGCGGTTTTCCGTGGCCTGCCTGGTACGGCGATTCGGCTGGGAGGTGACCCATGAACAGAGCGTTTGCGATTGTGCTTGCTTCGGCGATCGGACGACGGCTTGGCGATTTGTTGGGGGAGCAGGCTACTTGGTGAAGATACGCGTGGTCGCCATCGAGGAGGAACGAGGTGCCAGCCGTGAGTAATGCGGTCAGTCGACGCAGCTTCTTCGTGGGCGGTGCGATGAGCGCCGCCGGGGCAATGTCGATGCCCGAGTCCGCAGGGGCGGAATCGCGAACGAAGCAAGTGGAGTTTTGCTGCGGTGCGCAGGCGGATCCTGACCGTGCCATGAACCCGATCGAATATCGTCAGGCCATGCGTTTGGTGAAGAAAACCGGATACGCTTACGTCGAATATCCTCATCTTTCTCACCTCAGCGCTGATGACGCCCGAGAGCTCAAGGCGTACACCCAAGAGGTGGGGCTCAAGCCGCTGGTGACGCATTCCATGGTGGTGGTGAAGGAGTCCCCCCAGTGGCAGCGGAAGTATCGCAAGGATCAGCCGATCTGTTGCCGAAACGCGGAAATCCTGGGCGTCAAAGTGATCGTCGATCACGTCGCGCCCGGGGGACAGAAGGAGGAGAAGCTTGCTCGCGATGTGGCCCGACTGAAGGAAAGCGCCAAAGTTGCCGCCGACCACGGCCTGGAGCTGGCGGTGGAGAATATCAAGGATCTTTCACCTGCATACTGTCGCCGCGTCGTGGACGCGATCGATCTGCCGCACGTGGGCTGTTGCTGTGACACTGGGCATGCAATGGTGTGGGGCGCGAAACCACAGGACGCAATCCGCGTGATGGGATCGAAGCTGATCAATACGCATTTGCAGGACGGCTTCGGTGAACTCGACGACCATTTGCCGCCCGGGGTCGGCATCGCCGATTGGGCGGAAATCGTCAATGCCTTGCGCGAGGTCAAGTTCAATCGACCGTGGATGCTCGAGATCGTCGGCCGGAAAGACGGAAGGAAGATTCCTGAGCTCCGTGATTTCGGCCTGGAAAAGGCTATGGTGTTGGGTATCAGCTACCTCAAATACTTCGCTGAGCGGGGTTAGATTACATAATGTAGAGGCGATTTTAGGACCTCGGGGCGGCCAAACCGGCGGCAGGGCCATTCGAGACAGGAGGCAGGAGACAAGACACGACATGCTGACCTCTTGCAGCCGATACGGTCATGCACGCGCTGCATCTTGGGTGTTTGGGGCGCGCGGTTGCTGCCCGACACGGAGTAGGGCTACCCTGTCGTGACGGACCGGCGCGCGGTGGTTCGGCTGGGAGGTGACTTGTGAACAAGGCGTTTGGGATCGTGCTCGCATCGGCGATTGGAAACGTGGCCGCGGTGGCCGCGGGCTCCGAGACGATGGACCTCGCCGCGGGATGGCGTTTTCGACCGGATCCGCAAGACGTGGGGATCCTGGAGAAGTGGCACACGCAAGCCGTCTCCGATGCCGACTGGACAACGCTCGATGCCGGAAGTTCCTGGGAGAGCCAGGGGCATCCGGAACTGGACGGTCACGCGTGGTATCGCAAGCGCGTGTCGATTCCCGCCGACTGGCAGGGCAAGCGGGCGTGGATCGCACTCGGCGGCGTGAACGACGCGTACGAGCTGTACTGCAACGGCAAGCGGGTGGCCGCCCGCGGCGACGCAGATTCGGTGTCCGTTCACAACACAGCGACCAGCGTAGAGGTCGGCTCGCATCTGCGTCCGGGGCACGAGAACCTGATCGCCATCCGCGTGCTCGACTGGGGCGGCTCGGGCGGGCTGTGGCGCCTCCCTTGCGTGCTGACCGTCGACCCCGCGCGGCTGCCGCCGCTCGTCACCGTGGTGCCGCGACTGTTCGGCGCCGAGGACCGCATCGGAGCGGACGTGCACCTCGGCAAGGTGGCCGGCCTGCCACCCGGCGGCCACGTGCGAGCCACGCTCACTGGGCCCAACGGCGACCGCGCGAAACGCGTGAGCAACGTCGAGCTGAACGCCGACACGGACCCTGTGCGCTTGAACCTCGCCATGCAGGACGCGCGTCCCGGGTCCTACGAATTCCGCATCGAGATCCGTGACGCGCAGGGCCTTCTCGTGCCCGGGGGCACGGTTGTGGAACAGATCGTCTGGCCCAACGAGAACCGCTGGGCCGAGCCGGTCAAGGGCATGCGCGTGCTCAACAACTTTGTCACCGAGTTACTGCACGTCGCGCCTCCCGACGGCAAGCCCGCGGCGCAGCTTGCGTTTCGCAATCCGCGCGAGGGTTGGGTCTTCTTCCGTCTGGTGGCCCGGGCATCCGGACCCGGGGCGATCCACGTGCGGCTCGGGGACGTATCGGTCGGCGAAGCCAACTTCGCACACCGCGCCGATGCGCCGCGAACGGTCGAGGCCATGCGGTTTCTGCCCGCCGGTTCGCACACGCTCGACGTGACGCGCACCGGCGCGTGCACGCTGGACAGCCTGATCGTCCGTGCGGTGCCGGAGATCCTGTACTGCAAGTTCCAGTCCGATCCGCACGTGAAGGAGTATGGACCCTATGACTGGGACATGCTCCAGAAGCATGTCCTGCCGCACGTGAACACCATCGTCGGGACCGGAGCCGCCGCCCACCGCAACCGTGTCGAAGCCTGGAGGCGCCGCGGGCTCAGGTGGATCGTCGAGTGCGGTGTGCCCGGCGTGCGAGCCGAGGATGTCGTCTCGGCCGACAAGGCGTACGCGTACTGGACGAAGAACCCCGGCCTGACCGACCCCAACCTGGACGGTGTCATCGCCGACGAGTTCATCGGTGCGGGCGATCCCCGGTACACGCCCAAGTACGCCGCCTGGACGGAGGCGGTACGGCGAATTCATGCGAACACCGCACTGCGTGACAAGCGGTTCTACCCGTACTGCGTCCCGCTGTACCACGCGAAGGCGCCCCGCACGTTCATTCAGACCGTCATGGACTGCGGCTATCCGTTCGCGCTGGAGCGATACCTCAAGGAGCAGCCCACCGAAGCGGGGGCGTGGAAGCATCTCGACGACCAACTGCAGGTGACGCTCGCCGAATGGCGCGCCCTGCAACCGGAGTGCGGCGAGCACATGATCGTATGCCTGGGCTACATGTCCGCCCCGCCGGAGTCGCTCAACTCGAATCCGTCGGTGGACTACAAGGTGTACATGGACATGCAGTTCAACCTCATCGCCAACCACCCGGCGTTCTGGCGTCTGTACGGCATCATGGAGTACCTGTCGGCCTACGCCGACGAAGAGATCGTGCGCTGGGCAGGCCGCCTGTTCCGGCACTACTGCATCGAGGGCAAGGCCGACATGCTGTCGACCGACCCGTACGTGCTGCCGCACCTGGTGAACCCCGACTTCGATGCGGGCACCACGGGATGGACGGTCGAGCCGGCCGAACCGAACGGCATCAGCACCGGGCACATGGCCGGCTACGGATTCCTCGAAGGACGCTACCCGCGCACCACCGAGGGCGACAACTTCCTCGTCATGAGGCGAAACGCCGCGCGACCCAACCGCATCGTACAGCAGATCAAGCATCTGCAACCGGGGCGCCTCTACTCGCTGAAGATGTTCACCGGCGACGACCAGGACCTTTCCAAGCGCGTCGCGCATGCGATCTCGATTCGCATCGAGAACGCCGACGTGCGGGCCGAGCGCACCATCGACCATGTCTTCGCGAACTGCTACAGCCACCACGTTGCACCGTTCGACAACAAGCACAAGGCCTGGATGAACTACCACGTGCGCGTGTTCCGCGCAACCGGTCCGACCGCTCGTCTCATCATCTCGGACTGGCGAAGTAACTCCGATCCCGGCGGGCCGATCGGCCAGGCGCTGCGGGTCAATTTCGTCGAAGTGCAGCCCTATTTCGAACCTGATTCCTGAACGCGCAGATGCGCATGGCTCTCGAGTCGGCGCCGGACATCAACATCCCGCAGAGTTGTACCGATGCAACTGTAGAAGCCGCGCTCGCGCTGCGGCTATCGGTCCATAATCACTGTCTGCGGGCGAAGAAGCAGCCATGTCCCCAGGAACGCATAGGGTCGTCCCGGCCGCTCCAACTACAGCGCCCCGGTCCGTCCCCGCGTCGCACGGGCCCGTGTCGCCACAATCGGACGTAAGCGGACGCAACCGGAAGAGGAGGAGGACGCCATGAAAGCCATCGGTGCAACGGCGGTTGCGGTGCTGGTCGTGATCGCTCTGTACTTCGCATTCGCCTATTCGAACCCGACGGAGGCAGGTGCCGCGACCGCCAAGAAGGAGCTCCTGGTCTACTGCGGCATCACCATGATCAAGCCCATGTCGGACATCGCCCGGGTGATCGAGGCGGAGGAGGGCTGCACGATCATTCTCACCAAGGGCGGCTCCGGTAACCTACTGCGAGCCATCAAGGTGAACAAGGTGGGTGATCTCTACCTGCCGGGTTCCGACTCGTACATCAAGACGGCCCGCGAGGAAGGGCTGGTGACGGATACTGTTTTCGTCGGCCACAACAAGGCCGCCGTGATGGTGCAGAAGGGGAACCCCAAGGCACTCACGGGCAATCTCGAGAACCTGGCCAACGCCGACTACTGCGTCGTGATCGGCAACCCCGACAGCGGGAGCATCGGGCGGGAGACCAGGAAGATCCTGGAGCGCAGAGGCATCTTCGACGCGGTGGCACACAACGCCCGCATGTTGACCACCGATTCGAAGGATCTCGTGAGGGTTCTGCGGGACCGCGAAGCCGACCTGGTCGTGAACTGGTTCGCAACGTCCACTTGGCCCGAGAACCGGGATCACGTGGACACGCTGAGCATCGACGGGCGGTACGCGTCCAGCAAGCGGCTGGTGCTGGGCCTCCTCCGCACGTCCAAGCACCCGGGCATTGCGAAGAAGTTCATGGGCTACGCCGCATCCGAAAAGGGTCGGGCACTATTCCAGTGCTACGGCCTGCATGACGTCGAGTAGGTACGCCGGGGATCGACGCTCTGTCGCCGTGTCTCATCGTGGCTGCTATGCGTGCAATCGCGACGAATCTCGCTCAGTCCTTCCGTGAGCCCATCATCAGGAGGATCGCTCTCCTGCTGATGCTGGTCGCGGGAGCGGTAGGGCTGATTCTCCTGGAGGATCACCTGGGACGCCGTTTCCGGGCTCGATGCGATGAGCGCATGGCGAACCAATGGGCGAAGAGATCGCTCGGAGACATCATCCAGCGACGGCTCCTCGAGATCGAGTTGGACGTACGCCTGATCGCAACCGCCACCGACGAGGAGAGAGTCCGTCTGCGCCGGCACGGGCTCAGTCCGGCCAAACAGGCCATCGCGCGGATTCAGACGATCGAGAAGGTGCTGGAGGTCCTGTCCAACGGCGGCGTGCACCAGAGCGTGATGCCGGCCAACTTCGTGAACGCCGACGAGTTCCAGGAGCAGATCCGCTACAAGAAGGACGAGCACGAAGGCGTTGTCATCGAGGTCATCGAGCTGGCGCCGAAGTTGGCGGACCTCGAACGCCAGATCGCGGTCCTCGCGGAGACCGCGCGGCAGAGTGAGGCGGCCGGCAAACCGCAGAGTCGTCGTGCGCTGGAGGATCGGATCGCGTACTGTCGAAAGGCCGCCGAGACGACCCTCTTGCGCTCCCGAGAGGCCGCGAGCGAAATCTACCGCAACTCGAACGAGCAGTTGCTCGAGATCACGGAACACAACCGGGTAACGACGGCTCGCGTCGAGCTGGTCGAGTACGCCACGGCCGGAATCCTCGGTATCGTATCCGTGCTCATGGCCTGGATTCTGGTCAGGCAGATCGTCCGGATCCTTGCGGAACGCCGTGTCATGCTCGAAGAGCAGCGCAAACGCGGCGCCCTTCTCGACGACCTGGTCAGGCAGCGCACGACTGAACTGGAGAGACTCACCCGCCAGCACGAGCTGATTCTTGACGGCGCGGGGGAAGGCATCTTCGGGCTGGACCGCAACGGCGCCACCACGTTCGTCAACCCCGCAGCGGCGGCAATGCTCGGCTATCGCGCGGATGAACTCCTCGGCAAGCAACATCACGACGTCGTTCACCATACTCGGGTAGACGGTTCTGCTCATCCCCAGAGCGACTGTCCCATCTTCGCAACGCTTCGAGACGGCACCGTGCATCGCGCCACGGACGAAGTGTTCTGGAGGAAGGACGGCACCAGCCTTTGCGTCAGCTACATCAGCACGCCGATTCGTGAAGGAGACGAGGTCGTCGGCGCGGTCGTGACGTACCAGGACATCACGGACCGCAAGCATGCCGAAGATGCGCAGCGAGAGAGTGAGGAGCGATTCAAGACCATTCTGGAGACGCTTCAGGCCGGCGTCCTGGTCATCGACGCGGAAAGCCACACCATTGTCGAAGCCAATCCCACGGCGCTCAAGATGATCGGTGCACCGCGCGAGAAGGTCGTCGGTCACGTGTGCCACAGCTACATCTGCCCGGGGAAAGTGGGGCAATGCCCGATCACCGATCGTGGCGAAACGGTCGACAATGCGGAACGCGTGTTGGTCACCGCCGACGGTGGCCGCATCCCCGTGATCAAGACGGTCGTGCCGGTGATGCTCAACGGACGCCTGCATTTGCTGGAGAACTTCGTCGATATCAGCGATCGCAAGCGGGCCGAGGAGATCATTCGAAAGCGCCTCGACAGCCTGACCCGACCCGTACTCGACACCGCAGACCTGACGTTGACGGACTTGTTCGACCTCGACGAGATTCAGAAGATACAGGACGGATTCGCCGAAGCGACCGGCGTCGCCTCCATCATCACCGCCCCGGATGGACGCCCCATCACCCAGCCCAGCAACTTCTGCCGCCTGTGCAAGGATATCATCCGCGGGACGGAGAAAGGGCTCGCCAACTGCATGCACTCGGATGCGGTGCTGGGTCGCCCGAACCCGGAGGGACCGGTGGTTCAACCGTGTTTGAGCGGAGGACTCTGGGACGGCGGCGCGAGCATCTGCGCGGGCGACCGACACATCGCAAACTGGCTCGTCGGGCAGGTCCGCAACGACGAGCAGAACGAAGAGCGAATGATGTGCTACGCCCGAGAAATCGGGGCGGATGAAGAAGCGTTTCGCTCCGCGTTGGACGAAGTGACGGTCATGCCGAAGGAGCGCTTCGACAAGGTGTGCAACGTGCTCTTCCTGATGGCGAGCCAACTGTCACAGATGGCCTTCCAGAACATCCAGCAGGGGCGGTCCATCTCCGAGCGCGAGCGGGTGGAGGAGGAACTCCGGTACGCCAACCGCGAGGCCGAGGCGGCGAGCCTGGCCAAGAGCGAGTTCCTGGCCAACATGAGCCACGAGATCCGCACGCCCATGACGGCCATCCTCGGGTTCGCGGACGTATTGCTCGAGCACGGCAGCATCGGGGATGCCCCGCCCGAACGGATCGAGGCGGCCCGCACGATCAAGCGCAACGGCCAGTACCTCGTCGGCATCATCAATGACATCCTCGACCTGTCGAAGATCGAGGCGGGCAAGATGACCGTCGAAAGCATCGAGTGCAGTCCGTGCCAGATCGTTGCCGAGACGATGTCGCTGGCGCGCGTGCCGGCCGAGGCGAAGGACCTGCCCGTCAGAGTCGAGTACGCCGGGGCGATTCCCGAAACCATCCACACCGACCCGACGCGGTTGCGCCAGATCCTGATCAACCTGATCGGCAACGCGATCAAGTTCACCGAGGTGGGCAGCGTGCAACTAATCGTCCAGTTCGCCGAAGACGGTGATCAGCCGGTCCTGCGGTTCGACGTCGCGGACACCGGCTTGGGCATGTCGGAGGAGCAGGCGGCCAGGCTGTTCCAGCCGTTCACGCAGGCCGACGCCTCGACCACCCGCAAGTTCGGCGGCACGGGCCTGGGCCTGACCATCAGCAAGCGTTTCGCGGAGATGCTCGGCGGGGACATCGCAGTGGTCGAGACGGCGGAGGGCGTGGGGACCCGCATCCGTGCGACGGTGGCCACGGGAACGGTGGAGGGCGTGGCGATGATCGAGGATCCCGCATCGGCAACGGTGATTGCACCCCAGGACGACAACGCAAGCCCGATCGCCGCGCGGCCGGGCCTGTGCGGTTGCCGGATCCTGCTGGCCGAGGACGGACCCGACAACCAACGACTCATCTCCCACGTGCTGAAGAAGGCGGGAGCGGACGTGACCATCGCCGAGAACGGCAAGCTCGCGACCGAGGCGGCCCGGTCGGCGCGCGATCAGGACACGAATGCGACGGGATTCGATGTCATCCTCATGGACATGCAGATGCCGGTGATGGATGGCTACGCAGCCGCCGGGCTCCTCCGCCGAGAGGGCTACCATGGGCCGATCATCGCCCTGACCGCTCACGCAATGGAAGGGGACCGCGAGAAGTGCCTCGAAGCCGGATGTGACGACTACGCCAGCAAGCCCATCGACCGAAAGAAGCTGATCGAGACAATCCGAGGACAGCTCCAGAGCGCCGCGGCTTCAACCGGAGGGCCCGCCGGTCCGGCAGCGCGTGCGTGAACGGGCAACCGGGGAACCGTAGGGCCTTGCCGGATCGCCCTCCTTCGCGCTGCTCACGACCGCCTCACTCCAACGGAATCCTCTTCTTGCCGATACGCCCCCTTGCATCCAAGACGCGCCGCCCCTCCAGGAGCAGTTCTGCGCGCCCGCGCGTCGCGCGGATATTGTAAGCGCGGCCGAAAAGAGGGATGTTTCGCATCTCGACATCGCAACCGAGTGTACCATTCAACCGGACCGTCCCGTCGGGCTCAATGTCGCACACGTTTTCCACACCGGTTAGACAGAGCAGCGCGCCCAACGTGTAATGCGGATCCTTGGCTCCGCGTCCATCGGCGTAGAAGTTCTCGTGACACGTACCCTTGGTCAGCCAGCTCTTCATGAAGAGCGCTACACTCTTTTCGGCGAAAGCATTGCACAACTCGGGTTCGGCGTAGCGCCGCAGGCCTTGGTACACAAGGTAGTTCGTGATCGACCAGATGGCCCCGCGCCAGTACTGCTGCTCGGGGAAGGTCGGGTCGTCCCTGGCGATCGTGGGACACACGTACTCGCCCCAGAACTTCTTGGGGTCCTGCAAGACCGCCAGCATGCGCTTGGCTCGGGCTTCGTCCGGCGCCCCGCTGAGTAGCGGGAAGAAGTTCAACGGTGTGAGCTTCTCCGAGAACAGATCCTGGTCCGTCGGCTTCGGCTCATGGCGATACCAGCCGAAACGGAGGTACTTCGCACCGCCGCCCTGGAAGTACTCCAGCCGGACATCCACGCTCCGGCCGCGCTCGAGAAGAATCGGTTCGCTGATGTTGACGAACTTCTGATGCCCCTTCCAGTTGTCGGTGATCGCTTCCCGTCCGTCGATCCAGAGCCGCCCGCCGTCATTGCAGGTCAGCGAGAACACGTATTGCCCGGTCCGCTCCGGCTTGAGCTTGCCCGTCCACCGCACGCTGAAGTATCGGTCGCCAACCTCCTTGATTCCGGAAACCGTCGCCGTGCCGATTTCACGGTCGATTCGTGTCAGCCCAGGCGTATCGAAGTTGATGCCGCTGAAGTACTCGCCCTTGAGTCCCTGCTCTCCGGACGGCGCCACAAGGCACTCCGGAGACAGTCGATCGCCCTCCCGCCTGTCGACTCTCGATTCGGGCCCCCAGTAGCGATCGCAGTACATCCCCAACTTCTCGTTCCAGAGATGACGGTTCAACCGATCATTCATTCCGCGCCATTCGCGCCGGAACCGCTCGGCGTCTCTCTGTTCCCCCAGCTCCTGCGCGATCAGGGACAGGTACTCCGCGTCCATTGCCCAGATCGCGCTCATGCCGACGGCGTCGAGTTCCATGGTGCGAGAGTCGCGATTCATCTTCGCGTAGTCGTACGCGGGCGTGTCGTCGAGCCCTTCATACTTGGCGTCCAGGAAGAAGCCCGTCTCGCTGCCATGTTCGATGAGGCCGTTCCGGTTGCCGTCGCGGTATACCAAGCCGTTGGACGGTCTCTTCGAGAACCACCAATCGTGCCAGCGCTTCAGCTTGGGGTACACCTCGGTGAGGAAGTCGCGATCCGGCCAACGATGGTGCATCTTCCATACGCACATGGAGCCGATCGGGAACTGCGTCCGATCGGCGGTGACGCCGCGGCGTGGGCCGGCCATGTTGGGAATCAGGCCGTTCTCCTGCTGCGTGGCCAGGATTGCACGGACCGTCCGCCTCGCCCCCACCGGGTCTTCAATGGACGCCAGCAGCCCGTTGAAGAAGCTGTCCCAAGCGAAGAGAACCTGCCCATCGATGGCCGGCTCCGTGGCGTTGTCATCTCGGCACCAGGCGCGGCTGATCGTGTGAGCGATGCGGTGAGACTTGAAGTTGTAGACCTGGCTGCAGTTCAGGTTGTTGGTGATGGGTTCGATGAAAACACCCCAGTCACCGGCGGCCCGGGCGCGGCGTGCCTGGTAGCGATCTTCTGCATCGGCGAGGATCGCCCCGACCGTCGAAAGGTCGGTCGGCGAGTCGAAACCGGCAGCGAACAGCAGCGGGCTATCCGCACGAAGGTCGAAGAGCAACGCTGCGTTCTCGCCCGACGGTCTCTCGTTGGATTGCCCCCGCGCGACAAGATCATGGAAGCTGCTGAGCGGATCGTCGGCACACAGCCGAGCCACGGGCGTCTGTCTTGTTAGCAGTCGCCAGGTGACCGTCTTCCCGTTCACCTGCGCAATGCCCTTGAGACCCCGTTCGACACTGTGGTATGCGCACTCAAACTCCCATGGCTGATTCGTTTCGAGCACGACGCGGACGGGGCCGTCGGCGGTGATCCGGCCCACAACTCCGGACGCGCCATGCCTGCCCCAGTCGAACCTGACGTTCGCGTTGCCCACCTTCCAGGAGACGCGATTGACTGAGCCGTCGGGCGCGGCCATTCCGAACTTGTGTATCGCATCCGAGAGGGCAAGGTACCCGTTCCGGTATCCCTGGTCCGGCGTGACCCAGCCCACGCGAAGCAGGAATGCGGCCTGATCATCGCTGATGAAAGCAATGCCGTTGAGGGCGTCCGCGTAGTAGGCACCGATCTTGACGGGCTCGGCGGCAGAGGCCGAGGCAGAGGCAAGGACGGAGAAGACGATGGCGAGGACGGTTACGGAATGCGGTTTCATCGTGCTCTGCCCATGTACGGTTGAACTGCGTTGCGGCGGCATGGCACTGCCGACACGCGCATCAGGATAGCCGCCGGCACTCCTCGGGGGTAGGTTGAGCCACCCGCCCTCGTCTGCGAGAATCAGGATATGGGCTCCGACACCACGGATGATTCCGCTGAACACGATCCGCTCGCCGGACGCGTCATCAACTTCAACGCGGCGCGCCGACGGCAGGAGGTCGATGAGTTCCTGTCGTCGTGCCATCGACTGACGGAGCCGCAGCTTCGCCGGATGCTGGAATTCGACAGGCCTTTGCGGCACCGGGTGGTCAGCAAAATGCTCTCTGCCGCTCACCGGATGACGCGAGAGCAGGCTGAGCGGGCTGTGCGATCCGGCGAGAAGCTGGAAAAGTACCGTAACGATGACGGCGCATGGCCGGATGCCGCGTCGCCAGAGTTCCACCGAATGCTACGGGAGGTCTTCGAGGACATCGACCTCGAGTCGGAAGAGGAATAAGGAAAAACGAGTCCGTCGTTGGCCACCTAGTGTGGTGTCTCAGAGTTGGCGAGGCTTATCTGATCCGAACCGCGCCCGTTAGGAAGCGGCCGCGGTAAGGCGAAGCATTGCCGCTCCCTCACGGTCGCGGTTCGGAAAAAATGCAGTCTGCCCGAGACACTACACTAGCGTGCCGCCAACGCCCTTCACTGAACAACACGGGGCGAGTCAGGCGAGGTAGGTTCCTTCGCCGCCTTCGGCGGTCACGCTCCCTTACGGTCGCGTCTCGGTTCGGGGTGGTTGCTTTGTGCACGTTGACGCAGCAAGCTGTGTTTGCCTAGGGGCGTTGGTCGTTTCGATTCGTACGGTGCGGCCGGAGGTTCTGATCATGACTCCCAAGCAGCGCGTCATCGCCGCTCTGAACCATGAGGAGCCGGACCGCGTGCCCACCGGCGAGAACGCGGTGGACTACGAATTGGTGGAGCGCATCCTCGGCCATCCGACGCTTTACAGCGCGCGCTGGCGCGAGCGGCAGGCGCTGTGGGACGGACGTCGTGCCGAGATCGTGGCCGACTATGGTGCGGTGCACGTGGAGCTCGTACGGGCCCTCGAATGGGACTACGTACGGGCGCCGGTGGTGCCACCGGATCGCGAGTACCGCCGGCCGGTCATGACCGGCCCTTACTCCTGGTTGGACGAGGACGGTCGCGAGATTCGCTACGACCCCAACGTCGGTGCGATCACGCAGCGCGTCAACGCCACCGACATGACCATCGACGACCTGCCCGATCCCGACGAGCCGTTCGTCGTCGACCCGTCCGAGCTCGAGGCCGTACGGCACGTGGTGCGGGAACTCGGCGAGACGCACTTCATCATCGGCCGCACGCCCGTCGACGGAACGTTCCCGTTCCAACAAACCGTGGGCCTCGAAGAGTTCCTCCTGCGGATGGTGACCGATCCCGACTTCGTCCGCCGTGGCGTCGCGGTCTACGTCAACCGTTCGATCGCCTACATCGAAGCTCTGCTCGACGCGGGGTGCGACGCGGTCATGACCACCGACGACTACGCGAGCAGCCACGGTTCACTGATGGGGCCGGACCGCCTTCGTGAATTCATCCTGCCCGGACTCGCGCGTCAGGTCGAAGCCGCCCACGCACGAGGCAAGTATTTCGTCAAGCACACCGACGGCGATGTCTGGAGCACGCTCGATGCCTTGGTCGAGACGGGAATCGACGGCTGGCACGGCATCCAGCCCAGCATCGGCATGGACCTGCGCCGCCTGAACGAACGCTACGGCGATCGCCTGTGCTTCTTCGGCGGGGTGAACTGCGAAACGCTCGTCGCGGGTACGCCCGAAGAGGCGCGGGCCGAGGTGCGGTACGCAATCAAGCACGCGGGTCCGGGCGGCGGCCTGGTGATCACCTGCGGCAACGTGGTCCAGCCGGGGGCGAAACTCGAGAACTACCTGGCGGCACGCCAAGCTACACGGGACTATGGCGCATACCCGATCCGCATCGACGCCTCCTGACCGCTGCTCGCTCATATCCTCGACAGGTCGCCCTCGCCTTTGGCGGGAAGCGTGGTGTGGCCCATCAGGTAGCGGTCCACACTGCGGGCGGCCTCTCGGCCCTCGGCGATGGCCCAAACCACCAGCGACTGGCCGCGGCGCATGTCGCCGGCGGAGAAGATGCCGGGCGTCGAGGTCATGTAGTCCTCGTCGGTCCGGACGTTGTTGCGCTCGTCGAGGTCCAGGCCGAGTTGAGCGATCATGCCGTTGGTCTCGGGCCCCACGAAGCCCATGGCGAGCAGGACGAGGTCGGCCGGCCACTCCCGCTCCGTGCCGGGAAGCTCCTCGAGTCGTGGTTGACCGCCGTTCGACGACGGCTCCCACGCGACCTCGACGGTCCGCAGCGTTGTGACCCGACCGCGCTCGCCGATGAACTCCTTGGTCATAATCGACCAGACGCGATCACACCCCTCCTCGTGTGAGGTCGAGGTGCGCATCTTCATCGGCCAGTAGGGCCAGGGCTGGTTCGCCGGTCGGCCCGTCGGCGGCTCCGGCAGCAGCTCGAACTGCGTGACCGACTTGGGCTTCTGGCGGTTCGACGTGCCGATGCAGTCCGAACCGGTGTCGCCGCCGCCGATCACGATCACGTGCTTGTCGGTGGCGAGGATCGCCTCCTTCTCCGCAATCACATCGCCGGCCACGCGCTGATTCTGCTGCGGCAGGAACTGCATGGCGAAGAACACGCCGTCGAGGTCCCGACCGGGGATGGGCAAGTCGCGAGGTTTGGTCGCGCCGCCGGCCAACACCACCGCGTCGAACGATTTCAGCTTCTCGACCGGGTAGTCCTCACCGACGTTGGTGTTCGGCCGAAAGGTGATCCCCTCGGCCTCCATGATCTTCACGCGGCGCTCGACCACTGACTTCTCGAGCTTGAAGTCGGGGATGCCGTACGTGAGCAGCCCGCCGATTCGGTCGGCCCGCTCCAGAACGGTGACGGCATGCCCGGCGCGGTTGAGCTGGGCGGCGGCGGCGAGCCCGGCCGGACCCGAGCCGACCACCGCAACCGTCTTGCCCGTGCGCGTCGCCGGCGGCCGCGGCGTGACCCACCCTTCGGCGAAGCCCTTCTCGACGATGGCGCACTCCATCTGCTCGATCGTGACCGGATCGTCATTGATGCCGAGGACGCAGGATTCCTCGCACGGAGCCGGACAGACGCGCCCGGTGAATTCCGGGAAGTTGTTGGTCGACTCGAGCTCTCTCAGCGCCTCGGCCCACCGGCCCCGGTAGGCGAGATCGTTGAAGTCCGGGATGATGTTGCCGAGCGGGCACCCCGTGTGGCAGAACGGAATCCCGCAATCCATGCAGCGCGCCCCTTGGGCCCGGAGTTTGTCCTCGGCCAGAGGTAGCGAAACCTCCCGCGAATCACGCAGGCGCTCCTCGACGTTTCGTTTCTGCGGCGTCTCCCGCCGGTATTCCATGAAGCCCGTGGGCTTACCCATGTTGCTTCTCCTAGGCCACCACCGCTTCGGGTTGCTGTTCCTTGCGTCGCTGCTCCGCGAGGACCCGCTTGAGATCCTTGGGCATGACCTTCACGAACCGCGGAAGCAGATGGTCGAAGTCGTCGAGCACGCGCGCGGCCGCGGTACTACCAGTGCGTTCGCGATGCTCGGTGATCAGGTCGCGCAGCTCGGCGATGTCGTCGGGATCGGTCACGTCCTCGAGGTCGACCATTTCCAGATTGCAGCGCACCGGCCCGAAGTCCCCCGCCTCGTCGAGCACGTAGGCGATGCCGCCGGACATGCCGGCCGCAAAGTTGCGACCGGTCGGCCCGAGAATCACCGCCCGTCCGCCGGTCATGTACTCGCAGCCATGGTCGCCGACGCCTTCGACGACGGCATGGGCGCCGGAGTTGCGGACGCAGAAGCGCTCGCCGGCTTGGCCGCGAATGAAGCACTTGCCGCCCGTGGCACCGTACAGCGCGACGTTACCCGCGATGACGTTTTCCTCGGCTCTGAACGAGGATTCCTTCGGCGGGAGGATGGAGACGTGAGCGCCCGAGAGCCCCTTGCAGAAGTAGTCGTTCGCGTCGCCCTCGACGACCATGGACAGACCTTGCACGCCGAACGCACAGAACGACTGTCCGGCCGATCCGGTGAAGCGACATCGGATCGTCCCGTCTGGCAAGCCCTCCGGCCCGTGCTTGCGGCTGATCTCCGACGACAGCATCGTACCCACGGTGCGGTTGACATTCCGGATGGGCGCGTCGATCTCCACCGGCTCGCCGCGCTCCAGCGCGGGAGCCGCCTGCTCGATGAGGCGGTTGTCCAGGGCCTCGTCGAGCCCGTGCTCCTGCGCGCCGATGCGGTAGGTTCCGATGCTCCCCGCCACATCCGGCCGGAAGAGAATGTTGGTCAGATCAAGCCCTTTGGTCTTCCAGTGGTCGATAGCCTCGCCGACATCGAGTTGGTCGACGCGGCCGATCATTTCGTTGACCGTGCGAAACCCGAGCGACGCCATGATCTCGCGCAACTCCTCGGCCACGAACATGAAGTAATTGACCACGTGCTCGGGCTTGCCCGTGTAACGCTTGCGGAGCGACACATCCTGGGTGGCGATGCCCACCGGGCAGGTGTTCATGTGGCACTTGCGCATCATGATGCAGCCGGAAGCCATCAGCGGTGCCGTGGCGAAGCCGAACTCCTCGGCCCCGAGCATGCAAGCGATGGCCACGTCGCGACCGGTCATGAGCTTGCCATCGGTCTGCACGACGATCCGGCTGCGCAGGTCGTTCATCACCAGCACCTGATGCGTTTCGGCGAGACCGAGTTCCCACGGCAGGCCGGCATATTTGATCGACGTCCGCGGTGACGCACCCGTGCCGCCCGACGAACCGGAGATCAGCACCACGTCAGCCTTGCCCTTCGACACGCCGGCCGCCACCGTGCCCACGCCCACCTCCGCCACCAGCTTCACGCAGATCCGCGCGTGTCGATTGGCGTTCTTCAGGTCGTGGATGAGCTGGGCGAGATCCTCGATTGAGTAGATGTCGTGGTGCGGCGGCGGTGAGATCAACCCCACGCCCGGCGTCGAGTGCCGGATGCGGGCGATCACTTCGTCGACCTTGTGCCCCGGCAGTTGGCCGCCCTCGCCGGGCTTGGCTCCCTGGGCCATCTTGATCTGCAATTCGTCCGCGTTGACCAGATACCAGTTGGTCACGCCGAACCGGCCCGAGGCCACCTGCTTGACGGCCGAGCGACGCAGGTCGCCGTTCTCGTCCGGCGTGAACCGCACCGGATCCTCGCCGCCCTCGCCGGTGTTGCTCTTGCCCCCGAGGCGGTTCATGGCGATGGCCAGCGTCTCGTGGGCCTCCTTGGAGATCGAGCCGAACGACATCGCACCCGTGGCGAAGCGTTTCACGATCTCGCGAGCCGGCTCGACCTCCTCGACGGGAATCGGTTTGCGAAACCGCCGGAATTCGAGCAACCCCCGCAGCGTGCACTGCCGGTGGGTCTGGTCATTCACGAGGCGAGCGAACGTTTGGTAGGCCTTGGGATCGTTGTCTCGCACCGCCATCTGCAGGTTGGACACGACCTCGGGCGTGATCAGATGGCGCTCGCCTCGCCGGCGCCAGTGGTACTCGCCGCCCACATCGAGGTCGAGATCGCCCGGCGCCTCGTCCGTCTTCGGATAGCCACGGGCGTGCCGGCGCAACGTCTCCTCGGCGATCGCCTCGAGCCCGATCCCGCCGATCCGCGACGCCGTCCAGGTGAAGTACTGCTTGATGAAGTCCGGCTTCAGTCCGACGGCCTCGAAGATCTGGGCCCCGCAGTAGCTCTGCACGGTCGAGATGCCCATCTTGGACATCACCTTGAGCATGCCCTTGTTGATGGCCTTAACGTAGTTGCGACCGGCGGCGGCATGTTCGATGCCGTTCTCGAAGAACTGCTGGTCGATCATGCCGGCGAGCGTCTCGAACGCCAGGTACGGACAGACGGCTCCGGCCCCGTAGCCGATGAGCAGGGCGAAGTGGTGCACGTCACGCGGCTCGCCGGACTCCACGACCAGCCCGACCCGCGTGCGTGCGCCCGTGCGGATCAGGTGATGGTGCACGGCCGAGCAGGCCAGCAGGGCCGGAATCGGCACGTTGTGTTTGTCGACGCCGCGGTCCGAGAGGATCAGGATCGTGTAGCCCTCGTCGATGGCCATCGATGCGGCGGCGCAAAGCTCCGTGAGCGAGCACTCCATGCCGCCCGGCCCCGAGGCCTCCGGGAAGGTAATCGGCAGCGTGGTCGATCGGACCTGCCCGGTATCAACCCAGCGTAGCTTCTCGAGCTCCGCGGGCGTGAGGATCGGGTGGGGCAGCTTGAGTTGGTGGCAATGCTCGGGCGTTTCCTCGAACAGGTTGCGGATCGTCCCCAACGTCACGTCCAACCCGGTGACCAGTTCTTCGCGGATCGCGTCGAGCGGAGGATTCGTGACCTGGGCAAAGAGCTGCTTGAAGTAGCCGTACAGTAGCGGGGCGCGGTCCGACAGTATGGCCGGGGGCGAATCGTTGCCCATCGAGCCGATCGGCTCGGCTCCGTCGGTCGCCATCGGCTGCAAGATCATGCGCAAGTGCTCGAGCGTGTAGCCGAACGCACGCTGGCGCGCGACCAGCGTCCTCGGCTCGTTGGCGGGCGCCTGTGCCGGGTCGGGGAGCGCCTCGATGCGTACCTGGTGCTCGTCGAGCCACTTGCGGTAGGGCCGCCGCCCCGCAGACTCTGCCTTGATCTCGTCGTCGCTGATGATACGGCCCTGCTCCATGTCCACGAGGAACATCCGCCCCGGCTGAAGCCGGCCCTTGTACTTGACGGCCTCGGGCGGGATGTCGAGCACGCCGGCTTCGGAACCCATGACCACCAGGTCGTCCTTCGTGACGAGGTAGCGCGACGGGCGCAATCCGTTGCGGTCGAGGACGGCCCCGATCACCTTGCCGTCGGTGAACGGAATCGACGCGGGGCCGTCCCACGGCTCGACCATGCTCGCGTGGTACTCGTAGAACGCCTTCAGGTCGTCGGGCATGCTCTCGTGGCCGCTCCACGCCTCGGGAATGAGCATCCGGATCGCGTGCGGGAGCGACCGGCCGGTGTGCATCAGCAGCTCGAGCGCATTGTCCAGAGATCCCGAATCGCTCGCCCCCGGCGTAATCACCGGGAGGATCTTCTGCATGTCCTTGCCGAACTTGTCGGACGAGAACATGGCTTCGCGAGCGTGCATCCAGTTGATGTTGCCGCGCAGCGTGTTGATCTCGCCGTTGTGACACAGCACCCGAAACGGCTGAGCCAGGTCCCACGTCGGGAAAGTGTTCGTGGAGTAGCGCTGGTGGACCAACGCCAGGGCCGAGTCCATCGACTCGTCCGTCAAATCGGGGTAGAAGCCTTCGATCTGATCAGCCAGGAGCAGACCCTTGTACACGATCGTCTTGTACGAGAGCGACGGCACGTGGAAGTACGGCGCGTCGCGATGACCCGATTCGCGCACGGCGCGCTCGACCCGCTTGCGAATCACGAACAGCCTTCGCTCGAAGTCGTCGGGGTCGGTGTCAGGGTCGCCGGGGGCAATCAGGATCTGGCGCACGGCCGGCATGACCTGCCGCGCGACGCGACCGATGCAATCGCTGTTGGTCGGCACGATGCGCCATCCGAGGACGATCTGCCCCTCTTCGCGAACGATCCGCTCGAACAAGACCCTGAATTCGTTCCGCTCGTGAACGTCGGGGGGCAGGAAGACCATGCCCACGCCATAGCGACCGGGTTCGAGTGCGTCGAAGGTGACCCTCTCACAGGCCTGCTGGAGGAACTTGTGAGGCATCTGCATGAGGATGCCGGCTCCGTCGCCGGTGTTCGGATCGCACCCGCATGCCCCGCGGTGCGTGAGGTTGACCAGGATTTCGAGGCCCTTGCGGATGATGTCGTGCGATCGCTCGCCCTCGAGGCTGGCGACGAACCCGACGCCGCACGCGTCGTGCTCGTACGCCGGATCATGGAGGCCTCGGCGAGCCGGCCGCGCGGATTCGTTCCTCATGATGGCACCTTCTCCTTCGACGACGATGCGGGCGCCCCGGATCTCGCGTTCTCCCCGTCCCGTCTGCCCAGGAGCATGTCGAGGAATCCGGTGGCCGGAGGCGCGAAGTGTCTGCCTCGTCGGTGAATGATCGCCAGTGGTCGGACAAGCCCGTCGCCGTTGAGTGGGCAAACATGAAGCGCGCCGGCGGCGGCCTCGGAGCGCACGGTGGGCTCGGGCAGGATGGACAGCGCACTGTGCCGGCTGATCGCCTGCTTGATGTTCTCGATGTTGTCGAACGCCATGGCGACCTCGACGTGAACCTGGTGACGGCGCAGGAATTCGTCTATGGCCCCACGGATCCGGAGCTCGGGATCGAAGGCCACGAATCGCTCGTTGTTCAGATCTTCGGGATCAAGCGTCTCGCGTCCGGCAAGCCGGTGGCCGACCGGACACACGACCACCATGCGCTCTTCCCGCCAGTCGATGGTCGCGAGTTGTGGTTCGTGTCGCGGGTAAGACACGAGACCGATGTTGGCTTGCTCGGTAAGCACGGCCTCGTAGACCCGGTCGGGATGCAGGCAGTCGATCCGGAGCTGCGCGTCCGGATGCGCTTGCGAGAACCGGCGGCTGAACTCTGCGAGATGATACAGTCCCACCGAGTAGATGGCGGCCACACGCACGACACCCGCGGTCGCCTTGCCGAGCGTGCGGACCTCGTCCTCGAGCGCGTCGTACTGCTCGAGCAAGGCGCGGCACCGCCGGTGGAACAGTTGCCCCGCGTCGGTCAGGATCAGCGGGCGCTTGGACCGATCGATCAATTGCAGACCGAGGTGCTTCTCGAGCTGAAGCACCGCCTGACTCGCCGCCGACTGCGACACTCCGTTCGCGGACGCTCCGCGCGAGAAGCTGCGTGTGCGGGCGACGTCGCAGAAGATTCTGAGCGATTGAATATGCATGGCCGACCGGAGCATACCATAACCAACGCTTATGTCAATGGGCAAACTATTGGCCGGACTAATATACCTGCCGTGCGCAAGTCACTGTCACAAAATGACTTGAACGCCGTTCTGCTCTGGCCCGGCTGAGGACAACGAGGTTTTTCCGAGCGTGCGACACAAGGCTCCAATCGTCATCGTGCGCACGGCCGGACCCAGCCGCAGCCCGGGGTGCCGAGACGAGGGACGTCCGCGATCGGCAGCACGGGAGCAGCGAGGAACAAGCCTCGCTCATGGGGCCTGGAGGCAGCGAAATCGCCCTTCGGAGCACTTTTGGACCGGGGCCACGTTTTTCGGGCTTGACACGGCGCAACGGGACGATAAAGTATGCTCGTGAATTGGACCTGCCGTCGGTCGAATCGGAGGGACGGTTCGATGCGACGAGAGGGATGAGGCATTGGTTGATAGACTCGGACTCGATAGAAATCGGTTCGTAGTGCTTGCTTAGCTGTCCCGGGCAGCGGGTGATCTGAATGGATCGCTAACCGCCGGTGCTAAGCTGGCGGTTTTTTTGTCGACCCCGCCGGGGCATTCGGGCTCGTAGCTCAGTTGGCTAGAGCGCGCCCCTGATAAGGGCGAGGTCGGAAGTTCGAGTCTTCCCGGGCCCATCCGAACGAACGGGGTGCTTGCCC
Organism: uncultured Planctomycetales bacterium; assembly: GCA_964391465.1. Taxonomy (GTDB): domain Bacteria; phylum Planctomycetota; class Phycisphaerae; order UBA1845; family CAYMME01; genus CAYMME01. The sequence continues at coordinate 26,437 of CAYMME010000040.1, forward strand.
GTGCGTTGCCGGTCCTGGACGCCCGAGGTGTGGCCCGCGGACGGGGCCGTAGCTCAACTGGGAGAGCGCCTGGTTTGCAACCAGGAGGTTGCCGGTTCGAGCCCGGTCGGCTCCAATCGGCTCGGAGGAGGAGCCGTGGGGACAGAGGACGGGGATCTCACCGCGAGCGTCCGGACATCCGCGCCGGTGTCCGGACGCCCGCGGCGAGGGTCGCGGGGCGGAAACGATGGCCGGGAGCCGACGCAGCGGCGTCGGGCTCGGCAGTAGGTTTCGCCGCTCTTTGACAACCGAATCGATTGACGCAACTTGATCAGTGCGTGCCGTCGGGCACGTGCGGATCAGGTGTATGTGGCGAGCATACCACAACGAGCCATCGGCGCTTGGCAACAAGCGTTGTGATGGTCTCGAGGTGCCGGAGGAAGCTTGACCGACAGCGAGTCATTAATATGGTCAAGCTATTAAGGGTGCATGGTGGATGCCTCGGCGTCGAGAGGCGATGAAGGACGTGGCAGGCTGCGATATGCCCCGGGGAGCCGTCAAACAGGCTTTGATCCGGGGATTCCCGAATTAGGCGCACCTGAATACA
>CAYMME010000041.1:0-26945 GCA_964391465.1 uncultured Planctomycetales bacterium
CCGATCCGCGACCGTGAGGGTGCGGCCGCGGCAAGACGAAGCATTGCCGCTCCCTCACGGTCGCGGTTCGGATCAGATGCACCTCTCCAACTCTGAGGCACCACAGTGGCGGGCGGCGCGTCGCCGACCGAACGGCCTGCGAGGCGCAGGCCGCTACGACTGGGAACGGCCGACGAGGCGCAGGCCGCCACGGGACGGTTCAGATCGACGGCGAGTTTCCGGGCAAGATCCGGCCCAACGAATATTCGCGGGTCGTGTCTGAATACCCCGGTGGGGATGCATGTCGGGTCCGAGCGGTTTGGTGGTGCGATAGCGAGGAGACTTCCATTATGTCACGTCGATTCGGTTTGCTGGCTCTCGTTGCGGTCTCGTTGTCCGTCGCGGGCATGGGGTGCACGTGGGGCGGGCCGCGGGTCTGGATCGAGGACACGCAGGAGATGACCATCCCGGCCGCGGATCTCGCGCGGCTCGAAGTCACGACCCACAACGGCCCCGTCTACACCAAAGGCCGTTCCGGGGCCAAGGACCTTTCGGTGACCGTCACCCGCCGGGCCGGGGGGTGGAGCGAGGACGATGCCCGGGCGTGTCTGGAGGCGATTCACCTCATCTCGGAGCGCAGCGGGCCGGACGCGCATCGGCTTGCGTGGAAGTGGGGATCCGTGCGGCATGTCCACTGGCAGGCCTCCGTGCGCTATGACATCACGATGCCGAATCGTCTCGAGCTGAAGGGCACGACGCACAACGGCCGAATCGAGGCGGTGGGGCTGGCGGCACCGAGCGAGATCACGACGCACAACGGCAGGGTCAAGATCGAGAGCTCGGCGGGCGAAGTGAAGGCGACCTCCCACAACGGAGGCATTGAGGCCGCAACTGCCGGGCCGCGGGTGGCACTGAAGACCCACAACGGGCGCATCAGGGCTGCCGTCGCCGGCGAGGATGTGCGGATTCGGACGCACAACGGCGGCATCGAGGCGGATCTGACCGCTTGCGGGGAGGTCGGGGGGCGGATCGACACCTACAATGGCGAGGTCAAGCTGGCGCTTGGTGAGAAGACGGCCGCCGATTTCACGTGCCGGACGCACAACGGCCGCATCACCACCGACGTACCCCTGATGGTGACCGAGGCCTCGAAGCACTGCATCCGCGGCCGGCTCCGCGATGGCAGCGCCAAGCTCGCCGTCGAAACCCACAACGGCAGCATCAGACTCACACGGGCCGCGGATTGACTCACACTTTCGCGACGGCTGATTTCGGCAGCCAGCACGTCTTGCCGGAAGGCAGGGCGATGTGCGTCCAGTCGTCGCGCGTTTCGATCACCTCCACTTCCTGACCGGCGCGAATGGCGTTGACGACAACGGAGTAGGAGTCGCCGTTGCCCGCGCGGCCCGGTCCGGACTCGACGACCACCGCCCGAGGCGGTGGGGGATATGCCGCGACAACAATGCGCGAGCCGCCGAGCAGCGCGCCCACCAGGGCCAAGGCGAGCCCGGCACGCACGAGCAAGCGGCGCGGGCGCGTGGCGAACACGGCGACGAGCAGGGCGGCGCAGCCGACCGGGAAGGTGGCGAAGAAGATCCATTGCTTGGTGTGCGGGCTGAGATCGTGGTGCCAGAACATCAGGGCGCGGCCGATTGAGCCGTGCACTTCGGGCCACAGGTCGGCCCCGCACACGCGCCGGAGCGTGGCGATCCCGCCGCGCGTCTCCGGCGTATTGGCCAGGCGGTTGGCTCGCGAGTACCACAGCAGACTCCGGGCCGGATCGCCTGCGAAATGGAAAGCGTTGCCTGCGTTGACGAAGAGGTTGACGCTCCCGGTTCCGTCGGCTGCGATCGAGGCGAACGCCTGGGCCGCCCGGTAGTACCCCTTGCGCACCTCGACATCGTCGGCCCCGGCGGTCTCGGCAAGCTCACGGGCTGCTTCAAAGACCTGCTGCGCCGCGGCGAACCGCGCGTCAGGTGTTTCGGCTCCCTGGGCATGTGAAGAGAACAGTACAAGAAGCGTCGCCGCGACGGTCGTCGCGGTTCCGCACACGTTCGAAGCGACTGTTGACGCCGCCCGTGTGCCCCGGAGGGGCACCCGAACGTAGCCAGGGGTGGAGCGAAGCGCAACCCCTGGTTTGGGTGAAGCGGAGGACTCGCCGCCCCGCAGGGGCGGAGGAGAACACGTTGTTAGCGTCTGCACCATGGACAGAATGCACCCATTCGACTACCGGCGCAATGGTGCGCGCGGTCGGCCGCACGAAACGTGCGCGTGTCGAGAAACGCGAGCGTGCACGATGTCCTCGGGTCTCCTCCGCCCCTCCGGGGCGGGGTCCGTGGGACGCTTCGTATCCACGGGTTCCGCTTCGCTGCACCCGTGGCTACGGTCCTCCGCCCCGATGGGGCGGGATGACGGGACTTCGTTGCTCGTTTCTCCTCAGTTCGCACTGACTGAACTTTGCATGCGATTGCCATGCCTGCCCGCACCCCTCCGGTTCGCCCACCCACTTCCACCATCGTCGTCTTCATCGGCGCGGCTCACTTGATCAACTTGTCGAGTTGTGCCATCAGCGCTCGGGCGTGGGCGATGATGTCGGCGCGGTCGGCGCGGTCGGGGTCGCTTGCTCCGAATCGCCCGGCATCGCAACGAGCGAGCAGTTCCTCGATCTGCCCCTGTAGGTCGGCGGAACACTGCCGCGTTGCCAGCGCCGCCCTTGCTGCTGCGGGTGAAAGCTCGCCCGGTGGAAGCGCGAGGCGCAGCCGGAGGTACTCCTGCAGCGTCTCCGAGAGCCCGGCGAAGAACGGTTCGCAATCGGCCAAGCCGTCGAGCGACCGCAGGATCGTGCGGGCTCTGCGTTGCACGTCCGCGACGGGACGGCGGCGCCGCCAGACGACGCGCCCGACGAATGCACCCAACACGACGAGCGGCCCGCCGACCAGTGTGCCCGCGACCGGCGCGACGCCGAGCGGCGCGGTGGTCACGATCTCGCCGAGCGACGTGTGGTTGGCGCCGAGTCCGACGGGCATGGCTCCGGGGGAGTCCGCGGCGGGCGGCGTCTGGGCGGGTACGAGATCGGCTTGCTGTCCGTTGCCGGCGACCTGGAGGGCCGACGCGCCCACGAGGGTCCCCGGCCTCACCTCGATCGGAACGGGCAGCGAGTACACGGTGTCGTACTTCTTTGCCTTGTAGTCGTAGTACACGAGCGGGAGGGCAGGCAACTCCTTTACCGAGTCGCTTCGCGGCCGGACGACCTGCGTGAACGCGATCGTCTTGTTCTCGACCTCGCCGCCGTTCACGGTGGCCGATACGTCGAAGTCGCGAGTCAACTCGGGCACGGCCGTAAGCGGTGAGGGTTCGAGTTGCGAGCCTACGCCGTCGCCGGTGATGCGCATGGTCAGCGTCATCGGCGACATTGCCGTGGCCGTCGTGCGGTCGAGCGCCGTCTCGAAGGTCATCTGCCCGACCGCGCCGCGATAGAGCGGTGGGGCGGTCACGCCCGGCGGGTCGATCACCCGGTGCGGGGAGACTTCCGCGCGGCGGACGTGCTGCTGGGTGCGGCGGCTGAAGAAGCTCGAGAAGCCGGTGCGCCGTGACTCGGTTACCTGAACGCCCAGCGCCACGCGAAGTCCGTCGAGCGAAAGCTCGCCCGTCGCCAGCGGCGTGATCTTCAGTGCAAAACGCAGCATCTGCTCCTTGCGCCCGTCGATCGTCCCGGTGCCGGACAGCGCCTTCATGCGGCCGTTGCCGATGCCGAGCGGGATCGGAACGCCCTTCCAATCCGGGTAGGTCAGGTCGTTGACCGGCTCGATCTTGATGTAGTCCTTGTTCGCGAATGCCGCTTCGGCAAGATCGACCACAGCATGCTGGAGTTCGCCGCGGAACAGGACCTCGTAGTCGACGATGAACGGCTCGCCGACTACGGTCTCCTCCTTGCGCGACGTTCCGCGGCAGGCGAAGATGCCGCCCTCGCCGCTCTGGCGGATGGTCAGGACCACCGGCTCCGGGAACTTGACTTCGGTCTGGTCGGGCAGCCGCATTGCCGTGATGGCGGCGTCGCCCGGTTCGACCGCGGTGACGTCGAAGGAGAACACGGTCACGTTGCGCTCCGGAGCCCGGAAGCGCTTTTTGGAGGGCACCGATTTCACCTGTGAGGGGACGACGAGATTGACAGTGGGGTCGTAGTCGAGTCCTCGCACGAGAACATGGACTTGCGTCTGGGCTCCGGTGACCAGCGAGTTTTCGTTGGCCTCGGCGCGGCTCACCACGAACCGCTCGGCCCGTAGCGTGATGGGGTCAGCGGGTGCCCCGCCCAGGCTGATGCCCTCGATCGTGAACGCGCCCACCCGCGTCGCACGGACTCGCACGCGATACGTCCAGAGCGGCAGCCGGCTGCGGCGGGTCATGGTGCCCTCCGGTTCACCGGGCGCCGAGATCACCAGGCCGTCGATATCCGGAACGACGAGCGCCGAGCCCGATCGCGTGCCCTGGTACGTCACGCTCAGCGTCGTCGTATCTCCGACGGCGACGACCGACGCGTCGAAATCGCTGCGGACGAATCGGAGCGGGGCCTTGACGACTTCGAGCGTGAACGGGCCCTCTTCGTACGTCTTGCCACCGACCTTCATGGTCACGGTGGGAATGGTGAACGTGCCCGCGCGCTGCGGCGTGATCAGGTAGGTGTAGTCCGTGGTGCGCGTGCGCCGAAACAGGTCGACGCTGCTGCTCGGCGAGCGGTACGCACGAATCGAGAGTCCGTCGACTTGGTTGACGGTTGGTGGCGTCTCGACGGAGCCGACTGCGCGGATCCGCAGGAGGGTCTGGGTTTCGAGGTAGATGCGGTCGGAGCCCAGATCTGCGCGCACCTGAGCGCGAGCGCTTGTTGCCGCGGCCGTTGTCGCGATCATCGTGACCAGGAGAGAGGCGTACAGACCGTTGTGGTGGCGGGTCGTCCGTCCCCCACCCTTCGCAAACGGCCGCGAAGGGTGGGGCACCCAGCGCATGCTTGCTGTGGTGCGATGATCGGGTGTGCCGTGCATCACCAATCCTTGATCGCCCGCTTGGGTCGTCCTCGGTAGAGCTTCTGCTCAGCCTCCTCGCGCTGCTTGTTCAGGCGCTCCATGGCTCGGCGGATGTCCTGTCGTTGCTGTTGCTGCTGCTGTTGTTCTTGCTGCTGCTGGTCGTCCTGGTCCTGTTGGTCCTCGTCCTGTTTCGGGTTGAGTGCCTCCAGGGCCTTGATCAGCGCTTCGAGGGCTTCCTTCTGCGTGGTCTGCACCGGTCCCTCGGCGGCCAGGCGGTTCAGCGTTGCCTCGACCGCGGCCTGCTTCAACTCCTCGACGGCGGCCAGCATCTGTCGGTCGGCCTCGCTGAGGTGGCGACCCGCTTCGATGAACGCCTGCACCTGCGGGCTTTGGGCGCCTCCCTGTTGCCCGGCCGCGCTCGTGGCTTGCTGCTTGACCTCCTCCTCGACCGAGCGCGTGTCCGTTTCGATCGCCGTCTGCTTGTCGGCCATAGTCTCGGCGAGCGTGGCGGGGGACGCAATGAGCGATTTGAGCCGGGAGAGCAGGCCGTCGGCGAGTCTGCGCAACGATGACTTGTCGGGCACTTCCTCGGTTGCCGAATCGTCGCCGGCCTCGGCCGCACCGGCCACTTCGCCGTTGAGACCCGCTTGCCGGACGATCAACTCACGCAACCGCTGCTCGAGCGATTTCGGGAACAGGTCCAGGGCTTCGATGATGATCTCCGAGATCTCCTCCTGAGCGGACGCGGTTGCATTCTTGTCCGTCTCGGCAATGGCGGTCAGGCAACGCGCTTGCGGTGCTTGTGCCGTGGCCAGCACCTCGGCCAGTCGCTTGTTCAACTCGGGGTCGGTGCGCGGGTCGGGCGGCTGCCCGGGTGCGCCGGCCGGAGCCGACGTGGGGGCCGGCGCATGGGTGGCGATGGCCCGGGCCTGGGCGGTCAGGCGAGCCAGACCGCGGCCGATCTGCTCTTGCGTGTCATAGATCGGAATGTCCGTCGGTGCCAAGTCCGCGGGCTGTGAGGCCGGTTGGCTCGTGGCTCCGTCGTGTTCGTCGGGGGGCAATAGCGGATCGCGCTGCCAGTCGGCGGGAGCGCCAAACGTCTTCACGAGTTCGCTGAGGCCTCGCTCCTCGCCGTGCCATCGCGCCAGCGCCTGCGTCGGGTCGAGCGGGAAGAGCATCTCCGCTTCACGCATGGCTTCGAGGGCTTCGAGTTGCTGCTCGCGGGTGGAGGTGAGCTCTCCGTCCAGCAGATACGCGCAGGCGTCACGCTGTCGCTCGAGAGCCGGTGCCAGTCGCTTGGCCGCCTCATGGTAGACCTGCTCGCGGGGAGACTCGGATGCCGGTTGCGTTGCCGCGGGCTCCTCGTCCGCGCTCTCCGTGAATCGCTCGAGATGATCCACGAGCGTGTCGGTGCGGTCCATCGTCGCGCGCTGGAGGCGCAACGCGACGCGCCGCTCACGTCGCTGCTGTGACGCTCGTTCCGTCACGCGCCGGGCCAGCCGGCGGCTGACGGCGGCCTGCATCTTCTGCTCGGAGATCAAGGTCGCGAGGTAGGCGTTTGGGTCCTCGAGTGCCTCTTCCTTCTCCTTTTCGGCCGCGGCCTCGCGGGCCTGCCGGATCAGTCCCAGCACCTCGCGTCGCGTGGCCCGGACGGCCCGGATGTTGTGCTCGACCTCGTCGGGCACGGCGCCGGCGTCGCGGGCCTTTCGGAAGAAGTCGATGGCCGTGAGTAGGTCGGCCGCGACGGACTCCAGGTCTTCGATGGGCAACGTGACCGGCTGCTCTTCAGTCGGTTGCGTTTGTGCGGTCGGGGTGTCGTGGGCCGGCTGCGTGCTTGGGCTGAGAAGTTGCTGGAGCCGACCGCGGGCCTGGGTCGAGCGCAACACGCCTATGCTGAACAGGGCGTCAGCCTCCAACGTCGTGCTGACATTCGCGTTGGCGGCCACGTCCTCGAACGTGCGGATGGCTTCGTCCGGCTGCCCGAGACTCATCCGGCAGACGGCCGCGTTGTACAGGACGCTCAGGTCACCCTCGCTCTCGTCGTGGGCTTGCTCGTAGAGGGTTAGGGCTTCGTCGTACTGCCCTTGCTCGAACGCTTGCTGGGCGTTGGTCATGAGTTCGAGTGGGGCGCCGGCTTGGGCGGCGAGAGGCAACATTGCGAGAATCGCGCATGCGAGTGCCGTCGTCCGTCCCCCACCCTTCGCAGGCAGCCGCGAAGGATGGGCTACCCGGTTGCTTCCGTCCCCCACCCTTCGCAAACTGCTGCGAAGGATGGGGCACCCACTATTGCTCCGGGTTCGTGTCATCGTTGTCCCTCCGTGCGACGCTTTGGGCGCTGTTCCGAGACGAACGATGACACGACGAGCAATGCGACGCCGAGGCCGGCGAACAACTGGAACTTCTCCTGCCATACCGTGTGGCGTTGGGCAGACGCCCGCTGGCCCAGCGGTGCGATGTGCTCGTCGTACACCTCACGCAGATTGATGGCCGACGTGTTCGCCGGGAGGTAGCCGCCGTGCTTCACGCCGCCCGAGGCGCCGAGCACGATGCCGGCGAGCGATTCGGAGTCCAGACGCGTGATGACGTCCTTCCCCTTGTATTGCAGGTTCGTGACCTTGCCGTCGCGCTCGACCGGGATCGTCGTGCCCGCCTCGGTGCCGATGCCGACGATGAACACGCCGACGTTCTTGGCCGAGGCCTCCGACGCCATCTCCTTGGCGTGTCCTTCGTGGTTCTCGCCGTCGGTCAGGACGATCAGATGGTTGTACACCGCTTCCGGTTCGGCGCTGCGCTCGCTCTCCATCACGGTCTCGCCGACGGCGGGTTGCGTGGTCGGATCACCGTTCGGGCCGGCCGTTCCCCCGTCGCCGCCGAGCCCGAAGACCTCGCGCACGGCTTTGGAGATCGCGTCGCCGAGGTTGGTGCCGCCGACACTGGCGCTGTCGGACGAAACGCGATCGAGCACGGAGAGGAAGTGGGCGGTGTTGGGCGTTAGCGGGCACTTGACCACCGGGCTGCCGGCATAGACCAACAACCCGACCTGGTCGCCCGCGGGCAGCGACGTGACCAGTTGTCGCACCGCCGCCTTGGCCGCCTCCAGGCGCGACGGGTCCACGTCGCGGGCCCGCATGCTGTTGGACACGTCCAGGCAGAAGAGCAGGTTTCGACCCTGCTCCTCGACCTCAATCTCCTCCGGGTCCCACCGAGGCCGGGCCAGCGCCACCACCAGGATCGCAAGAGCGGCCAAGAGAAAGGCAAACCGCACGATCTGGCGCTGCATTGAACGATACGGGCTCACGTCGTCCAGCAGCGACCGCGAGACGAACACCCGCAAGACGCGGCGACGACGTTGGAGATCCCACACGAACAGCGCGACCAGCGGGGCAATGAGCCAAAGCCACTGGAAGGCTTGCGGGTGGCGGATGTTGAAGAAGTCGGGAGACATAGTCAGTTCTTGGCTGTTAGCTTGCCGCGTCTCTGCCTTCAGTTACCCGTGTCACGGCACCCTCCTTAGCCACGTCAGCCCGAGCACGGTTTCTCCCAGCAACAGTGCCAGGGCCGCGAAGAGGTAGGGCCGGTAGCGTTCCTCGCGAGAGAAGACCGTTCGTGCGCCGACGTCGACGCGTTCGAGTTCGTCGATCTTGGCGTAGATCGCCTCGAGCTTGTCGCCGGTGGTGGCTAGGAAGTGGCCGCCACCGGTCTCCGTGGACAGCCGCTTCGCTCGCTTGATGGCCTCGTTCAAACCCGCCTCCTGGCGCGCTGCCTGCATCTGAGCGATCGACGAACTGCCGAACATCGAGAAGATATCGTCCCGCCGGCGCTGCTGCTCGGGGACGACGACTTCGATCGTGCCGTCGGGGCGCTCGCGGAACCGATCGCCGGACAGGATCTGCACAACATACACCTTGATCTGCTCTTCCTTGAGCTTGTTGATCAACTCGGCGTCGGAGAAGTTGTGATCGGCCATCCCGTCCGTAAGAAGGACCATGACCTTGCTTCTCAGGTTGTACTTGCGCACGCCGTCGCCGGGGCGGCTCAGGTCGTCGCCCAGGGAAATCAACTGGTTGGCTCCGTACTCGACCGCCGACCGCAGCTCCGTGCCGTCCAGGGGGTTCTCGCGGTACAGGTTCCGCCGCCGCCGGTTCCGGCGGACGTCGCGCTGATACTGATCCAGGCTGACCTGCCGGCCGTACTCGTCGATCGCCGGCTCCATGGGCGCCATGCGTCCAAGCCCGTCGACCAGGGATGCGTGGTATAGCGTGAAGGGGTAGTTGGCTTCCGGGTACGACGCGAACGAGGTGACGCCGATCAGGTCAGTGGTGCGTCCCTTGAGCGTCTCGGCGTTGCCGCTGATGAACTCCTGGGCGACCTTCTTGGCGACATCGAATCGCAGTTGCAGCTTGCCATCGTGCATGAGCTTGTTGTTCGGGTCGTTCATGCTGCTGGAGCGGTCGATGAGCATGAGAATGGCGATGCCTTCGCTGGGCAGCTCTTCGGTCTCGAGCTGTCGCAACGGCCGGGCCATCACGATGACGAGCGCCAGGATCGCCAGGCCGCGCAATACCGGGATCAGCACCCGGCATCGCTGACGGAGCGATCGCGGCAGCCGCTTGAGATTGCGCACCGACGGGTAGCGCACGGCCGCCGTGCGGCGAGTGCGCGTCAGCCAATACACATACGGCGGCACGAGCAGCGCCAGCAGCAGGGCGTACGGGTTGGCCAATTCGTCGAACGTCACGCCGCTTGCTCCACGGGGTCGGCCTGCTGAGCGCCGCCCGTCTGCTGGATGAAGTCACGGGCCGTATCGAAGGCACGCTGGATCACGGCCTTGTCCGGCTCGTAGCGGGCGAACTTGACTTCGTCGGCCACCTGAAGAAACGGCGCCAGCGCGGTGCGATGCGCGGCAACGGCCGGGGCGCTCGATACGTTGTGGAGAAACTCCTCGGTCGTCTGCTCCGGTGCGTGAACGCCGAACGCGTCCTCGATGTAGCTGCGGACGATGGCCGAGAGCAGCACGAAGAACTGCTCGACCTGCCCGGCGGCGACGAGGTCCCTGGCCACGAGAGCCCGCAGGGCGTCCAGCGCCACTTCGTGCGCGGGTGGGGGCGGGGCCACGGGTCGCGGTCGGCGCACGTACCAGACGCCCGCACCGACCGCAGCCAGGGTGGCGATGCCGATGCCGGCGATCCACGGCCAAAGGCGGCGATGCTCGGCCTCGTAGGCCTCGACGGTGATCAGCCCCCGCGCCGGCCGCAGCGCGAGGGCGTCGGGCGACAACGACTCGGCCGACACCGTCACCGTCAGCAGCTCGGTCGTCAGCTCCTCCTCGCTGATTTCGTTCTCGCGGTAGTAGAAGACCTCGACCCCGCCGAGCGTGAGCTCACCCGCGTACTCCGGTTCGAGCTCGTACTCGCGAATAACGCGGCGCGTGCCGTCCTCGTCGCGCTCCTCCCGCTGCTCGCGGCGCGTCACGATGAAGCCGGCGAGGTGCTCGTCGGAGTAGATGTCCGGGAAATCGGCTTCGTACCCCGGCCCGATGTGCAGCGTCATCCGATACACCAGCGTGTCCATGGTCGTGATCTGCTCGGCCGAAAGCTCGGTGATGAATCGGACGGGACCGGTGCCGGCTTCGGATCGCGTGGCTAACCCTGCCGCTTCCCCCGCCGCTTCCTGTGCGGTCTGCCGGCTGCATGCGCACAGACCCACTGAGACGCAGAGGGATGTCAATGCCAGGAGAAGACTTCGGTTCATTGTCCCGTCTGTTTGGCGAGCCGGCGGAATGACGAAGGCCGAATGACGAATGTCGAATGACGAGCGAAAGCACCCGCTCCGACGATCGCGCGTCGGCTCACATACTCTGCCGCGCGGCACCCGGTCATTCGGGTTTCGTCATTGGTCATTCTTTCGTCATTCGTCATTAGAAATTCGTCATTGACCCGCGCCCGCGGGTTGAGTCTTCACTTCCACCTTGTGCTTGGCCCGCAGCGACTGCTCGAGCTGCTCCAGGGCATCGCGTTGCTTGCGGGCGCGCAGTTCCCGCTCGACGCGCTCGCGGCACTCGTCCAAGGTGAGCTGTCGCTGCGGTCGCCGCTCGGCGATGCGGTATCGGCACCACCGTCCGTCGCCCTCGAACCAGCGGTCGCCGACTTGGCCGTCCTTGAGTGCGAACAGGTGAGCGATGGCCGCTCGCGAATCCTCGACGCCGGGGAGCGTTCCGTCGCGCGGCGTCCACCGCGGCAGTGCGTCCGGTTGGGCCTTCTCCAGCGAATGGGCTTCTCGCACGGAGGCGAAGTCCTCGCCGGCGCTCAGGGCGTCGGAGATCTTCTTCTTCGCCGCCTCGTCGTCGACCACGATGGCCTCGAGCCGGATTGCCTCCGGCTCGATGTATCGTTCCTTGTTGGCTTCGTACGCGTCCTTGATGCCCGCCTCGTCGATCTGCACCGCTTGGGTCAGGTAGTAGTCGACGAACGCGCCGATGAGCACCTGCCTTCGCGTGTCGACGACGGTCTTCTTCACTTCGGCCCGGTCCGGGATGCCTGAAGCGAGAGCCTCGCGGTACAGCAGCTCGCTACTGATGTACTGGATCAGGAGCTGCTGTTGCGCCTCCGGCGTGCGGAACCGCTCCAGGGCCGACTTGACGGCGGACTCGAATGCGCCGGCCGGCATGAACTGCTTCTGCGGGGCAAGCTGCCGCTCGACCATCGTTCGGGCGAACGTGCGGAGGTCCAGTTCGGTGATCGGCTCAGCGCCGATACGGCCCAGGGCCTTCTCATCCGGTTGGGTCGAGGTGCCCTTGGCGGCCAGGCCGGCGCGCTTGAGCGTCTGATACTCGCGAACGTCCTCCTGACCCAGGGCCGAGAGCCCTTCAAGCACCATCGGGTTGATCGACTGCTTCCACTTGCCCGCGGCGTCGGCCGACTCGGCCGCGAACAGGAACCGCAGCGCCTCCGCGTACCGGCCGGCGAGGTGCAGGTTCTTACCGATGCGAAACAGCCGTGCGGTGCGGGCGTCATCGGCCGGCGGCTCGAGCCGCGAGGCCTCCTGCCACGCCTCCGCGGCCTGAGCGTAGAGCTGGTTGCGCTCGAGACGCTCGGCGAGGCTGACATACTCGGTCGCAGTCAGGAGCTCGGCGTTGCGGCTCTCATCCACGCGCAGGGGCCTGTCGGCTGGTGCGATCCCTTCGTCGCGCGGCGATGCCACGAAGTAGCTGGCGCCGGCACCGATCACCAGCGCAGCGAATGCCATCGGCCACACCGAGCGCTGCGGCGCTGCGGCCTTCGGCGGCAGGTCGAACTTCAGTTCGTCACTCATCTGTCGATTCCGTGCTCGGATGCTGGGCGGCTCGTCCGCCAGTGCACGGGCAGGCAAGCTGCCCGTGGCATCCGTTTGCATGTTCCCCGCGTTTCACGCTCCCTCACGGTCGCGTCTCGGATCATGGTCCGCAGGGCGGATCCTACTGTCTCCGGTTCATTGCCGATCCCTCATCCCTCATCCCTCATCTCTCATCCTTCATCACGCATCCCGCCTCAATGCCTCAGCCTTCGCTCCCTTCGCCGGAAGAAGCCCAGCAGGTCCTGCATGTACGGTCGGTCGGTCGAGACCTGGAGGGCGTCGACGCCCATGCCGCGGAGCAGCGTGGTCAGGGCCTGGTCGTCGCCGCGTCCTTGCGAGGCAAACGCATCGCGGATCTTCTTTCTGCGCGTGTCGACCACGATGCGCTCGCCCGTCTCGGCATCCTCGAGCTCGATCAGCCCCACGTCCGGCAGCGTCGCCTCGCGCGGGTCGGAGACGCGCACGGGGATCAGGTCGTGCCGACTCTTGGTCAGGGCCAGGTCGTGCTCGTAGGCCGTGTCGATGAAGTCCGAGACCAGGAACACCACCGACTTGCGTTTGAGCACCTTGTTGAGGAACTCGAGCGCCCCGGCTACGTTCGTGCCGCCGTGCGTCGGATCGAAGTTCAGCAGCTCACGGATCACGCGCAGCACGTGTCGCTTGCCCTTCTTGGCCGGGATGTACTTCTCGACGTGGTCGGTGAAGATCAGCAGCCCGATCTTGTCGTTGTTCTTGATGGCCGAGAAGGCCAGCACCGCGCTGATTTCGGTGGCCAGGTCGATCTTGAGCTGCTCGGTGCTGCCGAAGCGGCCGGAGAGGCTCAAGTCGACGAGCAGGATCGCGACCACCTCGCGCTCTTCGACGTACCGTTTGACGTGGGCCCAGCCGGTCCGGGCCGTGACGTTCCAGTCAATCGTGCGGATGTCGTCGCCGGGTTGGTACTCGCGAACCTCGTCGAACTCCATCCCCCGACCCTTGAACACCGAGCGGTACTCGCCGACCACGACGTCGTTGACCAGCCGGTCGGTGCGCACCTGAATCCGCCGCACTTTGCGGAGCAACTCACGGATACGCTCGGTTTCGTTGGTGTTGGCTGGCATGGTGGTTGAGAAGGACGAATACTTGGTGACGAATGACGAAGGGCCGTCCTGACGGTGGTGTTTCCGTTCGGCCGAAACCGAGACTCATCGCCGCGCCGGCAGATGCGCCTCGTAGCGTGCGATTTCCTCCTTGAACTGATTGATGTACCGCTTGAGCGACTGCATGGTGGCCTCGCGCAGCTCCTCGTCGCCGCCGGTCTCTGCTTTGCGGGTGCTATACAACGCCTCCAACCGCTCGAGTTTCTTGCGCGTGTTTGCTACTTCTCGGTCGTTTTGCAGGTTCACGGGATCACCTCGATCATGCCCTTGGGCGCGCCGGCACGGTCGGCCGCAAAGGTGACGTTCACGAATTCGTCGAAATCCTCCGGGGCCGCGATGGCGATGTCGAGGAAGGGCAACCCCGTCAGCAGTTCCTCGAACGCGGTGCTGTCCCTCCGGGTGCCGCGCGCGAATAGCAGTACGCAGTCCACATCGTTTGGCTCTATTATATCCGTCACGAAGCTGCCGTTCAAAATGATGCGCTCTGCGCCCGCACGAACGGCCAAGTCGACCATCCAGCGCACCGATTCCATCTGTACCCGCCGAATCTCGGACCGGCGTCCGAATCGCTCCTCGACCTCCACGAGCGTTGCCGGATGAACGCCCGGGGGAAGGCAACCGGCATCATCGAGCGGGGGAAGCATGGTCACGGCACCTTCGTCGCGTCGAAGATCTGCTGAAGCACCTGCTCCGGACCCTTCTCTTCGGCCTCCGCTTCGTAGCTGAGGATCACGCGATGACGCAGCACGTCCATGCCGATGCTCTTGACGTCCTGGGGCGTGACGTACCCGCGGCCCTGAAGGAACGCGTGGGCCTTCGACGCCAGCGTCAGGGCGATCGACGCTCGGGGCGACGCGCCCCACTCGATCAGATTGGTCAGCTCGGGCAGTCGGTGGCCGGCCGGGTCACGCGTGGCGAAGACCAACTCGATGATGTAGTCGCGAATCTTGTCGTCCACGTAGATCTCGTCGACCGTGCTCCGGACCCGCACGATGTCCTCGGGCGTGATGACCGGCGAGACCTGACCGTCCACGTGCGTCGTGGCCATCCGGTCGACGATGGTGCGTTCCTCGTCCTTGCTCGGGTAGCCGACGTTCAGCTTGAGCAGGAACCGGTCGACCTGGGCTTCCGGCAGCGGATACGTGCCCTCCTGCTCCAATGGGTTCTGAGTGGCTAGGACCAGGAACGGCTCGGCCAAGGGGAACGTCTCGTCGCCGATGGAAACCTGCCGCTCTTGCATGGCCTCGAGCAGAGCCGATTGCACCTTGGCCGGGGCCCGGTTGATCTCGTCGGCCAGGATGATATTCGCGAAGATCGGCCCCCTGCGGACCGTGAACTCGCCCGTGCCCTGGTTGTAGATCTGGGTGCCGATCAGGTCGGCGGGCAGCAGGTCGGGCGTGAACTGGATCCGCATGGACCGGGCCTGGACCGCCCGGCTCAGCGTGGTGACGGTCAGCGTCTTGGCCAGCCCCGGGACGCCCTCGAGCAGCACGTGTCCGTTGGCCAGCAGCCCGATCACGAGCCGCTCGACCATCTCGCGCTGCCCCACGATCACTTTGCCTACCTCGTCGAGCAGTGCTCGGATCGGAGCACTCTCCCGGGCCACCAGCTCGCCGATCTGCTTTACGTCGGTTGCCATCGCAAATCACCCTGTCTCATCGCACAACACCCATCCAATCCAACCGTTCCGAGAGGGCGACAGTCTAAGCGCCGCCCCGCGGACATCAAGGTCATACGAGTCCCGCCCTCGGCCTGTTCGGGCGGAACGACCGGCCGACTCGATCTTGCACGGCCGGCGTGCTCACCATTCGAAGACCTCCACCCGGGAGACCCCGCGACCGCGTTACTCGAGCCGGCGCATGCGCCAACCGGCCGCGATCATGCCGATTCCGGCGGTGGCCCGCCACCAGGGCCACCAGGATCACGGGGAACAGGACGATGGCGAGCCCCGCGAGAATCAGCAACGCCCCGCAGAGTACCTGGTACTTCCACAGAAAGCCCCAATGATCGGTCTGCCAATCAAAGAACTCTCGCATGCGCATTGTCATCATTTCAGTTCCTGTCCACGTCACTCGTCGCCGGCAGTCGCATCTGCCTGGTCGACGCCACGCAAGATCTGTACCACCTCGATGGGCCGCGCGTAAGTGACGGTGCTGGCTTCGTTTATATGCCCGTTTGATCCATGCATGACTTGTGATTCTTGCCAACTTGGCAGGGTCTCATTGGCAGCCCGGGCACGCGTGCATGTGCGGGCGAAGCGGTGGGGGCCGGCATCGATGTGACCAGTGCACACCGACCCGTGTATAGGTTCATCTCACGACGCCGGCCGTTTGCCGCTCGTACACTCGGTCGCGTAAGATCGGCCTCTGTGGGAAGTGGTTGTCTGGGTCGCGTGCCGGCTAACGCTTCGACGGAAGACGCCCGATATGCATGCATGATGCGCGTTCGCGAGAAGCGGCCCCGCCATGTACCCCTGCCGCGTGCCGGTCGGGTTCACGGTGCCGGCAGCCCTTCAGGAGTTCGTTGCATATGACGGTTCGTTTTGTTTGTCTCCTTGGTGCTTCTGCCGTGGCGATCGCGACCATCGGCTGCAAACAGGACACGCGCGACGACAAGGCGGCTCCCGCGACACCGCCGCCGTTGTTCGTGGAGATCTCCGAGGACGCGGGGCTGGTCTTCCAGCATTCCACCGGAGCGACGGGCAAGAAGTGGTTTCCTGAGTCCTACCCCAGCGGCGCGGCCCTCTTCGATTCTGACGGCGACGGAGACCTGGACGTCTATTGCGTTCAGAGTGGGCCCTTGCCGCACGAGCGCCAGGAGGGGGCCCCATTGTCTGGCAACGTGCTGTTCGAGAATTCGGGCGATGCCAAGTTCCGCGACGTGACCGAACGGGCCGGCGTCGGCGACACTGGTTACGGGATCGCCGTGACCTGCGGTGACTACGATGGCGACGGAGACGTGGACCTCTACCTTTCGAACTTCGGCCCCAACGTTCTGTATCAGAACAATGGAGACGGCACATTCACCGACGTGACCGATCGCGCCGGGGTCGGGGACCCGGGGATGGGCCTCGCCGGCGCCTTCTTCGACTATGACTTGGACGGACACCTGGACCTGTTTGTGGTCAACTACATTGCGTGGACGCCGGAGCTGAATCTCGCGCGACCCTGCCGAGACCGTTGGGGCAACCTCGACTTCTGCTCGCCCCTGGTCTACGACGCGCCCCAACGGGACACGCTCTACCGCAACAACGGCGACGGGACATTCCGCGACGTGAGCAAGGAGGCGGGCATCCATGCGGCCGTCGGCACGGGCATGGGCATCGTCGTGTCGGACCTGAACAACGACGGACGGCTGGACATCTACGTAACCAATGACGCGATGCCGAACCATCTCTGGATCGCCTCTCCCGACGGCACGTTTCGCGAGGAGGCCCTACTCGCCGGCTGTGCCGTCACCCGGGACGGCATGACCGAGGCGAGCATGGGGGTGGTGGCCGAAGATTTCGACTTCGACGGTGACATGGATCTGTTCATGCCGGACCTCAGCGGAGAGACGTTCACGTTCTATCGCAACGACGGCCAGATCTTCGAGGACATCTCATCGCAGGTCGGCATGGATGTTACGCTCGCGTCGACCGGCTTCGGGCCGATCATGCTCGACTACGACCACGACGGTCTTCCGGATATCTTCGTCTCTCTTGGCAGGGTCAATCGTTGGGAGAGCATTCCGCCGGGAAGGAACCCGTATTCCGAGCCCGACCTGTTGCTGCATCAGACACCGGACGGGACCTTCGAGGACGTGAGCGCCGTCGCGGGGCCCTATTTCCAGACGGCGCTGACCGGTCGCGGATCGGCGTACGGCGATGTGGACAACGATGGGGACATGGACATCGTCGTGATGAACGCCGACGGTCCGGCCCGTCTGTTGCGCAACGAGTGCATCACGTCCGACGGCCCGGCGGGCGGTGGGCTGCGCCGCTGGCTGATGATCAAGGCCGTCGGCACGCGCGGCCATCACGAGGCCGTCGGCGCTCGAGTGACCGTCGTCGTCGGCGGCCGGGAGCGCACCCGCGAGGTGCGCGCCGCGTGCGGCTACGGCTCGAGCAACGACATCCGTGTACACTTCGGGCTGGGTGCGGCGCCCGGAGTCGACGATGTGTTGGTGCGCTGGCCGGACGGCTCGCGCGAGCGTTTCGGCCCCAGTGAGGGCGGCCGGGTGTTCACGGTTCGTCAGGGCGAAGGTACGACCTTGGCGGAGTCACGCGGGGCGTCATGAGCAGGCGCGGTCGACACGACAAGCACTCGGACGGGAAGCGGTTGGAGCCCGACGCCGTGGGGCGCGGGATGCTTCGCTCCCGGCGCGCGCTTCTGCTCGTGCCGGTTGTCGCTCTGACGGCGGTGCTCGTGGCGTGGTTGTGGGCGAGGCAGCCGGATGGCGCAGCCGGCCCTGTGGTGACGTTGCCGGATCTGTCCGGGATCGGTGCGCACCTCCGCGGGCTGCTTGCCGAGGTGGAAACGCGCGCGCGGGAGCACATGGACGATCCGGAGGCGCAGGGACAATTCGGCCGGGCGCTGCATGCCGAGAGAGTCGACGCCCTCGCCCGGCATTGCTACGAGAACGCGCTACGCCTGGACCCCGAAAACCATGTCTGGTGGTACTACCTCGCTCGCCTCGACGACAGGGACGCCCGGCGGGCCGACGCGATCGCGAAGTACCGGCGCGTCGTGGGGCTCGCTCCGGACTACCCGTTTGCCCATCTCTACCTGGGCAACGCGCTTCTCGAGGCGGGCGAACCGGACGCAGCGGAGGAATCGTACCGTCGGTTCGTGGAACTTGCCCCGCGTGAACCGGGTGGATGGATAGGCCTCGGTCGGGTGGCCCGCGCCCGCAGGCACTTCGGACGCGCCAGGAGCCACCTGGAACGGGGACTGAAACTGGCCCCCGACGATGGACAGGTGCACTACCACCTCGGTGTCGTGCTGCGGGACCTCGGCGAGGCGGATGCGGCGAAGAGGCATCTGGGTCGCTCCCAGCGGCTCGGGAAACCGCTGCCGCCGTACGATCCGCTCATGGTGCAGGTTACGGATGCGGGTGTCAGCTACCGGATTCTGGTCAACCGGGCCAAGCAGGCGGACCGGACCGGGAACCGGCAGAAGGCCCTCGATATCGCCAAGCGACTCCTCGCCCAGTACCCGGAAGACTCCTTTGTTTACTACTTCTATGGGTCTCTATGCCTGAAGATCGACGACTTGGCCGCGGCGGATAAGCACCTTCGCCGGGCGATTGACTTGCAGGCTGATTATGCTGATGCCATGGTGCTGCTGGCGGGCATGTTCCGGCAGATGGGTCGGATGGAGGAGGGTCGGCAGTGGCATGAGCGGGCCGTGGCCATCCATCCCAACGAGCCCAGCGTTCACTACAACCTGGCGATCGGGTTCGCTCGAATCGAACGATATGCCGACGCGGTCGAGGGCTTCCGGCGCGCCGCGGAACTTGATCCGGACAATCCAAGCCGCCATAAGATGCTGGGGGATGCCCTGACGCGCATAGACCGCCAGGACGAGGCGGCCAAGGCGTATCGCGCGGCGGAGCGGGCCGCCGGTCTGGTCCCGTAGGCGCTCGCCGGCGGCGTTTGTCCGTCCGATTCCGCGGAGTTATGATCGCAATGTGTTGCAGCCCCGCCGACTGAGCCGGTGAGAGTGAGGCGTGCCCGTGCCGAGGCGGCATGGAGATCACGGGCCGAGGTCCAGACCAGCGCAATGCCCACCGACGACAAGCTCCCAGCATCGAAGGTCGCTCCGGAAGACGCCGCGTTCGGCCTCTCCTCGGGCAAGAAGGCGTTGTTCGCCGCAGTCGTGGTGTCGGGCGTGCTCGCGGTTGCCGAACTGATCCTCGCGGTGGCCGGCGTGGGCACGATTGCGGTTACGGAGGATCCGTACGTCGGGTTCCAGTCGACCTCGCCGCTGTTCGTTCCGGCCGAGAACGGAGACGCGTCGGGCGTGGTCCGCACCGCGCCGAACAAGCGGCACATATTCAACGACCAACGGTTTCCGGCCACGAAGGAGGCCGGCACATTCAGGATCTTCTGCCTGGGTGGCTCGACGACGTACGGGCGACCCTACGACGATCGGACTTCGTTTGCCGGGTGGCTGCGGGCGTTTCTCGCTGCGGCTGATCCGTCGCGCAAGTGGGAGGTGATCAACGCGGGGGGGATTTCGTACGCGAGCTACCGGGTGTCGGCCCTGATGGAGGAGCTGAACCGGTACGCGCCGGACCTGTACATCATCTACTCGGGGCACAACGAGTTTCTCGAGCGTCGGACGTACGGCGGGATCATCGAAGAGCACCCGGCTGTGACTGCGGTGAACCTGCTGCTGTATCGGTCTCGGATCTACGCGGGGCTGGTCGCGGCGAAGCGCCGGCTGGTGCCGGAACGGCGGAGCGCGGCGCGGGAGCGGTACGAGCTGTCGGGCGAAGTCCGGGCCATGCTGGACACGACGGTGGGCCTGGACCACTACCATCGCGACGACGCGCTCGCGTCGCAGATTCTCGACCACTACCGGTACAACCTGGGGCGGATGGCGGCGCTGGCGCGATCCGCGGGGGCCGAGATCCTGTTCGTGACGCCGGCGACGAACCACAAGGACTTCAGTCCGTTCAAGAACGCGCATCGCGCGGATCTGACGGCGGCGGAGTTGGCCCAGTGGGAGGGCTTGGTGGATCGGGCGTCGGAGGCGATGGCGGGCGACGATCCGTCCGCGGCGGCGGGGGCGCTGGCGGCGGCGGCGGCAATCGACGGGCGCTACGCGCAGACGCACTACGACCTGGGGCGGGCGTTGCTGGCGTTGGAGCGATATGAGGAGGCGGGCGAGGCGTTCCGCCGCGCAGTGGTTGAGGATGTGGCCCCGCTTCGGGCGTTGCCGGCGATGCGTTCGATCGTCGAGGAGGTGGGGCGTCGGCACGGCGTTGCGGTGGTGGATTTCGTGGGGCTGCTGGAGGCGCGGAGCCGCGAGCGAAGCGGTCACGCGATTCCGGGTGACGAGGACTTTCTCGACCACGTGCATCCCACGATCGAGGCGACGGGTGTGCTGGCCGGTGCGATTCTGGACCGGATGGCGGCGGAGGGCTGGGTCGAGCCGTCCGCCGACTGGGGGGACGAGAAGGCCGATGCGATCGGAGCGGCGCTCGTGAGCACGCTCACGGAGCGAGATCACGCCGTCGCCCTCCGGAACCTGGCCATGGTGCTCGAGTGGGCCGGCAAGCTCGAGGAGAGTGCGCGGCTGGTCGACAAGGCCCGCGAGGTGATTCCCGACGATGTCGAGGCGCTGGTGATGCGGGGCAAGATCCTCCTGAAGGCAGGCCGGCTGGACGAGGCGATTGTGCTGTTCCGCCGGAGCGTGCAAGTCAACCCGAGCTTCGTCTGGGGGCACGTGAACCTCGGGGCGGCATTGGCCCGTAAGGGCGAGATTGACCTCGCGATGCAGCACTATCGCGCGGCCATTCGCATGGACCCCGACATCGCGGTGCCGCGCGTCAACCTGGCGAAGCATCTGGTTGCTCGCGGCCGTTGGGAGGAGGCGATCGACCAATACCGTGCGGCCGTGCGCCTCGAACCCGCCAACGCCGACTTCCACAACGATCTTGGCGTGGCCCTGGGTCGGCAGGACAGGATCGACGAAGCCATGGCCTGCTTCGCTCGGGCGCTGGAGCTCGCGCCGGAAGACGCCAACATTCTTCAGAACTCGGGCAAGGCGTTGGCTCGCGCGGGCCGGCGCGACGAGGCCATCGATTGCTTCCGACACTCGCTTCGTCTGCGTCCCGACCATCCCGAACCGCTGGCCGATTTGGCCGGGGTCCTCGCCGAGAAAGGTGACTTTGAGGAGGCGATCCGTCACTATCGGCGGGCCCTTGCCCGCGATCCGGACATGGTTGGGGCGCGCGGTGCCTTGGGTGAGCATCTAGTGGAGCGCGGCGAGTTCGCCGAGGCGATTGCGGTTTGGCGCGAGGGCCTCACGCGCATGCCACAGGATGGTTCGCTGGCGAACGCGCTGGCCATGCTCTTGGCCACGTGCCCGCGTCGTGAGCTGCGGGATGGTGCCGAGGCCGTAAGACTGGCGGAGCAGGTCAACGAGCGGACCCGGGGGCGTCACCCGCGTGTGCTCCATACGCTGGCGGCCGCCTACGCCGAGCGCGGCGATTTTGATCGCGCCGTCAGGACGGCGCGACAAGCGCAGGCGTTGGCCCGGAAGGCGGGGGACTCGAATTTGGCGAAGGTAATCGAGAACCGCGCGAGGGCCTATCAGGCCCGCCGGAACCCGTGATCGCGGTTTCCGGACCCGAGGGTTGCCATTCAGGGCGTCGCATGAAACCTGCGCAGCAGAAGCCCACACCTGCCCCTGCGGCCGATGACGGCGCCGCCAAGTTGTCCCGCTCAAAGAAGGCGGCGTTCTCGGTCATCGTCCTGGTGGGGCTGCTGGCGGTGCTCGAGGTTGTGCTGGCTCTCGGCGGGATCGACCCGGTCAGCGTGACGCAGGATCCGTACGTGGGTTTCCGGTCGGCCTCGCCGCTGTTCGTGCCGTCCGAGTCCGGCGTGGTGGAGACGGCCGCGAAGAAGCTGCGATTCTTCAATCACCAGTCATTTCGGGCGGCGAAGGAGCCCGACACCTTCCGGATCTTCTGCTTGGGCGGCTCGACCACTTTCGGTCGACCCTATGACGACCGCACGTCGTTTGCGGGATGGCTGCGGGCGTTTCTCGCCGCGGCTGATCCGTCGCGGAAGTGGGAGGTCATCAACGCCGGAGGTATTTCGTACGCCAGCTATCGTGTTACCGCCCTCATGGAGGACCTGAACCGTTACGAGCCGGATTTGTACATTGTGTACTCCGGTCACAACGAGTTCCTCGAACGCCGCACCTACCAGGGGATTATCGAAGAGCATTCGGTCGTGACCGCCGTCAATCTTGCGCTGTACCGCTCGCGCATCTATTCGGCACTGGTGTCGGCCAAGCGCCGGCTCGCGCCGGCAGGGCGGGACGCCGCGCGTCAGCGTTACGAGTTGACGGGCGAGGTCCAGACGATGCTCGACACTACGGTGGGGCTGGACAATTACCGTCGCGACGATGAGCTGGCGGTTCAGGTCCTGGACCATTACCGGTACAACCTCGGGCGCATGGCGGCGCTGGCCCGCGCGGCGGGCGCCGGGCTTGTTTTCGTCACGACGCCGGCGAACTTGCGGGATTTCTCTCCGTTCAAGAGCGAGAATCGTGCGGGGCTCACGGCTGAGGAACTCACCCGATGGCAGGGCCTGGTGGGTCGGGCCGAGAGCGCAATGGAGCAGGACGATTCCTCGGCCGCGGCCGCGGCCCTGGCCGAGGCGCTGGCTCTGGATGATCGGTACGCCCGGACCCACTTCGATCTCGGTCGGGCTCTGCTCGCAGTCGGACGCCACGAGGAAGCCGGCGCCGCCTTCAAGCGGGCAGTCGAGGAGGACGTGGCCCCGCTCCGTGCCCTGCCTGCGATGCGCTCCACCATCGCGGAGGTCGGCCGGCGCCACGATGTGCCGGTGATCGACTTTGAGGCCATGCTGAAGGAACGCTGCCGGGCTCGGGCCGGTCATGCCATCCTCGGCAGTGAGGATTTCCTGGACCATGTGCATCCGACGATCGAAGCCACCGGCCTTCTTGCTCGGGCCCTGCTGGACCACCTCGTCGCGGCCGGGACCGTGACACCCCGGTCTGAATGGAACGACGCGAGAGCTGCGGAGGTCGGCGAAGCCCTGGTCGGTGCCCTGACCGAGCGGGATCACGCGCTCGCGGCTCGCACGCTGGCCACGGTTCTCGACTGGGCGGGGAAGGACGAGGAGAGTGCCCGACTCCTCGCCACGGCGATCGAGGCGCTTCCGGATGACGCTGGAACGCTTCGTACGCAGGCCGAGTTGCTGCTGGATCGGGGCAAAATCGACGAAGCGATCGAGCTACTCCGCCGGGCGGTGCGGCTGGCTCCCGATTACGCCCGGGCTCACGGCAGCCTCGGGTGTGCGCTCGACCGGCGGGGCGACGTTGACGAGGCGATGGCACACTACCGCATCGCGATTCGCCTGGACCCCGAGCACGTCGTAGCGCACGCCAACCTGGGGAAGCACCTCGCCGAGCGCGGCGAGTGGGGTGAGGCGGTGAGCCGCTTCCGCACGGTGGCGCGCATAGAGCCGCACAATGCGAAGCCCCAAACCGACTTGGCCGTCGCCCTGGGCCGTGCAGGGAAGATCGAGGAGGCCTCTGTCTGTTTCCGCCGGGCCATCGAGCTTGCGCCGGCGGACGCGACGATCCGGCGGCACTTCGGGGTAGCGCTGGTCGAAGGGGGGAGGGTGGAGGACGCGATCGAGCAACTGCGGCAAGCGCTGAACCTGCTTCCGGACGATCCGGCGACGCTCGCGAACCTTGCCTGGGCGTTCGGCGAGGCCAACCAGGTCGACGAGGCGATTCGTTACTCCCGCCGAGCCCTTGCTCGGGATCCGGCCCTCGTGGGAGTGCGGGGCCGTCTGGGCGGGCTACTGGCCGAACGCGGTGCGTTCGCTGAGGCCGCTGCCGTCTGGCGGAAGGGGCTCGAGCATAGCCCGCGGAGTGTGTCACTGGCGAACGCGCTGGGCCTGCTCCTGGCCACCTGCCCGCGCCGGGAATTGAGGAACGGGGATGAGGCCGTTCGGCTGGCGGAGCAGGCAAACGGATGGACGGAGGGCCGTCATCCCCGGGTGCTCCACACGCTGGCGGCCGCCCACGCAGAGCGCGGGGATTTCCGGCGGGCAATCGCGTCAGCGCAGCGGGCCCAGACGCTGGCTCGCGCTGCCGGCGACGTGCGTCTCTCGAAGGAGATTGGCGCCCGTCTGAGTGCTTATCGGATTGGCCAGAACCCGTGATTTTGCCGGGCGTTCCGGACGAAGGCCCGGAACGCGCACGCTGCTTTGGTGGCTCGGCCGATTGCGGATTGTCCGCGGTGGGGGCGCGGGTCGACTTTGCCCGCGGCGTGCGCCTCGTGCGGGGGCTCGCTGCCGTTCGAGGGGGGGGTGGGAATTCGCGGAGTGGGGGAGGCGTGCGGCTCAGGCAGAACGGTTAAGATACGGGGCACATCGAATCGCATGTCCGTTCCGTGGTTGCGAGGCCGCGCGGCGCATCTGCGCAGGCTGGTCCACAAAAAAAGGTGTGAATTTGCCCTTGACACGGGGGGGGAGTTTGTACAAACTAAAGCAGTGAGGTGAGGGTATCAGGAGCGGTAGGGCTCATCCCCTCGACAGCACTTCGAGACGAGCAAGTGGATGCGCGACGGCATGAGGTGAGAAGCGTTGCAGGCCGATGCTAACCGTCCTTGCGGTATCGGTTGCCTGTAGACTTTTGCGTGAGGGGTTTGACATTTCGCGGCAGCTTCACGACAATGGAAGACCGTGGCGGGCGTGCCATCGGCGCGGCTCGCGGCGTGCGTGGCAGGCGGCTGTGGCGGCGTCTGCGACTGACTTGGGGGGAGTCAAGAAGGCTAATGATGCCAACGTTTGTGGGAAGGTTGAGCCATCAAATCGGTTGGTGGTTTCTGTAGCTAGGTTTTCGTGGGAGGGGTCCGTCTAGCCCCTTCGGGTTCCTTTTTGAAAGGGAAAGCCAATGAGAAGCGTTAAGGTAGGACGAGTTCTGGGAGGCTTGGCGATCGCCTTCGGCCTGCTCGGGTTGGTGGCGCCCGCGAGCGCGCAGTACAAGGACTGGTGGTTCGCAAACCAGGTGGGCGTGCATCCCCTCATCGGCGGTGCGGCCGGACCATATGACTATGTCGACGCCTATGTCGGCGACGATGGGTTGCCCTACACCGCCGACGACGTGAACCCCATGTCCGCGAGTGCGACGAATCTGGGCCGGTATGCTCAGATGGGGCTGGCACCGGACAATCCGGGTGGCTTGTGGTCCGGCCTGATCGTCCGGCACAGCAGCGCCCCGGAGGCCAATTTCGACTACGATCCGTTCGATCCGGACGCGTACCACTTCACCGCGCTGTGGAACTTCCAAGAGGTGTTCCCGCCTGGGTGCAACGACTGCACGAACCAGAGTGAGATGTCGACGGCCGGTCGTCTGTGGGACGGTCGTGTGCAGGAGAGCGAGTTCTGGGATTCGTGGTTTGCGGTCGGCATCAACTCCAACGACCTGAACGAGAACGGCACGTACGACGGCCCCACCCCGCGCGACGACGTCAGCACGCGGGACTACGACTGGGAGACGAACGACCATCCCGAGTGGGACGGTGAGAACAACAACGGCATGTACAACAATGCTCGCGCCAACCAGCACGGCCAGGGGGCGCCGAAGTATTGGTACAGCGTCAACAACGTCGACCCTCTGAACGACGAGCATCGCCGGTACATCTTCGGCGTCGCCAACATGAAGAAGTGGCGTGATGTTGATGCGGGCGGCACCGGCCATCGGTTCGCCCAGACGAACGAAAGCCTGCAGGAGCCATACGGCCAGGACTTGACGTCCTGGAGCGGTTACATCATCGAGCGCGACAAGCTCTCGACGCTCGTCAACGGCGAGCTCGGTAATCCGTGGGCCAGCCTGCTGCCTTCTCACAATGCTCCCATCGACGCCGGCTTCGACTTGGCGGCGTACCTGCGTGACACGATCGATCCGGCGCTGAACGACGCCAACGCCTACGCGAATGTGGACGTCGAGAACGCCGATCCGTTGCAGGACATGGACAACCTGGCCCTCGTGATGCTCGCGTTCAAGGAGCTGCCGCTGGTCAGGAAACTGAACGAGGGCGGTTCGGCTGCCGGCTTTGCCATGCTGGGCATCGCGGACAATCCCGCCGCAGCTCCCGACATGGGCACGAGCGTCTCCATCGAGGTGACGGACGGCGTGCAGGTTGTGGCGCTTGGTGGTCTTCCCCCGGTTACTCAGTTCGACTTCAAATACGGTCCGGGCGTCATCCAGATGAACGCGATCGCGCATGAGAACTTCCAGGCGGTCGTCGCGACCCTGGGTGCGGACTGGAACGGCGACGGCGAGCTGAAGAACGGCGTTCTGCCGGCGACCGGCGACAATACGTTCGATGTTTACACTCCCACCGAGGCCGAGGATGCCACGGCGCCGCGGTTCGAGCGTTCGCTCGACCTGGGGACGAGCTACCTGGGCATCGGCGGGCTGAATTGCAGTGCGGGCGGAGCCCATGCCCCGGACACGGATCGTATTTGGGATCTCGCGGACGGCCCGGCGTACGCCGAAGCGTCGATGATGATGGATACTCCGAGCCTGGACCAGATCGTTCAGATCATCCTGGAACGCAACAACGAGCCGGTGGCTTGGGCGATCCTCATGGATGGTATGGAGCCGTTGCAGAATCCGCCGGGGCAAGGGGACGGTGAGATCAAGGATCCTGCGCTCAAGTATCTGCTGAGGGAACTGGCGCGGCAGAATGACAAGGAGAGTGGGAGACAAGGTGACAA